>JAFPZK010000010.1 GCA_017417315.1 Bacteroidales bacterium
ATTTTTGCTATACGGTCTTCGCCGTAACCTTTCTCAAAGTGCAAACGCATCACTTCATCGTAATACTTTTGTCGTTTCTCTGTCTTGTCTTTATACATTTTGAACTCTTATTAGGAGTCAACTTTTTTCAGATGAAGACATTTCTGCCCGCGTTTGTCTGTTGTAGGTCATTTTGTTTAAATTCCCATTTGGAATTGAAACATAGGCGCAAGTGGTATGCAAGACTTGTTGTTTAGCATTTTAATCGTCTCATTTTGGACTGAAATCGGTCAAGTCCGACGTAAAAATTGGCGGCGGTGTTTATTTTCATCAAATCATTTGGAATCAGCGGCAGTTGAGCCGACAACATATAAAAAAGAAGGACGTTAGACATTCTCTGAACTCCTCTGTCGGTGCTATTCCAACGGTCAATGACACTGCAAGATACAATTTTTTTTTGTTATAACGAATAAAACCAATATATTTGCGTATTAATTTTTACATTAAAGATATGAAACGTTTATTATCAATTACACTATTGTTTATGTTCTTGACTGTCAATGCGTTTAGTCAGGACAAAAATTTTTATGTTTATCTTTGTTTAGGTCAGTCAAATATGTACGGACAAGCACCTTTTACAAGTAAAGACAGCATCGTAAGTCCGAGGTTTCTCAATATGGCGACTTGTAACGATGACGACCGTAAAATCGGCGAGTGGAGAAAAGGTGTTCCGCCCCTTTGTAAACGGTGGTCAAAGTTAGGACCTTCTGACTTTTTTGCCCGCCGTCTGTTGGAAACCTTGCCCGAAAACATCAAAGTCGGAACTTTGGTTGTTGCCGTAAACGGTTGTGCCTCAGACCTTTTTCACAAAGACCTTTGTAAAGCCTACATCGATTCCATCAAACCTGAATGGCAGAGAAACGAGGTCAAAAAGTACGACGGCAACCCTTTGGCGCGACTTCTCGAATGTGCTAAAAAGGCTCAAAAAGACGGCGTTATCAAAGGCATCATTTATCATCAGGGCGAAACTGACGCTTACAGCGAAAAGTGGCTTATCAAGATGAAAGAAATTTACGAAAACCTCTTAAACGAACTCAACCTCAATGCCGAAGACGTGCCGCTGCTTGTCGGCGAAACTATCGGTGCAGACCAAAACGGCGTTTGCGCACATGCCAATCCAACGATTGATAAAATTCATGATTACATTCCTACTGCCTATCCGATAGCAAGTTACGGCTGTGCGGCGAGTGACGATAACGTGCATTTTTCAAGAGAGGGGTATGAGCGTTTGGGCAGCCGTTATGCCATAAAAATGTTGCAACTTTACGGTTATGACGTCCCCGATGACAAGGATTCAAAACTGCAAACCGGCACTAAAATCTCTTTGCCGGAAATTAATGTTAAACTTTCGTCAAAAACGGTTTTCGTAACCTCAGAAGCGGTTTTAACAAGTGTTGATTTGGTAAGTTATTCGGGCGAAAAACTCAAAACAATACCAATCAAGAACAAAAAGTCATTGAAAATCAGTCTGAAAAAATATTCTGAGGACAGAATGATTTTGATTTTTAAAACCGATAAAAACGAAAGAGTGCCGAAACAAGTGAATTTATAAGCACTTTTTCATTAAAAAAATTTGTTATAACCGATAATTCGTTGTATATTTGGCTCTGAAAAAAATTAGTTGTTTATGGGAATAGAAAATGAAAAAAATACGGTCATCGCCCTTGATGCCGAAAAAGTATGTGTCCCTGAATATCACGGTATGTTCAAGAAGAAAAACTCTGCAATCGAATATGTCCCTTATCCGATTGAAAATCATATATATATGCTAAAACAGAGTTACCGCGAAACCATAGTCGGCGAAATCCTCAAAACCAAAAAATTCGGAAAAAGACCGCCGAAATTTCTCGCAACTTTCTTGAAAAACACTTACGGAATGACACTTTACGAAATGTTTTTCAGACCTTATTATCAAAAATTTTTCCCTGACGACATAAAAAACGTTCTATTCTCTGAGACTGAAACCTTTTTCAGAAAAACCTCCGCGAAAGAAATTCTGCTCGCAAATTTCAATTGCGCGGGAGGAAATTCCGGCTCAAATGACGAACTTCCGTTGCCTCAAATCACTTTAACACAAGCCTTTGTGAAAGTTGACAGAAATTCCTACACCGAAGTCCTAATCCCCGACGAAAACCTTAAAGCATTTAGAATCAAATGTTTGAAGCCTGAGGATTCTTGCGGTAAGGATTATAACGCAATCGTGGAATTTGTGGGAGATGTTTCAAAAGAGGACATCGAGGCTGAACTCTTGAAACTGCCTCTTAATCCGAGGCTTATTTGCAACGAATCAGAAAACAATCATAACGAAATACAATGAAATTAGAAACTTTATCAACGGAGATTTCCAAAACTTCGTACCCGGGTAGGGGCATTGTTATCGGAAAATCTCAGGACGGCAAATACGCCGTAACCGCTTATTTTATAATGGGAAGGAGCGAAAACTCCCGCAACAGAATTTTTGTTGAAGACGGCGAGGGTATCCGCACCGAGGCTTTTGACCCGAAAAAATTAAAAGACCCGTCATTAATCATTTATTCTCCCGTGCGCGTTCTCGGCAACAACACAATCGTTACCAACGGCGACCAAACCGACACCATTTACGACAATATGAACGCTCAAATGACGTTTGAACAGTCGCTTCTTTGCCGACAGTTTGAACCCGATGCGCCGAACTTTACGCCGAGAATTTCAGGCGTTATGAACGTCTGCGACAACAAATTTTCGTTCTATATGTCGATTTTGAAATCTGACGAAGGACGCCCCGAATCCAACTGCCGTTACACGTTCCATTATGACAATCCGATAGCGGGCGAAGGACGTTTTATCCACACTTATCAAGGCGACGGCAATCCGCTTCCGAGTTTTGAAGGCGAACCTCAAAGAGTTGACATTAAGGGCGGTATAGATGAGTTTACAAACACAGTTTGGAACGCTCTCAACCCCGACAACAAAGTATCGCTTTTCACCCGTTTTATTGAAATCTCGACGGGAAAATACACTTCTAAAATCATCAATAAAAACGTAAAATAATGAAAGAATATCAGTTGAAATACGGTTGCAACCCCAATCAAAAACCGGCGAGGATTTTCATGGAAAACGGCGAATTGCCGGTTGAAGTTCTTAACGGTCGTGCCGGATATATTAATTTTCTTGACGCTTTCAACGGTTGGCAACTTGTCAGCGAACTTAAAAAAGCGACGAGTTTACCTGCTGCAACTTCGTTCAAACACGTTTCGCCGGCGGGTGCTGCGGTAGGTTTGCCGCTCAGCGATGTTGAAAAACAGATTTATTGGGTTCAGGATTTGGACATCGAATTTACGCCCTTGGCAAATGCTTATATCAGGGCTCGCGGTGCTGACAGAATGTCGTCTTTCGGCGATTTTATTTCGCTTTCTGACGTTTGCGACAAGAGTACGGCACTCGTTATCAAGAGAGAAGTTTCGGACGGCGTAATCGCTCCGGGCTACACCGACGAGGCGTTAGAAATCTTGAAACAGAAGAAAAACGGCAATTATTGCATTATTAAAATTGACGAAAATTACCGTCCCGAGGCTATCGAGCGCAAGCAAGTTTTCGGAATCACTTTCGAGCAGGGCAGAAACGAACTTACGATTACTGACGACTTTTTTGACAATATCGTTACCGAAAACAAAGCCCTCACAAAAGAGGCAAAAATAGATTTGACCGTTGCGATGATAACCTTGAAATATACTCAGTCAAATTCGGTTTGTTACGTGAAGAACGGTCAGGCGATAGGTATCGGTGCGGGGCAGCAGTCAAGGATTCACTGTACGAGATTAGCGGGTCAGAAGGCTGACAACTGGTGGCTCAGACAATCTCCGGAAGTTCTTGGTTTACAGTTTGTTGACGGCATCAAACGTCCTGACAGAGACAATACCATCGACATTTATATGTCTGACGATTATGACGATGTTTTGGCGGAAGGTCAGTGGCAAAAATTCTTCAAAGTTAAGCCTGAGGTTTTCACCCGCGAGAAAAAACGCGCTTGGCTTGACAAAAACACGGGCGTTTCGTTAGGCTCTGACGCATTTTTCCCGTTTGGAGACAACGTTGAAAGGGCTAAAAAATCGGGCGTAAAATTCATCGCTCAACCGGGCGGTTCGCTTAGAGACGACAACGTTATCGAAACTTGTAACAAATACGGTATCGTAATGAGTTTCACAGGGATAAGGTTGTTTCACCATTAAAAAAAATGAGGTTGTCTTCTAAAAATTAGGACAACCTCTTTTTTTTATTTTATTACAGATTTCAAATATCCCAAACTAACAGGTAAAATGTTGATGTCTTTAAACGAGGAAAAATCGGAGATATTGTTCGTTAGAATTGCATAGCACTTTTCCTTTTTGCACAAGATAGCATGTGAACACAAAATTCTGTCTCCATTACGCAACCTTGACATTGTACCTCAATTTTTCTTCCGTAGAAAGCATATCAAGATTGGAAGCAATATAGTTGTGTTTTACCAGAAACAGAAATTCTGTATACGAAAGCCCCGCTTTTTTTTGCAGTAGTTTGAAAAGTTCTTCCGTAATCTTTTTCTCATCTTTATTTTGAAGTTCTTTTGCCATAACAATTATATTTTTATTGGTTGCAAATATAGCGATATTTTTTTAGTTACCAACACTTTTTCAATAAAAAAAACCGGCGATTCGCCGGTTTTTTTTATGAAGGTTTTCTTTATTCTTCTAATCCTTTTCCGTGGCAGTTTTTGTATTTTTTACCGCTGCCGCAGGGACAAGGGTCGTTTCTGCCGATTTTTTTTTCGCCCCTTACTATCGGCTGAGGTTTCGGCTCATCGGGTTGTTTTTGCTGCAGAGGCTGAGGTTTCGGCTCGTCAGTAATCTTTTGAGCCTCCGCCTGAGTTGCTTTCATACGCTCTTGTTCGCGTTTTTGAGCCATTGCAGCCGCCTGTGCCTGTGCTAATGCAGCCGCCTGAGCGCGTGCTACTTCTTCGGGGTCGCGAACGGGAATCTGTCCGCGCATTATCGTCGAAATTATCGTCTTGTTATTCTGGTCTAACATCTTGTCAAACATCTCGTTAGACTCTATTTTGAAAATAACCAACGGGTCTTTCTGCGCGTAGGTTACGGTCTGAACCGCTTGTTTCAAATCGTCCAAATCTCTCAAATGTGCTTTCCAATTCTCGTCGATTGTTATCAACATAATGATTTTTTCAAACGACTTGGTGATTTCGCGGCACTCGGTCTCGTATGCTTTTTTCAAGTTGACACGGATTTGGAAAATTCTGCGACCGTCAGTAATCGGAATAACAATGTACTCGTATCTGTCGCTGAATTTTTCGTAAACTTCCTTGATTTGAGGCATTGCCATATCGCGGATAAGTTTCATTTTTTGTGCCAAATTGTTGAAAGCGGTTTCAAAAAGTTTGTCTGCGATTTTTTCGTTTGAAAGTTTCAAGAAATCGTCTTCCGTAACGGGATTTTGAATGCCCAAACTCTTTGACACTTCGAGTGAGAAAACTGCGTAATCGCCCTCGTTATGATAAACGTTAGCAAGACTTTCGCAAGTGTCGTTCAACATATTCGTCAGTTCGATGTCAAGACCTTCGCCGAAAAGTGCGTTTCTGCGCTGACGGTAGATAACCTCACGCTGTTTGTTCATCACATCGTCGTATTCCAAAAGGCGTTTACGGATACCGAAGTTGTTTTCTTCAACTTTTTTCTGCGCCCTTTCGATTGACTTCGTAACTATCTTGTGCTGAATAACTTCGCCTTCTTCCAAGCCCATTCTGTCCATCAAAGCCGCAATTCTTTCGCTTCCGAAAAGTCTCATCAAATTGTCTTCCAACGAAACAAAAAACTGTGAACTTCCGGGGTCTCCCTGACGTCCGGCACGACCTCTCAACTGACGGTCAACACGTCTTGATTCGTGTCTTTCAGTACCGATGATTGCGAGTCCGCCTTTGGCTTTTACCTCGTCAGAAAGTTTGATGTCGGTACCACGACCCGCCATGTTGGTTGCAATCGTAATTGTTCCGCTCTGACCGGCTTTCGCAACGATGTCAGCCTCGCGTGCGTGCTGTTTTGCATTCAAGACCTGATGATCAAGTTTTCTCATCATCAACATCTTGCTCAACAATTCTGAAACTTCGACCGACGTTGTGCCGACAAGCACCGGTCTGCCTTCGTTGTGAAGACGTTCAACTTCTTGAATTACAGCGTTATATTTTTCACGTTTGGTCTTGTAAACCAAATCGTTTTCGTCTTTTCTGATAACCGGACGGTTGGTCGGAATAACACAAACGTCAAGTTTGTAAATCTCCCAAAATTCGCCCGCTTCCGTTTCCGCAGTACCTGTCATACCGGCAATTTTCTCGTACATACGGAAGTAGTTTTGAAGCGTTATCGTCGCAAATGTCTGGGTTGCAGCCTCTACTTTAACGTTTTCTTTCGCCTCGATTGCCTGATGAAGTCCGTCGGAATAACGTCTGCCTTCCATGATACGACCGGTCTGTTCGTCCACGATTTTTACTTTGTTGTCGATGACCACGTATTCCTGGTCTTTTTCAAACATCGTGTAGGCTTTAAGCAACTGATTGATAGTGTGAATGCGCTCCGATTTAACCGCAAATTCTGACATAAGTTTGTCTTTTTTTGCGACTTTTTCTTCGTCCGAAAGGTCAGAATGTTCGATTTCTGCAACTTCGCTTCCGACGTCAGGCATAACGAAAAACTGCGGGTCGTCAGAATTGCCGGTGATAAGGTCGATACCTTTTTCGGTCAAATCCACCGAATTTTGTTTTTCCTCGATGACAAAGTAAAGTTCGTCGGTGATTTCGGGCATACGTTTGTTGTTTTCTGCCATGTATTCACCTTCGGTAGCGTTCAAAAGTACTTTGTTACCTTCTTCGCTGAGGAATTTTATGAGTGCGTTATTTTTCGGAAGACCTTTCCATGCTTTCAACAATTTAACACCGCCTTGTGTTTTGTCTCCTTTTTTAATAAGTGCTTTTGCCTCGTTGAGGAGTTTGTTGACAAGTTGTTTTTGATGTTCTACGAGTTGAACGACTCTCGGTTTTAAGTCCATGAAAAGTTGCATATCGTTTCCTGCTTTTGCGACAGGACCGCTGATGATAAGCGGTGTGCGGGCATCGTCGATTAACACCGAGTCAACTTCGTCGACGATTGCAAAAACGTGTTTTCTCTGAACCAACTCTTCGGGAGTAGAACACATATTATCTCTCAAATAGTCGAAACCGAACTCGTTGTTAGTTCCGAAAGTGATGTCAGAATAATATGCGTTGCGGCGTTGCGGTGAATTAGGCTGATGTTTGTCGATACAATCAACGCTAAGACCGTGAAACATATACAACATTCCCATCCATTCGGAGTCACGTTTTGCAAGGTAATCGTTGACGGTAACAACGTGTACGCCTCTGCCTGTCAGCGCGTTAAGAAAAACGGGGAGAGTTGCAACGAGGGTTTTACCTTCGCCGGTTGCCATTTCTGCAATTTTGCCTTCGTGAAGCGCGATACCGCCGATGATTTGGACGTCATAATGAACCATGTTCCAAGTCAAAAGGTTTCCGCCGGCTCTCCAAGTGCGGTTGTAATATGCTTTGTCGTTGTCAATTCTGATATTCTCGAATTTCATGGCGAGTTCACGGTCAAATTGAGTTGCCGTAACCTCTACTTCTTCGTTTTCTTTGAAACGTCTTGCAGTGTCTTTTATGATTGCAAATGCCTGAGGCAGAATTTCGTTGAGTTTTTCTTTGAGAATCTCTTGAATGTGTTTTTCAGATGCCTCAATGTTGTCATAAAGTGCTTCCTGTTCTTTAACCGTCAGATTTGCAGAAGATTCCAATTGTTTTTTGTATTCAGAAAGATATGTTTCTTCTTCACTGACGGCTTGTTTTAAATCTTGTCTTAACTTTTGGGTCAAAGCCCTTAATTCATCATTGCTTAAACTATTAAGTTTTGCATATTCGGCGTTGACTTGTGCGACTATTGGCATCATTCTTTTGATGTCTTTTGACGATTTGTCGCCGAAAAAGGACTTAAAAATATTTTGAAGTAAACTCATTTATATTTTAATTTTTTATTATTTTGCTGATTATTAATAATTTGGACATTTTAGCCCGCAAAATTGCAATGCAAAGTTAAATTTTTTTCTTTAAAAACAGAATATTAATTTAAATAAAAATTTTTTTAATTAATTTTGCGGCGTAAAAAAAACAATTATGAAAACAGGTATTAAACTGATTTTAAACGTTTTAGACCTCGGTGAAGACGGCGACGGAATTGCAAAAGTTAACGAAAATTTTTGTGTTTACATTCCTAATTCTTGTCCGGGCGATAAAGTTTCGGTAGAAATCACCGAAAGTTACAAATCTTACGCAAAGGCAAAAATCTTGAAAATTTTGAATTTTTCAAAACTTCGGACAAAGCCTTTATGCCGTTTTGTTGAGGTTTGCGGCGGTTGTCAAATTCAGCAAATGAAATATTTCTCGCAGTTGGAGTTGAAAAAGAAAATTGTAGAAAACTGCTTAAAAAATTTCGGCATAAAAGTAGAGGAAATCCTGCCGTCAGAAAATGTTTTCCGTTATAGAAACAAAGCGTTAATCCCTGTTTCAGAGGACGTTAACGGTGAAATTATTGCTGGCATTTACGAGAAAAATTCTCACAATATTATTAATTGTCCAGACTGCAAAATCGGTGTGGAAGAAAATGCTGAAATCGTAAAAACCGTCATTTCACACTTAAAAAAATTCGGCATAAAACCTTACAACGAAAAAACTTGCCAAGGCGTTTTGCGGCACATCTTGATTCGTAAAGGATTCTTTACAGGAGAGTTGATGGTCTCGCTGATTATTAACGCCATGGAATTGCCTTACGAAAACGAACTCGCGAAAACTTTAACCGAAAAAAATAAAAATATCAAAACCGTTTGTATAACGCCTAACTTGCTGAATACCAATGTTATAAACGGAAAAGAATTTCGGACGGTTTACGGCGGCGGTTTTATAACGGACTTTATTGGAAAAGTAAAATTTAAAATTTCGCCGCTGTCATTTTTCCAAATCAATCCGCTTCAAACTGTCAGATTATATAAAAAAGTTTTAGAATTTGCCGCCTTGACGGGAAAAGAAACGGTTTTTGATCTTTATTGCGGAGTCGGGACGATTTCGTTGTTTTTGGCGGGAAAAGCGAAAAAAGTTTACGGTGTGGAAATCATTCCTCAGGCAATCGAAAATGCGAGGGAAAACGCCGCATTAAACGGCATTTCCAACGCAGATTTTTTTTGCGGCAATGCGGACGAAATAGTCTTTGACCTTGTTGAAAACAAGCAAGTTAAAGCCGATGTTGTAGTTGTAGACCCGCCTCGTAAGGGTTGTTCGGAAGAACTTTTAAAAACCGTCATAAAACTTCAACCGAAAACTTTTGTTTATGTCAGTTGTAACCCCGAAAGCCTTGCGCGGGATTTAAAAGTTTTGACTTCAAACGGTTTTGTTTTGAAAAAAGTTCAGCCCGTTGACATGTTTCCTCACACGGTGCATGTAGAAACGGTTTGTCTTCTTACTTTTTCTTTCTGATGATTTTTGCGAAAAGTCTCGGAAAAAATCTGCTGACCCAAATGCCGTTGGTTTCGCCGCCGCCGGCAGTGATTTCGAGTTTTTCTTTTTCGATGCCTTTGATGATTTTTTTCGCCAAAACTTTTGGGTCGAGACCTTTTTCCTGACCTTCATCGTTTTGATTACGTTTGTTTGCGTTAGCGTCTAATGCGTTGATAGCCACGTTAGTATTGATATAACCGGGGCAAACCATCATAACGCGGATTCCGTTGTCGTAGTTTTCGGCTCTCAGGGTCTCGAAAAATCCGTGAAGGGCGTGTTTTGCGGCGGCATAACCTGAGCGCAAAGGTATTCCGAATTTTCCGGCGAGACTGCTCATGCAGACGATATGACCGCTTTTTTGACTAATCATCGTCGGGAGAACGGCTTTTGTAAGAGCGACCGCGCCCATAAAGTTTATGTTAATCATTTTTTCCACGACGGTCAAATCTTCGTCAACGACCAAAGCCCTTTGACTTGCGCCGCCGTTATTTATCAGAATATCAATATTTTTGACCTCTTCCAAAACGGGTTTTGCGATGTCAGCAATGCTGCGGTAATTTTCCAAATCGAGAGGTACGATTTTTATTTTGTCAGGGTTTTGACAATTTTTTCTGACTCTTTCGAGTTCAGTTTCTCTGCGGGACGAAATTATCAAAAACGCGCCTAACGCTGAAAGTTCATAGCATAACGCTTCACCGATTCCCGATGAAGCACCCGTTATCCAAATTTTTTTGTTTGTGAAATTCATTTATTTAATTTTTCTTGCCGTAAAAGTAGAAAGAATATTGCTTGTCGCAAAATTTTTTTTGAAAAAGAAAATTTTCATTTGGAAGTTTTTTTGTAATTTTGTAAAAAAATCAAAATAAAATGGCTGATATTTTAGTTGAAATTACCCTTGTAATTATAATGATTGGAATCGGTATGTCGCTGACATTCAACGATTTTAAAAATGTTTTTCTTTATCCGAAATCCATTTTAACAGGTATCGGCAGCCAACTTCTGATTCTGCCGCTTTTGTCGTTTTGCCTTGCGTATTTTTCACCGTTGAACGTTTACGGCAAACTTGGAATCGTGTTAATCGCGCTTTGTCCGGTCGGGACAACAAGTAATATTTTGGTACACCTTTTTAAGGCTAACACCGCGCTGTCGATTTCGATGACGATTGTCAACAGCATACTTTCACCTTTTTATATACCGCTTTTTATAATGCTTGCAGTTTCGTTTTTCGTGGGCGAAAGTCAAAGCATCACTATGTCGTTTTCTGACAGTTTTACGCATATTTTATTGAACGTTGTTTTGCCGGCGTTTTCCGGTGTTATGATAAACCGCTATGCTGAAAACTTTTCAAAAGCCGTACAAAAACCTCTGAAATGGATTTTGCCGCTGCTTTTATTGATTGTTTTCTCTTTAAAAATCTTTTTCCCGTCGGGAGAACATTCTTGTAACGCTCTGACTTTTAACGAGTTTTTAATTATTGCGCCGTTTGTTTTAATGCTGAACATCGGCGGAATGTACGGCGGATTTTTCATTGCTAAAAGTGCCAAGTTAGACAAAGCCTCATGCCTTACGGTTGCCGTTGAAACGGGGCTTCAAAACACGGCTCTTGCATTATCCGTTGCGACGGTTTTGGAAAATTCGTGCGAAATAGAAAAGCCAGCGTTAGTGTATGCCATGCTGACGTTTTTTACGGCGGTTGTGTTTTTGCTTATTCATTCCGGCTTGAAACCAAAAGACATCTTTTATACACCCCGATAAACGCCGGAATCAGAAATAAATCTGCCGCACACCACGCAATCGGGTCGCCGAAACTAACGCCCAAAAATCCGTATGCCGGAACAACAAAAAGACTTATGCAAACCCTTGCAATCATTTCGGAAACGCCGCTGAACATCGAAAGTTTTGTGTAGCCGACCCCTTGAATTGAACACCTCAGAATCGCTAACGTGCCGAGCGCAAGATAAAAACTTACTGAAATTCTAAGAAAAAGTTCCACATTATCAAGTACTTGGCTTTCTGACGAGTCCATAAACCATTTGCCCATTTCACGCGCAAAAAACCACTGAACAAAAAACATCACTGCCGAATATACCGCCATCATAATCAGCGAATCTTTTATTCCCGTTAAAATTCTTTCAGGTTTTCCCGCGCCGTAATTCTGACCGCAATAAGTCGCCATCGCGATTCCGAGATTGTCAAGAACGCACATGAAAAACATTTTTATTCGCATTGCCGTCGTGAAAGCCGCAACGCAAACCGTTCCGAGGCTGTTGTTAGCGTTTTGTAACATCATAGAGCCGATTGCCGTTATCGAAAACTGCAAGCCCATCGGCACTCCCGAATTTAACAAAATGCCAATATAACGACGGTTCAATTCTTTTTCAAACGGTTCAGATTTTAATATTGCGAAACTTTTTTTCATGTAGACCGCGCACAAAACCGCTGAAACAGCCTGTGATGTCAGAGTTGCAAGAGCCGCTCCGCCGACACCGAGATTAAAAGTCAAGATGAAAAGAAAATCCAAACCGATGTTCAAAACCGTTGAAATTATCAGAAAATAAAAAGGTGTTTTGCTGTCGCCCAAGGCGCGGATTATTGCTGACAAAAGGTTATAAAAAAACGTCGCTGGAATACCCAAAAACGTTATCAAAAGATACATGTACGCACCTTCAAAAATTTCTTCGGGAGTGTTGAGCCAAACGAGGATTTGTCTGCACATTAGAGACGTTATCACCGTCAAAACCAATGAGATAACTACTGAAATTTTAAGCGCATTGTTGATAAAACACCGCATCGCAGAAAAATCTTTCGCACCGAATTTTTGTGAAACGGGAATCGAAAAACCTCCGCAGCAACCGTTACAAAATCCCAAAATAAAAAACAAAACCGACGACGACGCACCTATCGCGCCTAAGGCGTTGATGTCAATATAATTGCCGACAATAGCCGCATCTGTCAGAGAATAAGTTTGTTGCAGAAGGTTGCCGAGCATAAGAGGAAGGGCAAATTTCAGAATCAATCCAAAAGGTCTGCCCGTTGTCATATCTTTAACTTTTGCTGCCATTTTTTATAGGCTTTTAACTTCGTTAATGTTGACTAAGTTGTTGGAAATCGCATAGATAGTCATTGCGGTTGCCGAATGTATTTGCAGTTTTTTGGCGATGTTGCGGCGGTGTGTCGAAACCGTGTAAACCGAAATATTCATTTCCGTAGAAATCTCCTTGTTTGACTTGCCTTTTACCACGAGACGGACGATTTCTTTTTCTCTTTCCGTCAGGGCTGAATCGGCGTTTTCCCGCTCGTGATAACCGCTCAAACGGTCTATTAATTTGTGAATGTCCTCAGGCTTGTCGTAAAGCGTTATGAAGGCTTCAAAAAGGCTTAACATGCTCTCGTCCAAGGGATAAATTCTTAGACAAATAAGGTGTGAGGACATCGGAATTTTCTTTTTCAAATCCTTTATGCCTTGAACGCCCAAAAATACGGGATTCAAGACGATAATGTCGGGCGAGAATTTTTCTATGCCGTCAATATCCTGATTTTTAGTAACTTCCTGAAACACGACATCGCAATCAAGGGCATGTCTTATGGTGCTGACAAGCCCCGAAAGCAATATCGGTGAAGTTTCGATAATCGTAATTCTTAATTTTTCGCTTCTTTGCCGCATATTCTTTTAAAAACTCAATTTCACGCCGCCCATAAATGTCGCTTTCGGCATATAAAAGCCAGCGTATGTCTGGTATTTTTGCGCCAAAAGGTTTTCGCCTTTGACAAAAAGTTTTATATTTTTAGTCGCCTGATAACCGAAATTTAAGTTAACAAGCGTATAATTTTCTTCTTCATTTTCGCCGATATACAAGCCGGAAATATTTTCAACAGTCAAGTTTGAAGAAAATTTTTCGCCGGAATAAGCCGCAGAAAAGAAAATTTTATTTTTCGGTGCGCCTTCAATGTCTTTGTTCGTGTTCAAAAATGAATAATTCAAAGCAAAATTCCACGCGGGATTAAGAAAATATTTTGCTGAAAGTTCAAAACCCGAATTTTCAAAATTTTCAACGTTTTTGTTGATTTTTCCTTTTCCTTCGGGGCGCATAACGGTCAAAATCATATTCTCGCCTTTAATATAAAAGGTGTTGACTTCAAACTGTAAATGATTGATTCTCTTTGAATAAGAGATTTCATAGTTCATCATTTCTTCGGGTTTTAACTCGTCGTTTTGAGGCGGAAACATATACATTTCTCTAATTGTCGGATTTCTGAAACCTTTTGAAACTAAGAGTTTTACGTTGTCGTCTTTTTGAGTGTAGAAAGAAAGCCCGAACTGCGGCACAACAAAAGTCCCGCTTTGAGAATGATTGTCAACTCTTAAACCTAAATCCAAAGAAGACCAAGAGGTTATTTCCTGACGAAAATCCACATAGCCTGCTATTTCGTTTTGATTTTTATCCTTGACTAAATCTTCTGAATGTCCGTCAAAAAAGTCGTTCCAAGCCTTTCCGCCGAAATTTTGATAGTCAAAACCGAAAGTAGTACGGTTTCCGTTAAAGAAACTTACTGACTGATAAGCGTTTATGCCGCCGATAAAATCTTTGTGCTTATAAAGATAAGTTTTTTCGGGTGCATTATAAAGGTGTCCGTCGTTGATTTCGTGTTCGCCCCAATCGTAAAACACGCGGAAAGAGCCGGAAGTTTTTGCGTAATTATTTGTTACTGAAAGACTTGTAAGTCCTCGGTAGATGTCTGCATCGGCATCAAAAAGCGGTGCATTTTCAGGTCCGGGATTTGAGAACTTAAAGTCCGTCAAATTGATGTCAGCGTTTATAATCCAGTGGTCAGAAATATCGTAACCGACTTTAATAAAGTCTGAAAGTTGTTCAAAATCAGAATTTTGTCTGTGTCCGTCGGTGCGCTGATAACTTACGCCGAGAGCGGTTGAAAACTTGCCTTTGCGAAATTTTCCTGACCCTGAGGCTTGAAACGTGCCGTAACTTCCGCCCGAAATTTGAAAATCGGTTTCTGCTCCGTCAATTTTTTGAGCATCTTTTGTAACGATGTTGATAACGCCGCCCATAGCGTTAGAGCCGTACAAAAGGCATGATGGACCGCGAATGATTTCAACTTTTTCAGTATAATAACTTTGATACGCATCGGGAATCGGGTGTCCCATCAGACCGGCGAATTGCGGCTGACCGTCAATCAAAACCAAAAGTTGAGCCATAGAGCCGACACCGCGAATTTTTATTCCGCCGGCAGCATTTGTTGAAACGCCGTAACCTATTATGCCTCTTGAAGTTGCAAAAAGTCCGGGCGTTTGTTCCATAATTGCCGGCAAAACCGAAAAATTATAATTTCTCTCTAATTCTGCGTTTGAAATCTGTGTTACAGTTAGTGGTAAATATCTTACGTCCACAGAGTTACGTGTTCCTGTTACAACTATTTCCGTGTGTTGAACGGTAGTGTCGGTTTGTGCGTTAACATTCAGCGCACAAAAGCATAAAGGTAATGCCGCAAAAATTTTTTTCATTAGTTGATGTGCTTTTTTAAATTTACGCTGCAAAATTAATACATTTTTTTTTCCCACCTTAATTTTTTTTTCTAATTTTGTCGAATAATTTTTGTTAACAAACCATATAAAAAAATCTTACAATCCATGACATTATTGGAACAAATAAGAGAAAACGCTAAAAAGGCAAACAAACGCATCGTTTTGCCCGAAGGCGAAGAAGAACGCACCTTGAAAGCCGCTGAAACCATTCTCGGCGAAGGTATCGCGCAACTCGTACTCATCGGAAATCCCGACACAATCAAAGCCGAGGCTGAAAAATTCGGTCTTAAAAACATTTCAAAAGCCGAAATCGTTGACCCGAAAACTTTTTCAGGCAAACAACAGTATGCCGAAATTATGGCTGAAATCCGCAAGTCAAAAGGCATGACCGTAGAAAAAGCATTGAAACAACTCGATAGTCCGTATTATCTCGGAACGTTGATGATTAAAGCAGGACACGCTGACGGTATGGTTGCGGGCGCAATCTGTTCAACCGCCGACACTATCCGTCCGGCTTTGCAGTACATCAAAACGGCTCCGGGCGTAAGCACCGTTTCTGGCGCGTTTGTCGTTGTCGTAAAAGATAAGAATTACGGTCAGGACGGCGTATTCCTTTTTGCCGATTGTGCCGTTAACATTGCTCCTAACGCAGAACAGTTAGCCGACATCGCTATTATTTCTGCTAAAACGGCAAAAGCCTTAGCCGGTATCGACCCGAAGGTTGCAATGCTTAGTTTCTCTACCAAAGGTTCGGCTCAACACGAAATGGTTGACAAAGTTACCGAGGCAACAAAAATCGCTCAGGAACGCGCACCCGAACTCGAAATCGACGGTGAACTTCAAGCCGATGCCGCTATGGTTCAGAAGGTTGCTGACTTAAAAGCACCCGGAAGCAAAGTTGCAGGAAAGGCTAACGTTTTGGTTTTCCCGTCTTTGGAGGCAGGAAACATCGGTTACAAACTCGTTCAGAGATTAGCCGGTGCGGACGCAGTAGGTCCTATTCTTCAAGGTATGGCAGCACCCGTTAACGACCTTTCACGCGGCTGCTACGTTGAAGACATCGTTAATATGGTAGCAATCACAGCATTACAAGCAAACAATAAATAAAAAAGGATAAAAAAAGTGAAAATTTTAGTTATAAATTGCGGTTCTTCGTCTTTGAAATATCAACTTTTTGATATGGACAAAAACGAAGTTTTGGCAAAAGGCGGCGTTGAAAAAATCGGTCTTCCCGACTCATTCTTAAAACATCAAAAAGGTGAAGGCGAAAAGACCAAAATCGAAAAGCCTATGAACGACCACAAAGAGGCTATCGAATTGGTTCTTAACACTTTAACAGATAAAAACTTGGGCGTTATCGCTTCATTGAACGAAATCGACGCAGCAGGACACAGAGTACTTCACGGTGGTGAATTTTTCAAACAATCAGTTTTGATTAACGATGACGTTATCGCTAAAATCGAAGAAATAGCACCGCTGGGACCTCTTCATCAGATGGCTAACCTCAAAGGTATCAGAGCAATTAAAGCAATATTGCCGACATTGCCTCAGGTTGCAGTTTTCGACACTGCTTTCCATCAGACGATTCCCGACTACGCTTACATGTACGCAATTCCTTACGAATTGTACGAAAAATATCATATCCGCCGTTACGGTTTCCACGGTTCGAGCCACAGATACGTGTCGAAACGTGCCTGCGAAATCCTCGGTTTGGATTACAACAAGACCAAAATCATCACTTGTCATATCGGTAACGGCGCATCGCTCGCTGCAATCGAAAACGGCAAAGTCGTTGATACGTCAATGGGTTTGACACCTTGCGAAGGCGTTGTTATGGGTACACGTTGCGGCGTTATCGACCCGGCTGTTTTTCCGTACTTGTTTGAAAACGGCGCATTGAAACCCGAAGATATGAACACCTTTATTAATAAGAAATCGGGCGTTCTCGGTATTTCAGGCGTTTCTTCTGACATGAGAGACGTTGAAGAAGCCGCTTTCGTCAAGAAAGAATACCGCGCGGCTTTGGCTTGCAAAATGCAGGATTACAGCATCAAAAAATACATCGGTGCATACATGGCAGCGATGAACGGTTGCGACGTTCTTGTTTTCTGCGGCGGAATCGGCGAAAAAGGCGACACCACAAGACGCGGCGTTGCAATGCACCTCGAAAACCTCGGAATTGAATTTGACGACACTATTAATACAGGTCTCAGAGACAAAGAAATGGTGATTTCAAAACCGACTTCTAAGGTAAAAGTTATCGTTGTGCCGACTAACGAAGAACTCGTTATCGCTCAGGATACTTTGGAATTGACTAAAAAATAAATGAAAAAGTTTTTACCTTTATATCTTACCAATGTTTTGGGCGTTATGAACGACAATATGCTCAAAACATTGGTTTGTTTTATTGCCGCAGGTTGGGTGGCTGACGAATACAAAACTTTTGTCGTTAATTTTACGGCAGGGGCTTTGGTTTTGCCGTATCTGTTGTTTTCGCCCCTTGCGGGAAAATTACCCCATTTTTTCAAGAAAACCCGAATCGTAAAAATCGCAAAAATGCTTGAACTGCCGATTATGGCGGTTGCCGTTTTGGGTTTTGAATTTCAGAATTTAACGCTTGCCCTTTCAGCCGTAACGTTGATGGGACTTCAAAGTGCGTTGTTTTCGCCGTCAAAATACGGACTGATAAAAGACATCGGCGGCGAGGACGGTATTTCGCAAGGTATGGGCGGAATGGAGGCTTTCTCGTTTTTGGGAATGTTGACGGGAACTGTTCTCGGCTCGGTGATGAGCGAGAGCGTTTCGAAAGAAATTCAATACGCCGTTCTGATTTCGGTTGCCGTGTTAGGTCTTGTCAGCAGTTTTTTCATTAAGGCAAACGAAGAATATCAGGCGGAGGTTTCCTCGGCAAATCCGATTCGCTTTTTAAGGGAAACTAACGCAATGGTTTCTAAACATGAGGGGCTAAAACACATTATTTATTTGTTGTGCTTTTTTTGGTGGCTTTCGGCATCTATACAGACTTTACTCATTTTGCATTGCGACAGTGCGCTTTCGATGTCGCCTTTTCAGACGGGAATCGTTTTGGCATTGATGGCAATAGGCATAGCCTTAGGTTGTTTTATTTGCGGAAATCTTGACAAAAAACGTTTTATGCTCGGTTACGTTCCGCAATTCGGCTTTGTGATTGCGGCACTGCTTGTTGCGATTTTTATTTTTGATTTCGGACAAAATGCTTTTACGGTTAGCATTGTTTTGATTGCCGTTTTGTGCGGTCTCTTCAAAATTCCGATGGATGCTGAAATTCAAAAACGTGCCAAAAAAGAAGAATTAAACGTCTTTTTGGCGTATTTCAATCTTTTGTCGTTTATTTTCATATTTTTTGCCTCACTGACTAACATTCTGATTACAAGTTTTTTACCGACAAAATACGTTTTCCTTTTTGACGGCGTAGTGATGTTTGTTGCCTCGGTGGTTTTTCTTTTTAATTATAAAAGCGTGTTGTGCTTTTTCGGCAGAAATCACGTCAAACTGCATTATGATGTCAGACTGAAAAACGTTGAAAACATGGACGTTAACAATAACGAAAACCTGCTTATTCTCCCTATGCACAGAGCGGTGCTTGACCCGATAATGTTGATTTCTAATCTTTACGACAAAAAACTTCAACCCTTGGTTGATTCTCGTTATTGGGACGTGCCGGTTATCGGACACATTTTGAATATGTTTCATGCGGTTCAGGTTCCCGATTTAAGGAAAGGGCGCAAGGGCGTTGAACAGGTTCAGCAGTTGGACGGCATTATTGAAGAGCAACTCAAAAAAGGCGCGAACATACTTTTTTATCCGTCAGGGCATATAACTTTGGACGGCAGGGAAACAATCGGAAACCGTCGTTTGGCATATAACGCCGCTCAAATTCTGCCCGAAAATACGAGAGTCGTCGGTGTAAGAATTATAGGTTTTTGGGGTTCTAAATGGTCTAACTACAACCGCAAAAAAACTCCGCCGATTTTGAAACTGCTGTTAATGAGCATGTTGTATATTTTTTCAGGTTATGTTTTCTTTAAGAAAAAGCGTAAAGTTGACATCGAATTTCATGATATAACTAACGAGTTCCGCTCTTGGAAAACACTTCCGAAACAAGAATTTAATCAAAGGCTCGAAAAATTTTACAACGGAGAAAAAGAATTTGAAGATTTGGTATTGAGTTAAAGGCACTCGGCACGTTTTTTGATATAAATTCACAAAACAACTTAAAAAAATTTTATGGAATTATGAAACGTGCATTTTACTTACTTTTTTTCGGAGTGCTTTTGGCGGCGTGTTTTCTGTTTGATTTTCATACGGATAACACTTACCAAAAAATCAACACCGCAATCAGCGAAGGACGGGCGGAAAATTTAGCGGTCTATTTTGCGCCGCAAATGGAATTGAATTTCAACAATTCTCAAAACATCTGCACCAAAACACAGGCTGTACAGGTGATTGAGAAGTTTTTTGAGCAAAACAAACCCTCTGAATACACTTCGAGCCGCAACAGAAACTATTTTTTCGGAGAGATGAAAACCTCCGAAGGTAAATCTTATAAAGTGGACTACACACTGAAAACCGTTAATAATCAATCGGTTATTATAGGGTTGTATGTTTACTAGAATTTTGAGAAAAACAGCGAAATCCGAAATTATTTTTTTGATAATTTCGGATTTTTTTTTGTATCTTTGCCGCGTAACAAAAAAAAATTAATAAAAAATGAAAAAATTAGAAGAACTCGAAGACGATTTAATCGACATTGCCATTGCGGAAGATTTAGGCGACGGCGACCACACTTCTCTGTCAACAATCCCGCACGATGAACAAGGCAAAGCACACCTTATAATTAAGCAGGACGGAATTTTATGCGGAATTTCCGTCGCTTTGAAAGTTTTTGAAAAAATCGACAAAAACTTAAAAGTTGACGTTTTTTTGCAGGACGGTGCAAAAGTAAAAAAAGGCGACATCGCTTTTGAAGTTTCGGGCAACGTAATTTCGATTTTGCAGGCTGAAAGATTGGTGCTTAACTTTATGCAACGTTTGAGCGGAGTTGCGACACAAACTCATATTTATGCCGAAAAAATTGCCGACCTTCACACCAAGGTTCTTGACACGCGGAAAACCACTCCGGGACTCAGACTTCTTGAAAAACAAGCGGTTAAAATCGGCGGCGGCAAAAATCACCGAATCGGTCTTTTTGATATGATTTTGATAAAAGACAACCACGTTGACTTTGCGGGCGGAATCAAAAACGCCATTCTCGCCGCTCAAAAATATTGCAAAGAAAAAGGCAAAAATCTTGACATCGAAATCGAAACCCGCAACCTCGACGAAATCCGTCAGGCTATGGAAGTGGGCGGAATCAAGAGAATTATGCTCGATAATTTTGATTTGGAAATGACCAAAAAGGCTGTCGAACTCATTGGCGGAAAATATGAAACCGAATCTTCTGGCGGCATAACTCTCGAAACGTTAAGGGATTACGCTCTAACCGGCGTAGATTATATTTCCGTCGGCGCGTTAACTCACCAAATCAAGAGTTTGGATATGAGTTTGAAGGCAATTTAAACAAAATTTAACAAAATAAATTTTCACTTTTTTAGTTTCTTTACGTCTAAAATAGTGATTGATTAACTTAACTTAAATAGGAGGGAAGTATTATGAAATTATTCCACACTTTAACGGCTTTTGCGACGATGATGTTTTCGTCATGTACGGTTTTGATGACGACTTCTTCGCCGGTATACAGCGACGATGTTTACGGCATTTATACGCCGGCACCGAGACCGACAGTAACGACACCGGCTCCTGCTGCACAAGATCAGGACGTAACAGTTTATGAAGACAACAGCAGCAATTCTTATAGTAACGGTTATGTTGACCCCGATGACGAAGAAATTATCATCGACGACAGTTATACGACGAGAATTTACCGTTTTCACCGTCCGACACGTGCAGTAAGATATTATGACGTTGTGGTTTGCGAACCTTGGTATCGTAATTGGTATTGGGATTTCGGATATTCTTACAACTCGTTTTATTGGCATACGGGCTGGGGAATGCCTTACAGATATTCCTACTGGGGCGACCCGTATTGGGGATATTCTTGGTACGGATACCATCATCACTATTACAATCCCTGTTTCCATGAAGGATACTACCGTCATTACCATTACGGACACGGTTATCATAACAGTTTCGACCGTCATTACGCAATGGAATACAACAGAGTACACGGACACGGCGGCGGAGCGTATCATCACTATTCTTACGGACACCGAAACGGCGTAACGGGTGCTTATAACAACCGCGTATATTCTAACGGATACAGCCGCAGCAGTTCGTCGGGTACGTCTAAGAATTATAACAACAATCAAAACCACAGTTATTATAACAATAACAACAACAGAACGTCTAATTCAAGAGGTTCGTCGAGCAGTTATTCAAGTCGCAGCGGACAGTCAGGCAGCACTACTTCGCCGTCTAAATCGTCAGGAAGTTATAACAACGGAGGTTCAAGAAGTGGTAGTTCAAGCAGTTATAACAGCGGATCAAGAAGCAATAATTCGTCTTCAAGAGGTTCGTCAAGCAGTTATTCGAGCCGTAGCGGATCGTCTTCGTCAAGCCCGTCAAAGAGCGGTTCGTCTTCGGGCTATTCTAACAGCGGACGCAGCGGTTCGTATTCTTCGGGCGGACACTCTGGATCTTCATCATCTTCGTCAAGAGGAAGTTCATCTTCGTCAAGAGGAAGTTCATCTTCGTCAAGAGGTAGCAGCAGTTCGAGCGGACACAGATAGAAAAAACAAAAAATTTTAACAATAACGGATTATGAAAAAAAGAAGTTTATTTATAATACCGTTGGCGTTGCTTTCGTCAACGGTTTTTGCTCAAAGCGAATATGATGCTTTGAGATTTTCAAGAAGTTTTCAGCAGGGAACGGCGCGTTCAACGGCAATGGGCGGTGCGTTTGGAGCATTAGGCGGTGATGTTTCGTGCCTTGCTGCTAATCCTGCCGGAATGAGCGTTTACAAAAGAGGCGAATTTACTTTTACGCCGCAGTTTATAAACTGTAAGTCAGAGGCTTTGCTTAACGGTTTTGAGTCTGACGACAGCAAGTTTTCTTTCAAGATTGCTAACGTTGGCTTTGTTCAGTCTAATTATAATCCTGACAAATCAGGCTTTAAAGGTTGGTCTTGGGGTATCGCTTTTAATCGGCTTATGGACTTTAACGGCAAACGCAGAGTTTACGGCAGAAACGACAATTCATCAATGCTTGACAGTTGGAAAGATAGGTCTAACGGTTTGGAATATGGTAAGTTAGATGCTTATACTGCAAAATTGGGATATGATTGTTTTTTGATGGACGGCGATGCTGACGTTAAGAATGCTTATTTAACTGCACATGACGCAGGTTGGTTTCCTATGGTAGGCGGTCAAGGCGGTTACGGTGAATATCAGAAGTTTGTATCAAAAACCAAAGGCGGTCTTAATTCTTGGGATTTGGCTTTTTCTGGTAATTTCGACGACAAACTCTATTTCGGAGCAAGTATTGGTATTGCAACGTTAAGATACAAACAAACAAGTACTTACAGCGAAGATGATAATGATAACTGTACACCTTACGAGTATTGGGATTTTACTGAAAGAATCAAAGATGAAGGTGCAGGAGTTAACGTAAAAGCCGGAGTTATTTATAAACCCGTAAATTATTTACGTTTTGGTGCGGCTATTCATACACCGACTTGGTATCAGGTTGACGATGATTATTATTCTGAGGTTGCGGCACTTTATGACGATAACATACAATATGAGGATAACATTACCGGCGAACTCAAAATCGAGGATAAATCTCAGGAGGCAATTTCTGAAAATAACAAGTACAAATATAGTTTGATGACACCGTTTAAAGCGATTCTTTCGGCGGCGTTTATTGCTCCGGGCAGAGGCTTGCTCAGTATTGACTATGAATACGTTAACTACTCTATGACGAGGTTTTCTAACGAGGATTGGGATAGTAACGATTTTGAAATTCAGAACGAGGCTATAAAAGACAAGTTGGAAGGCACGAGTAATTTCAGAGTGGGAGCGGAGGTAAAATGTACTCCTAACGTTGCTTTGAGAGCGGGTTATGCGATTTACGGCAATCCTTGCAAGTATATCGACAAAAGTTTTGAAAGACAAATCTTTTCGGGCGGTGTCGGAATCGGTAACGAAGATGTATTTTTTGACATAACGGGTTCTTACCACTTGTTTGAGACTACGAAATTGTTGTATGAATCAAACAATGTTCGTCAGGATTACAATCTTAAAAACAAGGCGTTGTATATTACAATGACCGTAGGATTAAGATTTTAAGTAGGATTTTTTTCCATAATTTTGAAGTTTTTTTTTATGGCGGAGTTGTTTTGTAGCAACTCCGTTTTTTTGTAAAAAAAATACGGTAAAAATTTTGTCAGTTAAAGTATTATCAGTAATTTTAAACGGCTAAAAAAGGCACAAAGATTGCATAAATTTTTTAGAAAAAAATTGTAGCGATGAAACTAAAAATTCAAGTAAAATTACTTTTGTATATATTATCTGCTGCGCTTGTAGTGTACATAGCCTCAGCGGGTTATCTTAATTACCATACGACGAAAATCAATACGTCGCTTTTGATAAAAAATATACGCGGTGTAGAAAATAACGCTGTCTTGAAAATTCAAAATTCTCTTGACGGAAATATTGTTGCGTTGCGTTCGTTTGCATCTTCGATTTCGGGGACGGACGTTCTTACTGAAAGTGAGCGTATAGAAGTCTACAAAGCGGCGGCAAATATTTTTCTTAGCCGTAATTTAAGTTATGACAACATAAAGATTTCTTGGGAGTTAGGTCTGATAGATGCTTTGTGGACAAAATCTTACGGTCGCAGGGTTTACACTTTTGAACGCGGCGACGGCAGCACCCGCTGCACTATTGAAGATATGGACAAAGACGGCGACGATTTTTCGGGCAGTTATTATAAAGCCAAAATCAACGGTAGAGAGCAGATTACGGGAATTGTCAGCGAAGACCCTGAAAATCCGAGTGTTAAACCGATTTATAAATCCACCGTTTTGATTCCCGTATTGGACGCTGAAAATAATTTTTGCGCTATGGTAAGCGGTGATTTGGAGGTTGAAAATTTCAACACGATGGTAAAAAACTCTGCTGATTATAGCAATACCGCATCTTTTTTGTTGACAAATACGGGGCAGTTTGCGGGAGTTTCAACCTCTATTAATGATAATTTGAAAAACGACTTGATGAAATTTACGGCGACATCGTTTTACGATATAAAAACAAAGGTTGATTCGTCGGGGTTTGCGTTTTTCCGTTTGCCGGATTCTTTGGACAACCGTATGATGATTTGTGCTATGGGGCTTGAAAATCAGGTTTTTGATTCTAAATGGTTTTTTGTTTCGGTCTTAAACGGTGATGCGGTTTCGGCACAAAACAGTTCGCAATATACGGCGATGATTATGATTGTGATTTTGGGATTGATGTTTTTGGGGCTCTTTATTTTCTTGATAACTTCTAATGTAGCAAACTTTTTGGGTAAATCGGGAGAGATGTTGAAACAGTTTTCGCTCGGAAACTTTCAGACCGATTCCAAAATGGAAAACAGTAATACTGAGGAACTTAACATTATTGCAGATTCCATAAACGATTTAAAATCCGGTCTTGATAAGGCAGTTGCTTTTGCGGAGGAAATCGGACACGGCAATCTTGACACGCCTTTCAAACCTTTGAGTGCGAATGACGAACTTGGTTCTTCGCTTTTGAGTATGAGGGATTCTTTGAAAAAAGCCCGTGTTGAAACCGACGAGCGTCAGGAACTTGACCGTAAGCAAAACTGGATTACCGAGGGTACGGCAAAGTTCGGTGATATTCTTCGTGAATACAACAACGATATGTTTGACTTTTCGTTCAACATTATCAGCAATCTTGTGAAATACGTCGGTGCAAATCAGGGCGGACTTTTTGTCATCAACGACGACAACAAAGACGATATTTATTTTGAACTTACAGCCGGTTATGCTTATAATATCCGAAAAATTTTGAAAAAGCAGGTTAAGCCGGGTGTCGGTCTTATCGGACGTTGCATACTTGAAAACGACAGCATTTATATCAGCAATCTGCCTGAGGATTACATCAATATTACTTCGGGTCTCGGCGAAAAAAGTCCTCAATACTTGTTGATTGTACCGTTTAAGTTCAACAACGAGATTTACGCGGTTGCAGAAATTGCTTCTTTTAACGAAATCGAACCTTACAAACAGCAGTTTGTTGAAGAGGTCGGCAATAGTATCGCCTCTACGATTGCTACCGTAAAAATCAATATCCGAACAAATAAATTGTTGCAGGAATTAAAACTTCAATCCGAGGAATTGGCTTCTCAGGAGGAGGAAATGCGGCAGAATATGGAGGAAATGAAAGCAACTCAGGAAGATATGACCAAAAAAGTTGACGAGTATACACAGACAAACGACGTTTTGAATCAGATGATAATGCTTGCCGAGTATACTCCTGAGGGTCGGATTACAGACCTTAATTATAAGGTTGCGGACTTTTACGGAAAGCCGAGAACAGAGATTCTCAACGGTTTGGATAAGCCGTATGAAACCTTGATGTCGAGTGAGAATACTGAGGTTGACGATTTTTGGTTGCAGGTAAGGCTCGGACGTTCTCGTGTCGTTAATAAGACGATAAAAATTAATGAAAGCACTTATACGATAACTGAAACTTATGCTCCCGTTCAGAATTATTACGGCAAAATTTACAAAATTATTTGCCTTATTAATGTCTTGTCAGGCGAGACTGTCATCAGCGGGAAGAGTGATTCGGATAACGGAGGCGGAGAATTTTTCTAAAAAAAATGGCTGTCGCATTGCGGCAGCCAATTTTTTTTTAGTTTAAACTTTTCAACGTTCCTTTATCGGGATAAAGTACCATTTTGAAATTCGGGTTTTGAACAAGAGATTGCGGAATATATCGCAAAAGTCCCATCTGACTGATATTGAGTACTTTTTCTGAAATTACACTGCCGTTGCGGATAATTTTTACTTTGCCGCTTGCGGGTGAAAGATATGCAAAACCGTTGTCCTGAGCGGCGGCTTTTTCTCTGCGGCGGATAATTTTTTGATTTTCGTTGAAAACTTTTTCAACATTAGAATCCTGTAAGTTTGTAACATCAATCATAACGGGATTGCCTTTGAGACTTGTGCGAGCTTGAATACCGTATTCCGGCGAAAACTTAAACAAAATATTTTGCGAATGGTCTGTTTTATCGGGTTCAAAATCAAAGACATACGTTTTTTCTCTGTAAATTTTTTTGCCGATAAACATACTCATATATTTTTCTTCTAATTTGTTGAGTTGTTCAATCATAAACTTCAACGCATCGCCCGAAGGCAGGCTGTTTCCGTCCGATTCGCCGACCAGCAATGCCTTTCTGTCATCGCGCAATACAAAAATCTGATTAGCAAGTTCTTGTGCTTGTTCGTCAAGAGATTTTCTAATCATTTGCGTTCTTTGTGTCGGAACGGCAGTAAAAACCGAGTCAGCGTCAATAACGTGCAAAACCGTGTCAAAAACCGTTTCGTAGCGGTTTACGTTGATGTCTTGAAATATTTTCCCGCTTTGAAAATTATCCGTCTGAAAATTGGTGCTTTCAGTATTTCTGCGGTTTTCTTCTTTATAATCAGAGGTTGTGTTGACACTTTCTAAGAAGCCGTCGCGAGAAAAATTCATTGCACACGGATAATTGGTTTCTACAACAAAAGTCCGCGTTGAATCCTTTACGGGATATGACGAAATTTCAACCTTAGAAATGCTCCAAGAACTTGCATTTGCAGTGATTACCTCGTCAGTGCCGAGATATTTCTGAGCGTATTGAGAGTACGGTCCTTTGACTGAAATTTCGTTGACTGCCGTAACTTTCACGCTTAAAACCGTCTTGGGCAGCGAATAAACCACGGGGTTGTATTTTACGCCCGAAACGGTTTGTATGTTTTCTACTCGTACAAAAATGTTTTTTTGTGCTTCAACAAATTGCGGCAGCATTAAGGCGGCTGCCAACGCGCTGAATTTCAAAATATTAGTTTTCATTCTTTTATTATTATTTCATCGGAAAATCCTCAGGGTGATTCATATAACTTTGCGGGTCGTCAAGATTTTGGGCGTTTTTAACCATATCTTCCAACCGTTTTGTTTCTTCTTTTTGAAGTTCGGCATCATTTTCGGGAATGCCGTTGATATAATTTATTTTCGTAACTTGTTTTGTTTTTTCGTCCCGTGCCGACCAAAGACCGTCTTTTAAATCGTTTTTATAATTTCCGGAAATGATTTTTTCGCCGTCGAGGTCGTATTTAATGTACTTTCCTTCGCGTTTTCCGTTTTTGTAATAAATTTCAAAAATTGGAGTGCCGGTAGACTCGTAATAGCGTTTCCAAACGCCGTCTTGTTGACCGTTTTTATAGTCCGTTTCTTCAAACAAAATGCCTGAAAGATAGTATGTTGACTGTTTTCCGTTTTTGATTCCGCGTGTGTAATTTTCTTCTGAAACTACGATTGAATCTGCTTCAAAATATTGCCAAAGACTATCTTTTTTGTGGTTGTAATAATATCCCATGGCCACTTTGTCGCCGTTTTCAGCGTAATGAATTGCCGAGACAAGCGAATCGTTAAAAAAGTATAAATGTGCTTTAACGCCGCCTTTTTGATAAAACTTGTAAAAATCGCCTTTTGGTTTTCCGTTTTCGAAATTGATTTGCGATTTGCGTTTGCCGTTAGGAAATTTTTCGATCCAAACGCCTTGTTTTCTGCCTGTTATGTCGGTTTGATTTGTTTCACCTTCGTATGCGGCAAGGGTTTTGCCTTGCGTTACGGGTACTACAAACAATTCGGGCTGAAAAACTTTGCGATAAATTTCAGTTGTATCTTTGTAGATTTTTGCTGACATTTGTGCGTGTTGACCGGCTTTGGCTTTGTCGCCGGATGCAAAATATTTTTCTTGTAGTTGACGTATAGTTTGATGCATCTCGTCATATTTTATGGCGAAGTTTTTTAAGATTTCGCCGTTTTTGTCTTTCGTAACTGCCTTATACACATTGTTTTCCGCTAACGTCAAATTGCTTTCTTTTGCAGTATTCTGCTTATAGATTTCAAAATATGAAAAGCCCATGTAGTAAAAAGTTTCGGGTTTTGAGGTGTTTGAAGCGTTGTATTTTTTTACGCTTTCTATGCACTCGGAATATTTTTCCGTTTCAAAAAGTTGTTTAATTGCGTTTAACTTTTTGTCTTGTGCGCTTAAAGTGAGAGCGGTTAACAAAACCGCCGCCGTTAGTAAAAATTTCTTCATTTTGTTATAACAAATTTAAAAGTTTTTGTGTTAAAACCGTTTTCTGTTTTTACAACGTAAATTCCGCTTTTATAATTGTGTAAGGGTATTTTTGTTGTTAAATTTTCCGGCATTTTTTCTAATAAAACTTTACCGTCAACAGAAATTATTTTTACATTTTTTAACTTTTCTTTGCTTTCTATCGTTAAAAAATTATCCGCATAAAAAATTCTGATTTGAGGCATTTGGGTCGGATTTTTTTCTGTGCTGACAATATCGTTTTCGCCTTCTTTCAGGACGAAATTTATTTCGTTTGGCGTTGTTATTTCCTGACATTCAGTTTGATAGCCGTCTGAGAAAGCACAAACGTTAATTTTTTTGTCTTTTAAAAACGGACGGAAAAATATTCCGTTTTCGTCAGTGAAAACCGAAGAATTGTTTTTGTCATAATACGGAATTACGATTTGCGCTTTTAAAGGCTCGCCGGCGGAGTTTGTTACCGTGCCTTTAAAGCCGTCAAGAGCAGAAAGAATAAAGTTTAACAGTGATACGTAATTTTTTTGCCAATATTCTTCAAGTCGCTCTCTGTCAAGGAGTTTTGAATTAGAAAATTCAATTGTAAATTCTCTGCAACGCCTGAAATACATCATGTAGTCTTGTCTTCCGCCGCTAACTTTGTACCACTCGGAGCCGAAAACATAACCTTCTTGGTTAACGCTTTTTAAATAATCTTTGTCAGAAAGTCTCGCAGAATCAACATATTGTTTTGAAACTTCAACAAACCATTCTTTGTCGGGAAGTTCAAATTCGTTTTCGTAAAAACAGTCCCACGGAAAATTCACGACCTCGTCTCCGGCGTGAAAATTCGCACTTAAAGTAAAGTGATGTTTTTTTGCAAATTCCTGCATTGCGGCTGTTTCCGGCTGAAATTCCCGTTTTTCAAAACCGCCTATTGTCATAAAATCTCTGTTAAGGTCTTCATTATTAGCATTATAACGTGTTGACTGACTTAAATCACCGTTACTTGATGAATACGTGCCGTCAGGATTTGCAAGCGGATTAATGTAAAGCACAATGTTCTCTACGATTTTTTTTACTTTTTCGTTTGAGTCTTTGTTAGTTAACAAATAATCAATTAGCCTTAACATTAAGACAAATCCGCAAACCTCGTCACCGTGCATCGTAGATGTCAAAAAAACTTTCGGACAAGTGGTTTCTTGGTTGCCGCCAAAAATTTTAAGTGCTAATAGTTTTCTGTTTTCAACCGAAAGACCGATTTCTTCAATGTCTGTAATATCGTGATATTCAGTGTTATAATAATTCAAAAGATCCACATACGCCTGATATGACGGATAGATGTCGAAATTTTTTACCGCTTCTAAATCGTCTGAGGTGCGCAAAGCGTCGTCGATTTTTTTTGACAACTTTTCTTTACGGATTTTTTCACAAGAAAAAGGAATTTTCAGAGCCTGAAACGCTGAAAATTCCCTTTCGTTAGCAAACGCAATTATTTTTTCAGGGCTTACTTTGTCTATTGAAAGCGTTGAAGCGGCTTTTTCAAGGTCGCTTTTTGAGAAGTTTTCAATTATGATTTTGTAGTCCTGAGCGTGTATATTCAGCGGTAAAACGCTGAAAAACAATATGATAATTTTTATATTATACTTAACAAATATTTGCATTTTTCTTGATTTCCGAGGGTTTTGCCCTTGTCGCATGAAAGTTTTACGCAGTCGTGCCATTCGCGGCTTTCGGTAATTCTTGATTTTGTGAGTTTTACGACAATGTTCATCGGTTTTATGTCCGTTAAATCGCACGTCAAAAATGTTCCGACTCCAAACGACGGTTTTACTTTTCCCGAAGCATAATTCTGAATTTCAATCGCACGTTTTATGTTAAGTCCGTTTGAAAAAATGACTTGTTTCGTTTGCGGATTAATGCCAAGTTCGGTGTACTTTTGAACAATTTTATCAATCTGTTCTTCTTCGTTGCCGGAGTCAACCCTCAAACCCGAAAACAACATTGCACTTTTTTTAGAGAAATTATTGAAGAAAACATCGTCGCCGAAACAGTCATAAAGATACAAGCCTAAATCACCGTTATAAACCGAAGCCCATTTTTCCATAACCGAATGATTGACTTCAAAAACCGACGTTACATTTTCTTCAAACGAGATAATTTGGTGGCTCATTGTTCCTAACGGATTGAGGTTTAGTTCTTTGGCAAACCAAACGTTGGAAGTTCCCGTAAAAGTGCCGCTGAAATTTCCGTTTTCATAAACGTCTTTCATTTGAGTTAAAACCATTTTCTGATGGTCGAACGAAAATCTGCGGCGCGTTCCCATATCGCCGAGAATCAAGCCGTTAGCAAAAATTTCAACGGTTTTTTTTCTTACTTTTATTGCTTCGGCTTCTAAGTTATATTTTTCAGCATCGCCGTTCAAAATATGCGCAAGTTCGCTAACGCAACTCAAAATCGGCATTTCCCAAATTATAGCCGAATACCATTTGCCTTTTACCGTAACGTGAAGATGTCCTTCAATGTCTTGACTGATAAACACTTCGTCGGTATTGAAGCGGAATCCGCGAAGAAAAACGTCAATAAACCATTTAGGAAGATAATAGCATTTTTTGAGCATAAACTCAATCTCATCTTCCCCGATTACAACGTTTTTCATATAATTGACCTGTTCCTGCAAAAGTTTGTCGAACCCTTGCGGATAAATAGTGCTGTTACGGTCAAAAAAAGTATATTCGACTTCCGCCCTCGGATAAGTTTGGACGATGTAATACATACACGTAAAAGTGTATAAGTCGTTGTCTGTAAAGTGATTAATTATTTGTTTCATTTTTTCTGTCAATGCTAAAAATAGTGATGGAATTTTCTTGGCAAAAATCCTCGAGTTTTTTTCCGCCGTCAAGACTTGCCGTAAAGTTTCTGTAAACGATAATATATTTATTATCAGCAAATTGTATTAAATCTTTTAGCGTATTCATAACGCAAACATCACCGGCAATGCCCGCAACGAAAATAAAACAAGTATCACAACTTTTTACGTATTCTTGGATTTTTTTGCCGTATTCGTTGCTGATTTCGCCGTTTTGAATGTCAAATACACTATACTGGTCTCTGTCTTTTGACTCTCCTTTTTTGCAATATTCAACATCGGGGCATTTGTCTAAGACCGCTTTTAACGGCGGGAAAATTTCTGCACCGGAAGTATCTCTTACACAATGCTTTGGCCAAGTGCCGCCCTGTTCGGTAAACGAACAATGGTCTTCGGGGTGAAAGTCCTGAGTTACAAATATTTTAGGAAATAACTCAGGATGCGGGGCAAGAAAATTTGCTAAATCCTGCATTGCTTTTTTTGCGCCTTTAACTGCAAGCGCACCGCCCTCAATGAAGTCGTTTTGAGGGTCTACGATTAGTAACATTACTTTTGCTGCCATGGTTTTAAAATTTTTAAGTGCAAATTTAAAATTTTTCATCAAAAAATACAAAAATTTTGTTTTTTAATTTTTTTGTCAGTAATTTTGATTTTGAAATTTTAACGGTTATGATTTTAAAAAAAACAGTTTTAACGCTTTGTGCCATAGCGGGATTGTGCTATTCGGCTAATGCTCAGGATTTAAGATTTGATGCGGACAATTTTACGCAAAAACAACTTACAATGCCCGACGGTTATGAAGTAAAATTTAGGGCATACGAAAATATTTTTTACGTCGCTAACGTAGAAGATTCTGTATATCAAACTCTTAATATTTATGTTCCTGACAATCTCAGAAATGATTCGCCTATTTTTCTGAGGACTTATATCGGCGGTTATTTAGCCGCAAAAGCAAAACAACCTTCTGCAAACGATGCCTCAGGTCGGGCTTTGGAAGAAGGGTATGTTGTTTGTATCCCCGGTTCAAGAGGCAGTAACTCTTTCGTCCATAAGGAGATATATGCTGCCAAGAAAGGCAAAAAGAAGAAAAAACAAGTCCTTACTGACGAGTTTAATACCGTTTATACTGGCAAATTTCCGGCGGGGCTTTTGGATTTGAAAGCCGCCGTGCGTTATCTTAAAGCAAATGATGAAGTGATTCCGGGTAATTCTGACAAAATAATTACGGACGGTACTTCGGCAGGCGGCGCGATGTCAGCACTGCTCGGAGTAACGGGCAATCACCCTGATTATGAAGAACTTTTGGACAAAATGGGAGCCGCAAAAACCTCTGACAATATTTGGGCTTCAATTTGTTTTTGCCCGATAACCGACCTCGAACACGCGGATATGGCATACGAATGGCTGTATTGTTTTGTTAACAAAAATATACGTCAACTTGACAGTTGTCAAATGCAACTATCCGAAAAACTTTCAGCAAGTTACCCTGAATATCTAAAAAGTCTTAACTTAAAAAATCCTGAAACAGGAGAAAAATTAACCGCCGAAAACTATCTTAACTATCTGAGAGAATGGTTGTTAAAATCCGTCAATAAGGCCTTTGACTCAGGACGTGAAATCAGCGATACTATTGGCGTGGCTTTTTATGACGAATCGAAAGAAAGCCGTTGTATCGTGGATTTTAATTTGGAAAAATATTTAGCGTATGTGGCTAAAAATCAACCGCTAAAACCAACACCGGCTTTTGATTCGCAGAATTTTTGCTCTAATGCTCCGTCGGCAGAAAATAAGGCTTTCGGACTTTTTGACGGTACGACATTAAATTTCACCGAATTTGCTATTGGTCATATCCTGCCTGATGAGTTATTAAAGCGCGTCAAAATGATGAATCCGATGAACTATATTGCGGATAATCAGGCTGTTAAAGCCAAAAATTGGTATATTCGTCATGGTGCGAAAGACAGGGATACGGGGTTTCAGATAAGTCTTAATTTGGCGTTGAGGCTTCAAAACGAGGGCTTTAACGTCAATTATTTTATTCCGTGGGACATTCCGCATACCGGCGATTACAATTTGAACGAACTTTTCGATTGGTTAGAAACCTTGGAATAAAAAAACTGCAAGAATTGTTTTTTTTTCAATAAAATTTTGTATACTTGCACCGTAAAAAGAATAGTAAAATTATTAAGCGTAAAAAAATGAATAAGAATTATATTAATATATTAATATTCAGTTTATTAATAGTTTCATGTTCGGATTCTTCCGATAATGTTGCAGAGACGGTTATTCCAAATAAAGCGTATTCTTACGACAAAGCCGGACAGATTGACGGTTATGATTATCAGGATTTGGGTTTGTCGGTAAAGTGGGCGACAAAGAATTTGGGTGCAGATAATTATTATGATGCCGGGTATTATATTTCGTGGGGCGAAACGAGTCCGAAGGGTGAGTATACTTGGGAGACTTATCTGCATTATGATTTGACGACAAAACAAGTTACTAAGTATGACGAAATTGTCGGAAATGATTTACCAATCATAACGTTGGAGGCTATGGACGATGCTGCAACCGTAAACATGGGGTCAAAATGGCGTATGCCTACCGATGAAGAAATTACCGAACTGAGAACTAAATGCGAATGGACGTTTTTTCAGACAGATAACGGCAATATCGGGTATGTGGTTACCGGTCCTAACGGAAAAAACATTTTTATTCCTACGGGCGGCTATATGAAAAAGAACCAGTTGAAAATGTTTAATAAAAGTGCGTGTTTTTGGAGCAGCAATCTCTCAATAAATTTTGTCGAAAAAGCCTACGAACTCACCGCTTACAATTCTTCTGACAATGAGGTTTTCAGATACGAAGGTGTTGCCGAAAGATATTACGGCGAACCTATCAGAGCCGTTGTTAAGTAAACATTACTCTGCGTCCATTGCAAGGCGGAATCCGAGGTCTCTAAGACGTACATTAGGCGGTGTGTTGTAGCGTTTTGAGGTTCTGCAATTTGAAGCATAGCAACACCAAGACCCGCCTCTTACGACACGGAAATTACCTTTTTTAGGACCTTTGGGATTGTCGTAGGTTTGTGCGCGGTACGACCCGTACCAATCTTCACACCATTCCATTACGTTGCCTGACATGTCATAAATTTCCAACTCGTTATGAAATGGTGTTGAACCTACTTTGTGTGTGTTTTTTTCGGAATTGCCGTTATGCCATGCTATTTCGTTGACGATATTGCTGCCGCTGAATTTATAACTTGCAGAACGGTTTCCGCCGCGTGCAGCATATTCCCATTCGGCTTCGGTAGGTAAGCGGTAATTTTTCCCCGTTAATTTATTAAGTTTTGCGATAAATTGTTGAACGTCGTTCCACGAAACTTTTTCAACAGGCAAGTTTTTCCCTTTAAAATATGACGGATTATTACCCATAACCGCTTTCCATTGCGCCTGAGTTACCTCGTATTTTCCGATATAATAATTTTTTATTGTTACACGGTGAAGCGGTTTTTCATCGTTGTCTATTTCGTCTCCTTGTTCGGCAGAGGCTCCCATACGAAATGCTCCGCCTTCTACAAAAACCATATCAAAATTCAGCACTCCGGCAGTTTCGGTTTTTGAGGACTGTAAAATTATAAAAATACAAATTACTGATACTATGTACAAAATTTTCGTTTTCATTTTTTTCTTATTTTTATTTATCTTTATATACGAAAAAAAGTGCCAAAAGGTTTCCCAAAAATGTATTTTTTTTTTTTTTTCTAACAAATGTTATACCTAAAATTAGGTATTTCCCTTGAAAAAAATACCTAATTTTAGGTATTTCTCGAAAAAAAATCCCTCTCTAATTTTGCGCCGTAAAAAATTAAAAGAGAGATGAAACAGTTTTTATTAGCAACTTTTGCTGCTGCGGCGTTGAGCCTTAACGTTAACGCACAAGAAGATACGACTTATCAAAAATTCCGTTTCGGCGGTTACGGCGAAATGTTGGCTCAATGGCAAAATTACGGTCTTAACCGTTGGAGCGGCTCTACAAAGGGCAATTCTGATATTAACCACGCTCAAATTTCTTTGCCGAGATTTGTTTTGGCTATTGATTATAAATTTTCTGACAAATGGATTCTTGGTGCTGAAATCGAGTTTGAAGCCGGCGGAACGGGTATGGCTATGGAAATGGAAGCCGGTTCGGGCAGCGAAAACGGCGAGTACGAAACCGAATTTGAAAAAGGCGGCGAAGTGGCTCTCGAACAATTTCACATCACAAGAAAATTCGTAAAAGAATTCAATGTTAAAGCCGGACATCTTATTTTGCCCGTCGGCTTAACAAATACTCATCACGAACCGATAAACTTTTTCACGACTTTCCGTCCCGAAGGCGCAACTACGATTATGCCTTGCACTTGGCACGAAACGGGTTTGGAATTTTTCGGTAACATCGGAAAAGAGGCTTACAAATTTGATTATCAGGCTCAAATCGTTGCCGGTCAAAATCCGCTCGGTTTCAGCCGTTATAATTGGATTAAAGGCGGCAAACAAGGACTTTTTGAAACCGATAATTTTACTTCTCCGGCGTATGTTTTCCGTCTTGACTATAAAGGAATTAAAGGTTTAAGACTCGGATATTCAATGTATTACTGCCACGATGCCGGTAAAAATGCCGACCGTCTGATTACTTTTGACAGTTACGACCCTATTAACATCAAAATTTTTTCGTTTGATGCTCAATACAAAAACGATTATATCACTTTCAGAGGCAATTATTTGAGCGGAAATCTTACCGAAGTGCTTAGTATTGATAAAGTTATCCGCACTTACACTTCAAAATCTGGATACAGCCGCACGACAAATGTTGCCGAAAAAGCCTTGAATTACAATTTTGAACTCGGCGTTAATTTGAAAAATGTTTTCAACGGCGGTGAGAAGTTCCCGGTACTTTATCCTTTTGCGCATTACGAGTATTACAATCCGCAGGAAAAAGGTGTTAATCTGCAACTTATGGACGACCGTTGTCAGGTTAGTTATTGGACTTTCGGTCTTAACTATTTTGCTCTGCCGAATCTCGTTATCAAAGCGGATTACACTTGCCGCAGAATCGGTACAAATGAGATGTTCCAAAATACCAAAACCAATTATAACAACGAAAACGAATTTTGTATTTCAATCGGTTATGTCGGTTGGTTTTTTGAGCGGTAAGGGCGTACCTTGTGTACGTCCGAAAAATAGTGATTTTTAATTAATAACATAAAAAAACGATGAAGAAAAGAGTTTTACTCGCTGCGGGCTTGATTGCCTTTTCAGTAGCAACAATCACTTCTTGTAGTGATGATGACATTAAAATAAACTCTGATGTAGAGAACGAAATCAGTATCGTAGATGAAACTTCATCAAGCGATATTGACGGAGATGTTATGGTTTTGGGCGAGGAATTGGAAGATCCGTACAATTTGGCAAATATGCAGAAGGCACTTGAAAGTTTGAATCTTTCGAAATCGGGTGTTGTAATTGATGAATTGACACCTACACATACATATTGGCGTTTTTTACCCAAAAACGAGGATGAACTTTATGAACTTACCAGTGATACGACAATTACTTTTTATGAGTATCCACTAAATTACGAAATAGTTGAGGACGGTAGTTTTTACCATGATTCTACGTTGGCTGACACAGCAATCACATGGCAGTATGCAGTTATTCCAATCAATCATCCGATAATTGATAACATTGAACACGAAAAACTTTATGATGTTTTTTTACCGCCGGAGGATAATGAGGATACCGAATTATCAAAAAGAGGTCTTTCAAGAGAATTTTATGAGGAACTTGAAGACAGGTCAATGGTATTGACAGGTGTGGTAACTGAAAGTATTTCAAAAAAATCAAAACGTTGGACTCCAAGCGGTTTTATAAGTGTATGGGATGATAAGATTGGCGGATATATACCTTTGGAGGGCGCACAAGTTCATGCAAGACATTTTACCCATTGCGCACAAGGATTGACAAGTTCAACCGGGTGGTTTAAGGTTGATGATAGTTTTAAATATCAAGTCCACTACGGTATAAAATGGGAACGCGGTAAATATGATATTAGGCGGGGATTGTTTCAATCTTGGTATAAAAGAGATGGAAAAACAAAAGGGTCATGGAATTGCTATATAAAGGGTGGCAAAGGACAAGCAATGGCAACTATACTTCGGGCTGCAAACAAAATGCTATATGGAGACAATTTAGGGTTAGTTCGTCCCGGTTATTCTACGAAAAAAATTAAAATAAACTTTGCTAAGGCAGAAGGCACAAGTCATTTTTGTCCTTCAATAACTCAGACAGGTTTCGATAATGATATAAAAATTTTTGCACAAGATGCCAATGGTTATCGAATGTCAGAAGATATATTTAGATGCGTTACGCACGAATTTGGGCATTTTATTCACTATAAAATTATGGATTTTAAATTTTTTTCAATGTCAAAATATATAAGTGAAAGTTGGGCTGTCGCGGTAGGTTATGCGATGACTAAGGATGAGTATGCTAAGCGTGGAATTACATTAACTGATGACGATGCATCATTTAAGTTATATCACAAACAATATTGGCCTGATAATGGAGAAATTGAATATACCCCGATGATGGTTGACCTAATGGATGATTTTAATGAAAGTGTAAAGATTGGTATCCGTCATCCCTATGATAACATTACGGGTTACACAATTAAAGAAATTCAAGACGAAATACTTCCATATTCATACGGTGTAAGTAGTTTTAAAAATCGCTTGAAGGCTGTAAAACTGCATGGCGAAACAGACAATGATATTGACGAACTTGTTAAGTTATATTGAAGTGGATATAATAAGAAACATAATTATAATTGGATTTCTGTTTGGAATAAGTTGCCAAAAAGATGATGTTGAATCAATTTATCATCGGGATATTGACTCTACCGTCTACGCAATCAACAATATTTCAAGTGGTGATATTGAAGTAAACATTTGGAATAAAGGATTCGCAAAATCCGTGTTTTCATTTGATGTGAAAACTAAGGAGAGCTTTACGTTTTCGGAATATGACATTTCAACATTTCCTCAATATCTACCAATGGCTGATTCATGTGAAATTTTATATAATGGAATTGTGAAAATAGTTTTTTATCCTTTATATGATTTTTATTGGGAGAATGCTCCGATTTCACCTTTAACTCACAATGATTCAGTCTTAATACATTATCCGTTCAGACAGTCGAATTGTAAAATAACGGTCAAGGACACAGAATTAGGTAAACAGCGTATTTATTGTGAATACACAATAACAGAAGACGATTACAATTATGCAATACAAAATGCGAAATGAAAAAAATATTGTTCATATTATCTGTTGTACTTGTTTTTACAAGTTGTCGAAAGGTAGAAAGAGGTGAATTTTGGGATGTTTTGAATTGTTATATGGTAGTTAATAAAACATCTGACACGGTGAACATTAGGTTGAATTGTCCACGGTTGACAAACAAGGATTTACAACCGCAAGATACTTTTAAGTATTTGGTGGAATGGACTGTAAGACAACAAGGCGACTTTTATAAAAGCCCGTTTAATGTAGCCGATACATGTGTGCTGACAATCAATAACAAGGAATATTGTTATAACAAACAAGATTCCGTAAAAGGCAATCCTTTGATTTTTGATAATTATAGGGTTGAGAAAAAATCAGATTTGTATTTCAATATGATTTTTGAAATCACTGATGAGAAATATTATTAATTAATAACATAAAAAAACGATGAAGAAAAGAGTTTTAATCGCTGCGGGCTTGATTGCCTTTTCAGCAGCAACAATCACTTCTTGTGATAAGGACAAAGAAGAAGACAAAACAGCGCAAATTGTTGATTCTGTGGCTATTGATGCAGAATATACTGCCGCTTACGCTAAACAATGGGGCAATTATATGCGTACCGTTGCAACCCTTTTGAAAACCGATTCCGATAACCTTTACGATTATTGGAACACCGCTTACGACGGCGGCGACAGTTATGCAAAACGTTTCCTCAGTTACACCGGCGCAGGTTTTAAATCCTCTACCGACTGTGTTGAACAGATTATTGACGGTTGTGTTGACATCGCTAACGAAGTAGGTGATTCAAAAATCGGTGGTCCCGTTGAATCAGGCGATGTACTTCAAGTTGAATCTTGGTTTTCTTGGCATTCAAGAGTTGACTATACCAACAACATCACGTCAATTAAAAATGCTTATTACGGAAGTCTTGACGGCGTAGTTAATGCAAATTCGATTTCAAAAGTCGTAAATTCAAAAAATGCAGAACTTGATGCAAAAGTCATTGCCGCAATCAAAACCGCACAAGATGCTATTATGTCGATTCCGCAACCTTTCCGTAACAACCTCAGTTGTCAGGAGGCTAAAACTGCTATTGAGGCTTGTGCAGAACTTCACGACATTTTGGAAAAAGATTTGAAAGCCTTTGTTGAAGCAAACAGCGATTATAATTGGGATGCCGTTCTTTCTCAGTATGTTAACAACGTTGTTCTTCCTACTTACAAATCATTGAAAGATAACAATACTGCTCTTTATAATGCAGTTGTTGAATTTCAGAAATCACCCTCTAATAACGGTTTTCAGAAATGTGCTGACGCTTGGCTTGCTGCCCGCACACCGTGGGAAAGTTCAGAAGCGTTTCTTTTCGGACCCGTTGCTGACAAAGGTCTTGACCCGAACATGGATTCATGGCCCTTGGATTTGAGCGGAATTGTAAAGATTTTCAACACTCAGTCTTGGAGCGAACTCGAATGGAGCGGTGATTATGAAGAAGTTCCCGAAGAGGGTGAAGCGACAAAACATGCTAAGGATATTGAGTCGGCTCAAAATCTCCGTGGTTTCCATACTTTGGAATATTTGATTTTCAAAGACGGTAAAGCAAGAACGATTCACTAAAAAATATGAAAATAACGGTTAAATTTGCCGCAGTCTTGACTGCGGCTTTTGTGCTGTATAGTTGCGACAGCGACGAAGGCTTAGAAATCGAAGACATTAACGTTCCCGACGGTTATACTCTTTCGGCAGGGACGTCAACGGTTTTCTTGAAGTCCACATACGCCTTTGACACTCACGCCGATTGGGTTACGGGCAAAAATCTCACGCGGTTTTATAACGGCGACGATTTGTACGACAATCCGCTCGGTATTTCACGCAGTCAGGGCGGATTAGGTCCTGTTTACGCCGGATATTCGTGCGGAAGTTGTCATCGTAACGCAGGTCGTACCGAGCCGACACTTTGGAGCGCAGGCGGTAGCGGAAACTACGGTTTTTCGTCAATGTTGATTTACATAACGAGGAAAAACGGAGCGTTTTTTCAGGATTACGGACGTGTGGTTCACGACCAAGCGATAATCGGTGTCAAACCCGAAGGAAAACTAAAAGTAACGTATGATTATCAGACTTTTACGTTTCCTGACGGCGAAAAATACGAACTCGCAAAACCGAATTACACCATCACCGAATGGTATGCTGACAGCATTTCGCCGGACGACCTTTTCTGTACGGTCAGAATACCGTTAAGGCACGTCGGAATGGGACAAATAATGGCAATAGACCGCCGTGAAATCGAGCAGTTAGCAACCAAAAGTTATCCTGAATACGGCATTTCGGGCAAAGCGAATTACATAAAAGAGCGCGGAAAACTTCAACTCGGTTTGTCGGGCAATAAGGCTCAACACGCTGACCTTACCGTTGAACTCGGCTTTTCGTCAGATATGGGCGCAACAAACAGCCGTTTTCCCGAAGAAATTTGTGAAGGTCAGGCTCAAATGGCTCAGGCAACTTCTGCTATGGGCATAACTTACAATCAGTTAGACGTTACGAGCGAGCAAATGGAAGACGTTGATTTGTATATGCAGTCATTGGGAGTTCCTGCCCGCAGAAACGTTAACGACCTGACCGTAAAACGTGGTGAAGAGATGTTTTACGCAGCAAAATGTCATCTTTGTCATGTTACGACATTGCATACACAGCCGCAAGGTTCTGTACTTTTGAACGGAACACGTTTGCCGTGGCTTGGTGGTCAGACGATTCACCCGTACAGCGACTTTTTGCTTCACGATATGGGCAGCGAAATTATGGGTGTCGGTCTTAACGATAATTATGTCAGCGGTTTAGCACGAGGCAACGAATGGCGCACCACGCCGCTTTGGGGTGTCGGTTTGCAACATTTGGTCAACGGTCATACATATTTCTTGCATGACGGCAGAGCGCGGAATTTTGTTGAAGCCATCATGTGGCACGGCGGCGAGGGTGAAGCTTCAAAGAATCTTTTCGCCAAAATGCCTAAGGCTGACCGCGATGCATTAATAACATTTTTAGAGAGTTTATAATTTTATAGTAAGAACGTCCGGCGAACGCAGTGAGCCGAATATAAAAATTTTCCGGTTCCCTTTTTTAAAAGGGAACAAAAAAAATCAAAATATGAAAAAATTTTTTTTAATAGCAATATTATCCGCTGCGACTTTAACGGTTTCAGCGCAGACTTCTGACGATTCCGACAACGGTGTTGTATCGCTTGCCGGCAGAGAGGGTTTTTCGATAAAATCCAAAAAAGGCGACTTTGTTTTCAAGCCTTACACCTTGATTCAAACCGCCGGAAAATATAATTGGTACGACGATGAGGGCTTGGACAAAGCCTATAATCAGGACAACGTTATGAACTCAGGTTTTGCGATTCCGTATGCAATTCTCGGTTTTACGGGAAAGGTTTACGACAGAATTTCGTTTAACCTTTGCATCAACGCGGCGGCTTCGGGCGGTGCGCTTTTGCAGCAGGCATGGTTTGACGTCAAAGCCAATAATTCGTTGAGTTTCCGTGTGGGAAAATTCAAAACGCCGTATACTCATGCTTATTTGACGACCTTGGGTGAAACGCTTTTGCCGTGCGTTCCTACTTCGCTGACAACAAGCGTTATAATGCCGCACGTTTTGAATGCCGTTAATCCTTCAATCGGAACGGGTTTTGACCTCGGCGTTATGGCTCACGGACTTTTCGGCGGCAATAAATTTAGTTATGAAGCGGGTATTTTCAACGGCACGGGTTCGGGCGTTAACGCTGCGACAAAGACGTTAAGCGATGACATTAAAGGACTTCCGTCGCTTTTTTATGCGGGACGATTTGCTGTTATGCCGTTTGGTTATATGCCGACAAGTCAGGGCAATCCTAACAATTTGAACGATAAAAAACTCTTGTTTGCCGTTTCAGCAAATGCGAATGTTGAGTCAGCGAGCGAAAGCACAAACGAGGCGCGTTACGGTTTTGAATGTGCGTATATGGTTAACAAACTTTACGTTGCGGCAGAGTTTTATTATATGCACATCGGCTTTACCGATAGAATGAAAATTGACGACACTTTTGATTATTGGGGCGGATATGCTCAGGTTGGCTATTTTGTTGCACCTCAGTGGCAAATGGCTGTCCGTTACGACTTTATGGACAGAAATGCGACGTCAAAAGACGGTATTATAAATATGCCGGCAGTTGGTTTCAACTATTTTATAAAAGATACGAATTTGAAATTGCAAGCGATGTATCAGTACATGGGGCGTAAGGGACACGAAACGCAACTCGACCGCGATAATGACGATTTAGGTTTGGCAACACATTCGGCAACCGTGATGTTACAATATGCGTTTTAAGAATTGACAATGGACAATTGACAGTTGACAATGTCGGACTTAATTGTCAATGGTCAACTGTCAATTGTCAATTAAAAAAGGTATAAATGAAAAAGTTTTTAATAATATTTTCGGTGTTTTGCCTTGCCGCTTGTGATGACGGCGACATTGAGGAAAAAGTCAGTTATCAGCAGGAAGGCATAAAAGTAGCCGTTGATGTTGAAATTTCGGGCGTTGATTCTTGGCCTGAGGGTTACAGCGTTACGCTTTCGGGCTTTGAAAACGAGAAAAACGACAAAGACATTGCTGAATATTCAGAAATTTCAAAACAGATAATCCCGAACGGTAAGAGTAAAATGCACCTTACTTTGGGTGGTATTCCTCAGAGTGTCAACTATTTGGAAATAACGGTGATAAACCGTATCCGTCAGCGTGCGGTAACGTTATGGCAGTATCCGCTTTCGTCTGACGACAAAAGTTCGCGCGACACGATAGTTTTTAATGTCGGTGAAATCAAAGCGGGAATGTTCAGTTATATTCAGAATGAGTATTTTAACAATTCATGCGCGAATTGTCATGGTTTGGGCGAACATGCTGCTGCCGGATTGTTTTTGACGGAGGGTAAAAGTTTTGCGGCAATGGTCGGCGCAAAATCTGCCAAACGTCCTGACATTAATATTGTTACGCCCGGCGATACGGCGAATAGTGCGTTGCATTTGATACTTCACGGCAATTTTCCCGAAGTAAAGCACAATCACAAAGACAAACTCGCCACCGAAAAGGATAAAGAGTTGATAGATTTGTGGATTATGAGCGGGGCAAAGGAATGACCGTATATGAAAGATTGTCACACGGATTTGCAAATTACTACATAATTTGCGGATAAGAGAAAATAAAAAATACACCGTGTTTTATGTAGTAAAACACAAATCCGTGTGATAAAAAATTGTCACACGGATTTGCAAATTACTACATAATTTGCGG
>JAFPZK010000011.1 GCA_017417315.1 Bacteroidales bacterium
AAAATTTTGCGAAACAAATAACTACGAATTTTATACATTCAAAAGTAAAAACGATTTTCGCTGCATATTATACCGAAATAAAAAAAACGGGAAAATTTTAGGTCCGATAAAAATAACGACAGATGCTTCATTAATTGAATGCCCGAGTATTTACGCTCATTCATACGGAGATTATTTCATTGCGGTTGAATATCATAGCGATGATTTTATGCAATATGCCGCTAACAGCAAGGTGTTTTCTAAGGCGCAAATGGATATTTTGAAGAATTCAACAGCGGAAGACAATCCGCTAATAATTATGTATAAACTGAAAGATGAAATTTAAAAAGTTAGTTTTATATATTTGGGTATTAGTTTTAGTTTTTGCTTTTTCATATCTGCTATCTGAAAACAAAAAAATGAGAGATGAAATTCTATTGAAAGATAGATATTTAGAAAATCTTTCATCAAATTATTATGCCGCTGTGCCGCAGATAAAATTAAATTTTGAAAACTGCGGCAAACAAATTAATAGTGATTGTTTGGTAAAAGATACTGCAAAAAATGAAATAAAATTATCGGAGTTTGTCAAAAAAATGGGCAATAGAATTATGGTTTGTCGTTATTCTGCAAAATATTGTCAGGAATGTGTAAGCCATGCAATAAGAGTAATTCAAGATAGTATCAACTCATTTGATTTATCAAAGATTCTATTTATTGCAGACAACAGCGATAGTCGTACTTTTAAACTTCAAATGCGTGAATACGGTTTGCAAAATTATAACGTCGTAAATTGCGGTGATTTAGGCATACCTGCGGAAAAAGTTATGTTTCCGTATTATGCGGTGATTGACAGTAATTTTACTGTTATCAGCACATATTTTCCAAACAAATCAACGCACGGAACTGACTTTGATTTTAAGAATCTGAAACTAATGTATGAAAATTTACTAAAATGACAAACAATAAAATCATAGGCATATTGTTTTTTTGCACCGTCCTTTGGTTTTTGTCCTTGAATTTTTTTCAGGAAAACCCTTGCGATTTGGTTTCTCAATACCCGCAATGGGCGGCGTTTTTTCTGCGCGGTGCGGTTGTGCTGCTGTTTGTTGCCGTTATGACCGCCTTGAAAAAGGATTTTATAAAAAAAGTTTCATACGCCGTTGTAATAACCGGCGTTACGGAGGCTGTTTTGTCGCTTTTGCAACTTTACGGTTTTGCAGAGCCTCGGCACGGAATTTTCCGTCAGACGGGTACTTTTTATAATCCCGGACCTTTGGGCTGTTATTTGGCTTTCGCGTTGCCGCTTGCGCTTAAAGAGTTTTTGTCGGCGGAAAACAAAACTATAAAATACGTTTCCGGCATCGCGCTTTTTGTAATGCTGACCGCCCTGCCGTCAACAATGAGCCGCACCGCTTGGATTGCCGCTTTTGCTGCCTCAGGTTACGTTTTTTGGAATATGACAACCGTAAGCGAGAAAATAAAAAAGCACCTGACATTGACCTCTGTAATTAGTGCGGTTTTGGTCTGCGCGGTTTTGTTTTTCGGGCTTTGGAAAATAAAATCCGCCTCGGCTGACGGACGGCTTTTTTTATGGAAAATTTCTTGCCTTGCAATAGAGGACAAGCCTGTAACGGGACATGAAAATTTTAGCGGGGCGTTCGGCAAATTTCAAGAGAAGTATTTTTCGCAGCCCGGAAACTTGGAGACCGATGATGTTTTTAATGCGGCTACACCCGATTACGCTTTCAACGAGGTGTTGGATTTCACGGTAAGAAACGGTATCGTCAAAACTGCGGTTTTGGTGTTCGTGTTCGTTTATCTTTCCGTTATGGCGCATAAAAGAAAACTTTACGGGGAGTGCGCTGCAATGCTCGCTTTCGGAATATGTGCCATGACATCGTATCCACTTCATATTCCGGCAATTACTGCGGCTTTGTTGACGGTTTCTGCGGCGGTTTTTTCGCATATTTATAATGCTGAAAAAAGGTATTTCCTGCCGCTATTTTTTGCGTTTTTGTCGGTTGCTTTTTTTATGAATTATCCTGCAAAAAACGACTTGAAAAAAAATGAAAAACTTTGGCTAACGGCAAAAGTAAGCGGAGATTTATCAAAATATCAAGAACTTTATATCGGCGGTTTTGAAAACGCACGTTTCCTTTTTGAATATGGTCAACTCCTTGATAAACAGAATATTAATCCGACGTTTGTTTTAGAAAAATGTCTTTTGCTGACTGCCGACCCTATGCCGCTGAATATCATTGGACGGTGGTATCAAAAGGAGAAAAATTTTCAAAAAGCGGAAGAATGTTTTTTACGGGCAAAACACCGAAATCCTTCGCGGCTGTATCCCGAATATCTTTTGTATTTTTTGTACTGCGAGCCGGAATTTTCTAATGACGCAAAGCGCAAACAACAATATGAAATCATAATCAATAAAAAAATAAAAACCGATTCTCCTGCGGTAAGGGAGATGATAAAAAAAGTAAAAGAAAATGAGTCCGTAATGTAAACATATTAGCGGAAAAGATTGCGCCGCGCAGAAAGGTTTAGGCAATCCGTAGGAGAAAAAATTATTAACTGGGATTGTTAATCCCATAAAAAAGTTAAATTGAAATTATGAATAAAATAATCAAAACATTATCAGTAGCAACAGGTGTTGTTTTAATGAGTGCTAATTTGTACATAATGAATGAAAATATCAATAACCAATCGCAATTATGTTTTGAAGACATAGAAGCGTTGGGACAGGATAATCCTGAGGATGTACAAATAACCGTCAATGTCCATGTCGATTTGTACGGTAAGCACGGTGCAAACCCTAACGCCCAATACGTAATTGATTATGAGTTCTTAACAAAAGAAGATATTGTAAAGAATAAATTGCATTTACCACAAGGACGGTTGTATGAGATTGGTTTTGTTCCGGAAGATGATGTACCTTTCAATAACCGTAAGGACTATTATGTTTGGGAAAAATGCACGGGAACCATAGGTTTTACGGTCGCAAACGTATCAGGAGAACATATTGCTCATTTGTGCAAATGCGGAAAAGGTAGCGGCACTTGTTATATAGACCAAAATTGTTTTTAAATACTTTACCCCGTTATTATTACCTTTGATGATAATGGGGTAATAAAAGTTAATTTTAAAATTACAAAAAATGAATAAATACGTATATTCAATTTTAGTGTTAGTGTTGTTAAGCGGTTGTATATCAAGGACATCAACTGTTGAAACATTGAACGCTAATGAAGATAATACATTAAAAGAAGACGAAAAAATCAATATCATAGGACAATTAGACACAATTAAAGTTCCTAAGATAAACCCGAAAGAGGAATCTTTATGTTGCTTTGAGCAATTATTTGATTCTCTGTACATTGTTCGTTTGGAAACAAATGAGAACACCATTATCGGTAATATAAATTCTATCACAATTATGCGTGATACGATTTATATTTTGGATTCTTGGAAAACTAAATCGTTGTTTCAATTTGATATGAACGGAAAATTCATTAGAAAATTCGGAAGAAACGGTAACGGACCGGGAGAATTTGTTGAGCCTACAAATGCAACTATAAACGATAGTTTAGTGTTGGTGTACGACCAATGGCAACAAAAAGTCATAAAGTTTGACCATAATGGAAAAATTTTATCTGACCGTGTTCTCCCGTTTATGTGTAATAATGTAATAATGTTAGAGAACGGAGATATATTATGTTACGGAAATAATTCAGACAATGTAAATATTCCGTTTATTCTGAATTATGATTTTTGGCAATGTGATTCTCATTATACAAAAATCAGCAAAGTCGGATTTTTCCGCAAATACGGAAAATATGTTAGTTTTATCGGACATTATTTTTACAACTATAATAATAATCAGTATTTCTTTGATTATAAAACTAATTCTTTCTATCAAATACATTTCAACGGTGAATTTGAATCGAAATATAAATTATTATTTCAACCCGAACCTGATGAGAAGTTTTTTCAGGACAATTACTATATGACACAATGTATCAAAGACGGTAAGGGTTTTGGTGTTTCTGATTTCATCGCTTTTGATAAATATGCAGTATATACTTTGACAACTGCCGGTCTTGCACAATTTGTTTTCCACAATTTATCAGACAATACGGTTTTGTATTGCAACGCCATAAATTCGCCGGAAACACAAATGAGCAGAGTTTTACTCCTTTCGAGTGCAAAAACCGTGTATAAAAATATGATTGTATATAGTGTGTCCCCTGCAAAAATCATTATGGTAAACGAAATTTTTTCAAAACATTATGATTTGAACAAAGGAGCGGCAAAAGAAATGATTGCCTCTGATAAAAAACTTCTTGAATCGTTACAAGAAGATGATAATGATATTTTAGTATTCGCAAAATTAAAAGACCATTTTATAAAATGATAAAAAATATAATTACAATATGCGTAATTGCATTTAATGTAGTACTTGTTGTATTGTTATTCAAAAAAGATAACAATCAAGCGGTACAAATTCAAGATGAAAATTATGTTTTCAGAACCAGAGTATTCAATGATTATATGAAATCAATGAAATATACAGGAAATCCGTTGAAATCAGATTTGACTATTACAGATTTTAATAGTTCGGAATATTCTTTGAAAAATATAGTACAATTTCATAACAAATTAGTATTCAGGTATTCTTACATTAGTTGCAATGTATGTATAGATACAATAATGAAAATTGTAAACGAGTATTCAAAATATGTCGGCAATGACAAAATAATAATATTATCCCAATATGCCAATAAAAGAGATTATAAGAATTTTGTAAGAATAAATAATGTAAAACAGCCGATATATCATTTACAAGATTCATTATGCAGAGCGGATGAATTAGGGCTGCCGTATTTTTTTGTAATTAATGATAATATGGTTACAAATAATTTTTTCCTTCCCCGAAAGGAATATCCGCAAATGATAAAGACATATTTAGAATCAATAAAAACACTATTGTATTAAAATGACAAAAGACAGAATAATAAACATTTGTTTGACGGTGGCGTTGGTAATTTCGCTCGGCTGGTCGGCGAGAAATTATTTAAAGTACAATGTAATAATGTCTTACAAAGTGCCGACCGAATCCATGTCGCCGACAATAAATCCGGGCGACCATATCATTGTAAACCGTTTGGCATACGGTGCAAGGCTTTTCAACACTCCGTATGACAGCGTAAAATGCGGCTCTATAACCCGTAAAAACGGCTATTCAGAACCCAAGCGCGGCGATATAATGGTCTTCAATCAGACGTGTTTCCTTGGCTGGGACACCATCGCCTTCGACATTATGAAATATTTTGTTAAACGTTGTGTCGGACTGCCGGGCGATACCTTTGAAATAAAAAATGCCCATTATTTTGTGCGCGGAATATCCGACACTCTCGGTTTTAAAACGGCTCAGGATTTGGCTGTATATTCCGACTACTGCATGAAAAATTTCGGACCGTTGTATCTTCCGAAAAAAGGCGACACTTTGAAAATCACCAGTGAAAATATTTCTTTGTACAGAAAAATTTTCGAGTGGGAAAAAGGCGGCAAAATCATTCAAAAAGACGACGGCAATTTTTATTTAGACGGAGATTCTTTGATAACATTTCATGTTATGAGAGACAGTTATTACTTTATGGCGGGCGACAACGTTCTAAACTCTCTTGATTCGCGTTTCTGGGGGCTTGTCCCCGAAGAATTTATCGTCGGAAGAGTAGATTGGATTTACTAATTTTTTTGTAATTTTGCATTATGAAAAACACACTACACAAAAACATGAAACTGATTTTAAAAACCTTGCCGTTATGGGCGTTTTTATCGTGTTCCGGGGCTCAAAACAGCGATGGTGATGCACCGCAAACACTTGTTAATGACGATATTACAAAGGTAAAAACCGAAGCGGTAGTACAAAAAAACTTTGAAAACGAAATTATCAGCAACGGAAAAATCACTGCCGGAAAATACGCCGATATTTATTGGAAGGTCAGCGGCATGATTTCAAAAATTTATGTTTATAACGGACAAAAAATCCGTCAGGGCGACCTTATTGCCGAAATCGAAAATTTTAAACTGAAAAACAGTTACGAGGCTTCTTCTGCGGCTCTGAAACAATCCGAACTCAATATGCAGGAAGTTATCATAGCGCAAGGTTATGAAGCAAAAGACAGCAACGTCCCCGAAAATGTAAAACGTTTGGCGGAAATAAAAAGCGGTTATTTACAGCAACTTGCCGCCTGCAATTTAGCAAAATACGAGTACGAAAATTCTAAACTTTCAGCACCGTTTTCAGGCGTTGTCGCTAACATCGAAGACAACGAAAGCAACCCGACAACTTCCAAACCGTTTTGCAGAATTATCGCCGATAAAAATATGAAAATCAGTTTCAATATTATCGAAAGCGAATTGGAGTTTGTCTCTATTGGTTCAAAAGCGGAAGTTTTCGTGTTTTCAAAACCCGGCAAGTCTTGGAAAGCAAAAATCACCGAAATTAATCCGACTGTCGAAAAAAACGGCATGGTAAAAGTTTCTGCCGAAATTCTTGAACCCGCCGGACTTTACGAAGGTATGAACGCCGAAATCAAAATCCGCCGCAGTGCCGGAGAATTTTTAGCGGTGAAAAAATCCGCCGTCGTAACCCGTTCTGACCGTAAAGTTGTTTTTACTTCAAAAAACGGTCTCGCACATTGGAACTACATCGAAACCGCCGCCGAAAACAGCACCGAATATGCCGTTAAATCTGGACTTCAACAAGGCGATTCTGTCATTACGGAAGGTAACACATTTTTAGCGGATAAAACAAAAATAAAAGTGGAGAATTAAGAAAATGGATTTTTTAGTAAGACGTCCGATAGCCGTCATAATGGCATTTTTAGGCTTGGTGATAATAGGTGCGGTGATGTTTTTTAATCTTCCCGTTTCGCTTTTGCCGGATATTGACATTCCGAAAATCACCGTTCAGACCTCTAACCCCGGACTTTCTGCCCGCGAAATAGAGAATACCGTTGTTTCAACACTTCGGGAGCAACTTTTGCAGGTTGGCGGTTTGGAGACAATCGAGAGCAAAACCCGCGACGGCTACGGTATTATAAATATGAGTTTCAAATTCGGGACTTCTATTGACTACGCATACATTGAGGTCAACGAAAAAATTGATGCGGCAATGAATTTTTTGCCTTCGGGGACAAAAAGACCGTCCGCCGTAAAAGCGGGTGCAGCAGACATTCCCGTTTTTTATTTGGACGTCAGCCTTAAAAATCCTGACGCAAACGAGGGCGAATTTTTGCAAATGACCTCAGCCGTCGAAAACATTATCTGCCGCCGTATCGTACAACTCCCGGAGGTTGCAATGGCAGACATAACCGGCGTTCCCGCGCAGTGCATTACAGTTCGTCCCGATATGGAAAAACTCAAAATGTTATCAATTGATATTCAGGACGTTATTTCTACCATAACGGGTAATAACGTTGAGAGTTCTAACCTCAGGATTAAAGACGGTATTTATGAATATTCCGTCCGTGTTTCGTCAATGATAACGGACATTTCGGGAGTGGGGGATATGTTGATGTTGGTTAACGGTAAATTCTTCGTACTCAAAGAGTTTTGTACTGTCAGTCTTGATTCACAACAAGAGCAGGGTTATGCGCTATCTAACGGAAAAAAGAGCGTTTCGATAGCCGTCATCAAACGAGCCGATGAGGGCATGGAAGCGTTAAGACAACGAATCGGTGAACTTACAAAAGAGTTTGAAAGAAAGTTTCCTGGATTTGACTTCAAAATCACCCGCAATCAAACCGAACTTTTGGACTATACAATCAGCAATCTTGAACAAAATCTTATTTTAGGTTTTCTTTTGATAATCATCGTAACGGTGATGTTTATCGGCAGTTTCAGGGTCTCGTTCGTCATAGGAATAGTGATGGCTGTCTCGCTGATAATCACGTTTTTGCCGTTTTATCTTTTCAACCGCTCGCTGAATGTCGTTTCGCTTTCGGGCTTGATTTTGGTTGTCGGAATGATGATTGATAACGCCTTGATTATCAGCGAAAATATTTCACAATGGCAAATTCGCGGCAAGACGTTAAGGGTATCGTGCGGCGGAGCGACGGCTGAGTTAATAACGCCGCTTTTAAGTTCTTCGCTGACAACTATTGCCGTTTTTGTGCCGCTTGTTTTTATCAGCGGAATTGCGGGCGCAGTGTTTTCTGATGAGGCTTTTGCGATAACCGCCGGATTAACGGTTTCTTATTTGACGGGTATAATTTTGTTACCCGTACTTTACAGACTTTTTTTGACGAAACGTGTCAGACGAAACAAAATTCTGAAAGCCGAAAACACGTTTGCGGAAAAGTTTTACGATAAGTTTTATGACAAATTTTCTAATCATAAAACCGTAGTTTTGATTTTTACGGCTTTGACGTTGCCGCTTTGTGTCATGCTTTTTAACGTTATCAGTTTCAGCAAAATGCCTGAAACCGAGGGCGACGAACTTACGGCAAAAATCGAATGGAACGGTGAGGTTTCAGCAGACGAAAACCTTGTCCGCACCAAACAACTTCTTGCGGAAACTAACGAAAATGTTGTAGAAAATTCGTCGTATGTCGGCGTTAAAGATTTTATTTGTGATGCGGGTCAAATGCTTTCGCAGTCAGAGGCGGAGATTTATTGGAAAACTTCTTCGCGGGAAAACGTTGCAGAATTGGAGAAAAACGTCAAAAATTATATGCGGAAAAATTATCCTAATGCAGAGATAACTTTTGCTCCGCCGCTGACTATTTTTGAAAAGATTTTTGATAATTCCGAACCCGATTTAACGGCGAAAGTTTATTTCTCAAAAGAGCCTTCCGTTGACGAAATCCGTGAAACCGAGAAAAAGGTTAAGAAAATTTCGCCTGAAAATTCGCCTTCAAATTCGGCGTTTTCAACAATCAAAAACATCATCATTGACAGAAAAGCCTTGAAGGTTTACAATGTAGATTTGGCTTCGTTAGCAAAACTTTTGGAAAACTATATAGGCGGCTCTCTTATAACCGAACTTCATTTTTATAGTACTTATATGCCTGTAAGACTGAAAATTAGCGATACGGTTGATATTGATAACTTTATTAAAACGGGTTTCGTAAAATCTGTTTCGGGTGAAAATGTGCCGGTAAGGGCATTGGTAAAAACCTCGGAAGGCGAAGTTTTGAAGACCATAACGGCGGGCAAAAACGGAGCGTTTGTTCCCGTTAGTTTTTACGGCGGCGACGTTGAAAATATCTGTCAAAAAATAAGGCAAAATTTCGCCGCAGAAACTGATAAAGACATTGAATTTTCGGGTGCGTTTTTCTCCAACAAGCAATTGATGAAAGAATTGACTATGGTATTGATAATTTCGGTTTGGTTGATGTATTTTATTATGTGCGCACAATTTGAAAGTTTTTTGCAGCCGTTAATTGTATTGTTGGAAATCCCGATAGATACCTCTTTTGCGCTACTTATTTTGTGGCTTTCGGGGCAGACCTTGAATCTTCTTTCTGGCATCGGAATTGTTGTTGCCGCCGGAATTATCGTCAACGATTCTATTTTGAAACTTGACACGATAAACACTCTCCGCAAACAAGGTTACGTGCTTGAAACGGCGGTTCATCTTGCGGGCAAACGGCGTTTAAGGGCTATCGTGATGACTTCGCTGACGACAATAGGTGCGATGTTGCCGGTGCTGTTTACGGGCGATTTAGGTTCGCAAATTCAAAAACCTCTCGCAATAGCGATGATTGCCGCAATGAGTATCGGAACGGTTGTAAGTCTTTTTGTCGTGCCGTTAGTTTATATGTTAATTGAGAAAAAAAGAGCGAAATGAAAAAAATATTGCTTATATTATTTTTGAGTTTTAGTGTCAGCGGTTTTGCGCAGGATACGCTTTCGCTGACGTTGTTTGAGGTCATAAGACTTGCAAAGGATTCGTCGCTTGCGGCGTTCCGGCAAAAAAATATGTATTTGGCTGATTATTGGACGTTTAGAAATTATAAAGCGGGCTTTTTGCCGTCTTTGACTTTGCAGACAACGCCGGTTAGTTACAGCCGTCAGTTGATTTCGCGTTATGACTCTAATTCTGACATGGACGTTTATAGGGAACAGCGGTCGTTTTCTACGGGCGGCGGACTGACGTTAACGCAGAATTTTTTACCGTTAGGCGGATATTTTTACATTAATACGGAGATAGAATTTTTGCGGTATTTCGGTGATAACACTTTCAATCAGTATTCAGCGATTCCCGTGATTATCGGTTACAGAAATGATATTTTAGGTTTTAACCAATTGAAATGGAACAAAAAAATAGAACCGTTGAAATTTGAAAAAGCCAAAGCGGAATACGTGTATAATACGGAGAAAATTTCTCTGACGGCGTTGCAGTATTTTTTTGCTTTGGCTCAGGCTCAGTTTAAGTACGAAAACGCTTTAAAACAGGTTGAAAATTCTGATTCTCTGCTTGTTATCGGTAAACGGCGGTTTGAAATTGCAGCGGTTTCAAAGTCGGATTTAATGTCGCTTGAACTTGATGTCGTAAATGCTAAAAATGCGGTTATGACATCTGAAATTGCGGTTAAAAGGGCTCAGATGAATTTGGTTTCGTTTTTGGGGTTAAAGCGCGGAACAAAACTTTCGCCAATTCTTCCTCAAAAGCCTGAAAACCTTGAAATTCCGCTTTCAAAAGCGGTTGAAATGATGCAGAAAAACAATTATCTCATCAAAGAAAAACTTGAAAGCGTTTTGAATGCCGAAATGTCTCTTGACAAAACCAACAAGACGACACGTTTTAATGCAAGTGTTTCGGCATCAGTGGGTTATAATCAGCAGGCGGAAAAGTTCAAAGATGTGTACAAAGACCCTATGCGCAGAGACGTCGTGAGTCTTTCGTTGAATATTCCGCTGATTGATTGGGGAACGGGGCGCGGCAGCCGTAACATTGCCAAGAATAATCTTGAAATTGCCAAAACGGAGCAACAGCAAAAACTTGACGAGTTAGAGCAAAATGTTATCATCACGGTCGGGGAGTTGAAAGTAAGGTATATGTTGTTGGAGTCAGCGTTAAAGGCTTTGGAAATGGCGCAGAAGGTTTACGCTATGAATATTGACCGTTTTAAGAATGCTTCATGCGACATTTCTGCGTTAAACTCCTCGCAGCAACGTCTTCAATCGGCTCAAAACGAGTATCTTTCTTCGATGAGTGATTATTGGTCATGCCTTTACGAACTCAGGGTTTTGACACTTTACGATTTTGAAAAAGACGTGGAAATTAAAGAAGAAGAAATTTTTTAAGAAGTATGAAACACCTTTCACCTTTTGCGATAATAATAATTTTTGCGGGTTTGTCGCTGATTGGTTTGTCGTTGTTGTCGTTGTTGCCGCTGAAACTTCAACCCGATGAAAACCTGCCGGGCGTTTCCGTGTCTTTTTCGATGAGGGGGGCAGCTTCAAAAGTCGTTGAAACTGAGGTTACAAGCGTTTTAGAAGCCGCTTTCGCTAAAATGCGCGGTGTTAAAGGCATTTATTCTTCGTCCTCTAACGGCGGCGGTTATCTGTCCGTCAGCCTCGATAAACATGCCGACATCGAAGCCGCACGTTTTGAAATCTCCTCAACCGTCAGACAAATCTGGCCGCAACTGCCTGAGGGTGTGAGTTATCCGCATATTTCTGTTCAGAGCAGCTGCGAGGATTCAGGCAGACCGTTTATGACTTTTACCGTTAATGCCGAGGCAGATTTAAACGAAATTGACGTTAATGCAAGAAAAATTTTTGCTGCCGGATTCTCTGACATTCAGGGAATTAAGAGCGTTGATATTTACGGCGCGAAAACTATGGAGCGGCAACTCGTTTATGATGCTTCGGTTATTCAGCGGGCGGGAATTTCTTCTGACCAAATTCGCAAAATCATTTCTGAGTACCGAATCAAAAAAAATATCGGCAAATACATGCTTACTGACGGTATTCCTGACAGTATTTTTTCGTTAGAAGGACTTTTTGCCGAAACCTCCGACACGGTTTTAATCGGGCTTCAAGAGATTCTTAAAGCCGGTTATCAAAGTCGTGAGGCAGAACATGTTATGAGAATCAACGGCTTAAATTCCGTTTATTTGGATTTTACGGCAGAGTCCTCCGCTAATCAGTTGACCCTAAAAAAACAAATCGAAGAAAAACTTCTTAAACTAAAAACAAAACTGCCGCAAGGTTATCAACTTCACAAAACATACGATGCTACGGAATATATTTCGGAGGAGTTAAACAAAATTTATTACCGCTCGGCTTTGACGGTTGCGATTTTGTTAGTTTTTGTCTTCTTGACGACATTTTCCGCAAAAAGAACTCTTGTTGTAGTCTGTTCGCTTTTCTGTAATTTGGCGGTGGCGTTTGCGGCGTATTATTTGTTGAAAGTGGAGTTGCAACTTTATTCGTTAGCGGGTATAACAATTTCGCTTAATTTAATGATTGACAATACGATAATAATGTCAGACCATTGGTTGAGAGAAAAGAATTTAAAAGCCGTTTTGCCCGTTACGGCGGCAACTCTGACAACTGTCGGCGCACTTTCAATAGTGTTTTTTCTTGACGAAAAACTCCGTCTCAATCTTTACGACTTCGCCGTCGTGATGATTGTAAATCTTGTGTTATCTGTTTTTACCTCGCTGTTTTTAGTGCCGTCAATGCTGAAAATGAGCAAAAACGAAAACGATGGAAAACCGCATTTCAGACGTTTGAGAATTGCTGCAAAATTTTCACGCATTTATTCAGCCGTCGCAAAATTCTGCATTAAACGAAAAATTATCGTCTTGACGGTTATGGTTTTAGGCTTCGGATTTTCGCTTTGGGTTTTTGTTGACAAAGTTTATTCGGGAAGTTATTGGCGCGATAACGGCGAAACGGTTTTGCACATCAACGCTTCTCTGCCGTATGGAGCAAAAATTTCGCAAATGGATTTTCTGATTCGGGAAATGGAAGTTTTTTTGAGTGGTTTCAAAGAAGTGCGGCTTTTTAAAAGCGACTTTTCGTCAACACAAGGCAGCATAGAGGTTCACTTTACGAAAACGGCGGCAAAAAGTGCGTTTCCGTACACTTTGAAATCTGCCGTCATCAGCAAAGGACTTCAACTCGGAGGCGGCTCGTGGAGTGTTTACGGACTTCAAGACCAAGGCTTTTCTAACGACGTTTCTGAACAAAACGGCTCTTACGTTATAAAAATGAGCGGTTATAACTATCAAAAACTCAACGACTTTGCCGACAGCGTGAAAAACTATTTGTTACAAAACAAGCGCGTAAAAGAGGTTAACGTCAACGCCCGTCCGACTTATTTTAAAAGTGATTACTCTGAGTTTCATTTAAAGCCAAAACAAGAGGTTATGATTCGTCAAAACATTTCGGCGTATTATCTTTTTTATGTGTTAAGACAAGTTTTTATCAGTCAATATAAATGCGGTTTTGTTCAAAACGGCAGCCGTCAGGACGACATTGTTTTGTACACTTCGCAGTCAGAGGAATACGACGTTTGGTCGCTTTTGAACCGACCCGTAACCCTTAACGGCAGAGAATACAAAATCGGCGAAGTTTGTACGTTGGAAAAATGTCAGTCGCCGCAGGAAATCGTAAAACAAAATCAGGAATATCAACTTTGTCTTCAATACGAATATATCGGCTCGTCGGTTATGGGTGATAAAGTCTCTCAGGCGGCGGATTCGGTTTTTTCGTCAAAACTGCCCGCCGGATTTTCTATAAAATACGACCGCTTGAATTATTTTTGGGGCAAGGAAGACGGTTCGCAATATTTGCTTTTGTTGATTATAGTCGGGATAATTTTTTTCGTAACGGCGGTCTTGTTCAATTCTCTGAAACTTCCTGCGGTGATTTTAGGAATAATTCCGTCATCGTATGCGGGATTGTTTTTGACGTTTTACGTTTTCTCTCTTAACTTCGACCAAGGTGGCTTTGCGGCGATGGTGCTTCTTTGCGGAATAACGGTCAACGCTTCTATTTATATTGTTAACGAGTATCAATGTCAGAGAAGAAAAAAGTCTGATTTTCAGGCGTTTGTCAAAGCGTTGAATATAAAAATCGTGCCGGTTTTCTTGACGGTTTTGTCAACGGTTTTGGGCTTTATTCCTTTTATGATAGGGGAGAAGGAGGCGTTTTGGTTTCCGCTTGCAGCCGGGACAACGGGCGGACTTGTGATGTCGGTTTTAGGAGTTTTTTTGTTTTTGCCGGCGATGACGGTAAAGAAAAAACACTGTAAAAAATACCTATATTTCTTTTTTTAAAGAATTAGGATTTTTGCGCATATCCCAAAAGTTGTCAATAAACACAGTATCAGATTCTTCATCATAATGATAAACCATTTTTATCGGACTTTGAATTATGCAAGAACGGAAATATTCTTTCCGCTCTGATAATAACGGTTCTGGAAAACCCGTTAACGGAAATTTTTCCAATTGAATAATCTTTTTGAAAACTAAATTGTAAAAGCGATTAGTTGCTTTTCTGCCAAAATTTTCTTCACAAAATTCAATATTTTTATCCAAACTATCGCTTGCTTTATTTGCCCAAACTATTTTAGCCATTTGTATTTAGCCCTCATTTTTTTATCAACTTCTTCTGTCGTATACACTCTCCCTGCCTTAATATCTTCAAGACTTTCATCAATCATCTGATTTATTTCGTCTATTGTATAGGGCTTTAATTCAGGCTCTTGTGGCGAATTTTTAGTTAACAAATCGTTTATTGCCGAAAGCAGATTCATACTATTAAGACCCAAAATCTTTTCAATAATTGAGACCTTAAAATCCGAAAAAGGAACTGTCTGAGGTAAATTAAATGTCGCTATTGCTGCCATAACTGATACTTTTTATTTTCAATCGCAAATGTAAAAAAAAAAATGAAATGTCACCAAATAAAATGAAAAATTCTTAACTCAAAATTAATTTTTCTTTTGATATGAAATGATTAATTTTGCAGCGTGAATTTTAGTTCTTTTTTAAGATGATTAGCAGAAGAATTTTGAGAATAAAAGTTTTGCAGACTATTTATTCCTTTTATCAAGGCGGTGATTCGGATATTCAGAAATCCGAAAAAGAACTTTTGTACAGCATACAGAAGTCTTACGACCTTTATTTTTATCTTTTCCTATTAGGTTTGGAAGTTGGCAAGTATGCGGAAAGCGTTATAAACACGAAAAAACAAAAATTTCTTGCAACGGAAACCGACAAAAATCCGAGTTTGAAATTTGTTAACAATAAGTTTTTGGCACAGTTCAAGGAAAATGCTGATTTTCAGCGTCAGGTCAACGGCAAAAAAATGTCGTGGGCAAGTTATCCCGAACTTCCGAAACGTATTTTTACGACCTTGGAGCAGACCGATGAATATCAGGCATATATGCAAAAGCCGTCTTCAAGTTATGAAGAGGACAAAAAAATCGTAGCGTTTATGTTTGAAAACGTAGTTTACGACTGCGATTTGTTTTATCAGACCTTGGAGCAGATGTCGGTGTATTGGGTTGATACTGCGGAGTTTATCATCGGAATGGTCTTGAAAACAATTGAACGTTATAAACTCGGATTCGACTCGTCTTATCCCCTCGTTAAAATGTTCAAAAACGATGACGACAGGGATTTTGTAATGCGTCTTTTTCGCAGAACGATAGCAAAAGAAGAGTATTACAGAAATCTTATTTCCGAAAACACTCAAAATTGGGACATCGAAAGAATCGCGTTTCTTGATATTTTGATTTTGCAGACAGCGTTAGCGGAAGTGGAATGTTTCCCTGAAATACCTTTGAAAGTAACTTTCAACGAGTATATCGAACTTGCAAAAAATTATTCTACTAACAAAAGTAGCATTTTCGTTAACGGTGTTTTGGACAAAATAGTGTCAAAACTATTAGAAGAAAAGAAAATTACCAAAATAGCGGAAATGCCCGAACAGACAGAAAAAAATGAAGATTAAGTTTTTGATAATATGTGCGTTGTTCGGCGTTTTAGTTTCATGCGGACAGCCATCGAAAGCCCCGCAGTCTGAGGCGCAGACATCAGACACGACAAGTTTTCCTGAAATAAAATTTGATACGGCGGTTTTCGATTTCGGCTCGATACTCGAAGGCGAGCAGGTAAGTTACGTGTTTAAATTTCAGAACGTCGGCAAAAGCGATTTGTTGATTCAGAAGGTAGAAACTTCATGCGGTTGTACCGTACCTGAATACGACAAAAAGCCTGTTAAAGCAGGCGAAAACGGTTCGATAAAAGTACGGTTTGATTCTCACGGCAAGGACGGTCAGCAGTATAAGACGATTAAAGTGATTTCAAATTGTAAGGACAATATTTTTGACCTTGTTATAAAAGGTGTGGTAAAACAAAACAAAGAAGATTAATAATTTATAAAAAACATATTACGATGAAATTATTGGATATTTTACAAGACGGTGCAGCAGGTGTACCTCAACAAGGCGGCGGAATGAGCATGATAATAATGCTTGTTTTGATGTTCGTGATTTTTTACTTTTTCATGATTCGTCCGCAACAGAAAAAGCAAAAAGAACTCAACAAATTCCGTGACGAACTTAAATCGGGCGACAAAGTTTTGACGGTAGGCGGTATTCACGGTACAGTAGTTTCTATTCTTGAAAGCACAATTATTATTGCGATTGCTCAGGGTGTAGAAATCAGCGTTGAAAAATCGTGTATTATAGCAGACAATTCTGACTTAGCGAATAATGCAAAATAAGAGAGAATAAAAGAGAGAATAAAAATAAAATGTAGGGACGTTGTTTTGTCAGCGTCTCTACATTTTTTTTATTCGTAAATCACTTCATGAATTGCCTCGCCGGTAGAGCGGTCGGGTGGAAGAATTTGTAAAATCGTCGTCAAGGTCGGAGTGATGTCCGCAATGCTGACTTTGCGGTTTACTTTTACGCTTTTGATGTTTCGCCCGAAAAATGCAAGCGGCACATGAACGTCGTAATTGTAGGCGGAATTTTGTGCCGAATTAGAAAATCCTGACCGTGATGCACCCTCACCGACTTCTATGCTGTGCGGTTCGAGATTGATGATAATGTCGCCGGAGCGTTTGCGGTAAAAATTGTTGACCGCCTGTTTCCAAACTCCGCCGCCCGTGTTGCCGCCTAACAGTACTGAGGAGGGAACGGCGTTTGATATTCCGTCAATTTCCAACAGAAACTGCGATGCCATATCCTGAACCTCTTTGAGCGAAAGTTTGTGCCTTTCTATTGCCAAATGATTTAAGTAAATTTGACGTCCGTAATATTTATCAACCCATTTTTCATCGCCGTACAAAGCCCGTAAATATGCGTTGAGAAGCGTCATAAAATGTTTTACGTCAATGGTTTGACCTTCAAGCCCCATGTCTTGAAGAAAAGACGGCGTGTCAGAACTGCCTCTGTCAGCGGTTAAAAAAACGATATAATTGGACGTGCCGAGTTTTTGGTCTAACCGTTGTAAAATTTGCGCAATGTAATTGTCAAGCCGCAAATATGTATCTTCTAATTCAACGGAGCGTATTCCGAAAAGGTCGCTAACATTGCCCGCCGAAGCAAAATTTATCATCAATAAATCAGTAAAATTATCGCCTCCTAAATCTTCTTTGTCGATGAGGTCTAAGACAAATTCTTTGGTCAGTTCATCAACAAAAGGCGTGTGTTTAAGTGCTTTATAACCGCCCTCGTTGTGTTTTAGCAGCGAATACGGAAACACGTTTTGACCGTTGATGCCGTTTTCGTAAATGCTGTTGTCAGGAAGCGAAGCCTCATAACTGCCCATCGTTTTAAGAGTGTGCCAGCCTTTTTCCAAATAATCTTCCGGAAGTCGTCTACTGTTGAAATCAGAGACCCAAGAAGGTAACGTTTTCATGTAATAGGAACTTGAAATAAAACAGCCGCTTTTTTCGTCAAACCAATACGCGCCGTTAGACAAACGTCCTGACGGCAAAACTGCTCCGTAATTGTTGTAAGATACGCTGAAAACTTTGCTGCGTTTGTAGTTTGAAAGTTTCAACTGATCGCCGAGAGTTGTGCCTGAGAGTTTCAAGGGCGAGACTTTTCCCGTTTCCGAAACCGCTCCGACGGCGGAATATTTTGTGTCGCCGGTTGAGGAGACGTATTTGCCTGAATTTCTGTCGTACCAACTGTCGGCGATAATGCCGTGACTGCAAGGATTTGCGCCCGTGTAAATAGTTGCAAATCCCGGCGAGGGTTCGGTTATCATATAATCGTAACAAGCATTGTTGCAGACTGCTCCGCTGCGAAAAATACGTAAAAAACCGTTAGAAGTCATTTCTGAGGCGTATCTTGCAATGGCATCGTAACGCATTTGCTGAACGACGATTCCGACTATCAAAGGCGGATTTTTTTGTTGCGCTTTGGTGTTAAGACACATCAAAACGCAACAAAAAACTATAAAAAAATTTTTCATTTTCCTTTTCTGATTTTTATTTCTTCTGTTCTGAATTTATCTTTTAAAGTGTTATTTTCAGTGATTTTTTGCGGCGTTAAATTGGCGTCAGAATTGCCGCCCCAACGTCTGCAAAGATACAAAACTTCAAAAATTCTTGATAATTTATATTTTCGGCTCAGCCTCAGACATAAATCGTAATCCTCTCCGTAAGAAAAATTTTTGAACTTTTCTATACGGACAAGGGACGTAAGATAGCAGCGAGGCGCACCGAACCCGTTGACTCTCAAAGCGTTGTTAGCACCGTTTTCTTTCGTGTATTCTTTGTGGTCGATGATAAAATCGTTAAGAGGTTGCATATCGAAGTCCGTCAGACGGTAACTCCCGATTAAAACGCCGCATTTTTCTTCCATAAATTTGTCGTTGATTTTTTGCAAAACGTTTTCGTTAGAATAGACATCGTCGCTGTCGAGTTGAACGGCAAATGCTCCGCAATTTTCTTGACTTAAACCGAGATTCCAACAGCCGCCGATTCCGAGATTTTTTTCCGTCGGGATAACATGGATTAAACGGTTGTCTTTTATTTCGTCAATTTTTTCAGAAGAGCCGTCCGTAGAAAAATTGTCAACAACGATGACATTAAACTCAAAATCAGTCTTTTGCCTCAACGCCGAATTAATGGCATCTTGTATCGTATTTTTACGGTTTCTGACGGGAATTATGACGGAAAGTCTTGTCTTAAAGGACTTTACTATTTTGTCAAAATCTTTTACTTCGCTGTTGACGGGTTGAATATATGCGCCGCAACATTTCAAAAACTTCGTGAAAACTTTTTCCGCCTCTTTTTGATAGTTTTGATTTCGCGGCTCGCAGTATGCAAAATGCGAGGTTTCAAAATCTTTGTTCTCCTTATTATATAAGGTGTAGAAATTTTCGGTTTTTCTTATTTTTCCTAAAATTGACATTTGGAGACGAAAATCATAAAAACCGGCAAGAGAAATTTCTATGTCGAGATTTTTTAAAGACTCTTTTGCTAAACGGTTGTTGACGATAAGACATTTTCCGAAATCAAAGTCGTCGCGGACGGAGCCTTCGGTAAAGTCGCAGAGAGGTATATAATTGTTAACATTATCGTAATATTCCGAGTAGAGGAGAGCAAAATCTGCGTTTTCGCTCAAAATTTTTTCCAAAACGTCTTCTTTTATGACGATATTTTCTAAAATCAGCAGCGAAAAAGCCTTGTCAGCGGCTTCAAAAAACGCCGAAATCTCTTTCGAGGACGAAAAATTTACTTTTTCAAAGTTTATATCTTTGCAATAATCAAAATTACAACTGTTTGATATTGCGATATTTAAGTTTGATAATTTCATTTGATGAAAAAACTTTTAATTTTTTTTGTAAAATTATTGTAAAAAATTTGGTGATTGTAAAAATAATGTATAATTTAACGCAGATTTAATAAGCGGGGTTTTTAACTCCTAAAATGTCAATAACGATTAACTAAAATGAAAGGTATATGGCTATAATTACTGTTCCGCCCAAAACCCGAATAGAATGGACTAAACTTATAAGCGGTGAAATCGAGTATAAGTTTAAGAATTACGTGTTACAGATTCAAATCTATCAAATGCGTAAGGACATCAGTATGGGCAGATTAACCTTGTCGGCGGCTGTCGACAGATTGTATTCGTTGTGTCAAAAGTATTCTTTGGCAGTCCAAGAGGATTGTAAGGCAATTTTCGGCACGTGGTAAAAAACTTTAAAATCTAAGAACATGGAGAGTAAATTATATTCCAAAGCAGAGGTCGTTGACTTTATTAACGCCGGTCGTATAATGTTGCTTTCGGGCAGCCCAAAGGCTCTTGAAGGTTTGCCACAAGGTAAATGGATTGCCGGTAGTACACCTTATTTTGTAGACGGTGTAGGCGTTACGGACGAAGACAAAATTTTCGTAAATGACTTCACTCTTATTGCTAAGAATGCAAAAGTTGCGGTTTATGACGCAAAAAATATACAAGATATTGCCGTAAACGGTTATGACAACGGAATCACTCTTGTCAGCATACCTATTGACACGGACGTTTATTATACGTTTGCAAACAATTCGATGCGGTATCAGGATATTTTTAAAAATCCCGTTGTAGGTTATATTGCGGCAACAAAACTTGAAGAATACGGTAAGGCTAAACCTTTTACGGCAACAGGTATTGACGGTAAACTTACCTCAGAGAAGGCAGTTGTGCTTTACGTTGAATTACCGGAATATTTGTCAGCAAGAACCGAAATCGAAAACTTTGACACGATAGACGAACAAACTCCCGAAATTATATTCCCGAAAGACGGTTTTGTTCAGTCGGATTGTTTGATAGACGGCAAGCCGGGTAATATTGCTGAGTATTTTGAGAATGTAGTTAAACCGAAAATCGGCGGTTATACTCAGATGATTACTTCTCAAAACGGTGCGCTTATCAACCGCGATACGAAAATCGTTGACACCAAAAAAGGCGAAGTTACGTTTTTCTCTCCCGTATATGCCGGCGACAAATATCACTTGGTAAAAAACGGTCAGGATTATTTGAAAATGTTCAATGACAATTTGAGTGTGAAACGCACTGATGTTGTGGCATGTTTTTCATGCGTGTCTTACTTCTTCGGCGGTGATTTTACCGGCAAAAAAGTAGTTACGAATGGAAATTATGCTTTCGGCGAAATCGCTTATCAGTTGTTGAATAAGACGATTGTAACGCTCGAAATCGACAGAATCGCATAATTTAAAAGTAGTATATTCATTCTCTCTTTTATTCATATTCGTTATGTCAGACTGCTGAAAACAATTTTTTTTGGCAGTCTTTTTTTTATTAAAAACAGCGTATGATAGGAAAAATTCATTCTTTGGAAAGTTTCGGAACGGTTGATGGTCCGGGCATTAGGTTTGTGGTCTTTTTGCAAGGTTGCCCGATGAGGTGTTTGTTTTGTCATAACCCTGATACTTGGGATATTAACGCGCCGGTTGCTTACAAAATGACACCGGAAGAACTTTTAACTGAGGTTAAACGTTATAAAAATTTTATTCAGACACGCGGCGGTGTAACCTTGTCGGGCGGAGAACCTTTGGTTCAGGCAGAATTTGCGGCAGAATTTTTTGAACTTTGTCAGAAAAACGGTATTCATACTGCGCTTGACACTTCGGGTGCAATTTTTTCGGATAAAGCCAAAAAAGTTTTGGAGTTCACTGACTTAGTTTTGCTTGACATCAAGACGCTTGATGACGAACTTCACGAAAAATATACGGGTATGACAAGAGAAAATAATCAAAAATTTTTGGATTATCTTCAAGAAATTGGTAAAACGGTTTGGATTCGGCACGTTGTTGTCCCGAATTACACCGATTTTGACGATAAACTTGCTGCTCTTGCGGAGTATGTTTCGCGGTATTCGGTTGTCGAAAAGGTTGAAATTCTGCCGTTTCATACGCTCGGAAAATATAAATATGATAGGCTCGGCATAAAATACCCCTTAGAAGGCATTTCTGATTTGCCGGAAGAAAGGGGCGATAACGCAAGAAAATATTTTGAAAAATATTTCAAGACAAATCGATAGGCGAAAGATAACCGTTTTTTTTTAGCATTATTCTTTCAGCGTAGGATTATACATCATAATTGCGTTATTTTCAGATACTAACTCGGTGGTAACTTCGCCGGTTTGAAGGTTTGTGATGCGCTTTTCGATGCGGTTGTGGCGTGTATATCCGCCCCACCATTGAAGTTCGAAACGTTGGTCGGACTCTATGATTTCATAACTATTTTCAGGTTTGTAATCACCGAAAAGACTTCCGTGCAGAAACTCGTCGTCGAGCCAAAGATTGAGTTTGAAAGTGATGTCGGTGTTGTTTTCGAGTTGAAGGTCGATGTAATTATAAGCGAGTGTGGCACCGCAGGCAAAAGGTATTGTGCGGTTAACGTCAGGGAACACATCAAAACTATGCCTCCAACGCTCCTTAATAGTAAGCGGAGAGTGCAACGCCATCCAATAAATCAGGTTTCCGAGTTGGCACAATCCGCCGCCGATGCCTGTTGACACCTTTCCGTTGTGAATCATCATACCTTCTTTGTAGCCCTTGCGCTTGGTAGGACGACCCACCATACGCCAAATCGAAAACACCTCGCCGGGCTTTATCACCACGCCGTCGATTTTGGCAATGGCAAGTTTAAGGTTGGTTATCTTGTTGTATTGCAAATACATATCCACATCCTTTAACTTTCTTAGCAATGTGGATTTATGCTCAATCCAAAGATGATTTATATTGTTGCCGCCGCCAATTTTTGAATATTTGACACCCGATAAATGCCATTTCAAAAATCGTTTGGCGATGTAAAACTCTCGTCCGAGCCACCGTCTAAACGGACTGCGTTCAATTGGTTTTTCTACGTAATTAATCATGATTCAGTGGTTTAGGATTATGTCCGCTCATAGCGGATTTAGTTTTGTATAGGGCAAAGATATTAAAAATAATTGGAAAGTTTCACAAAAAAATCTTATATTTGCACAAAAGAAATCAGCGATGAACGAAATAAAATCTCCTAAAAATATGAACATATCAGAATTTAAAGATTGGGTGACGGCATACGGCGGCGAAATACTCAAAGCCGACGAACATAATTCCCGTTTGCTACACAAACAGTCGCTTTGGTTCAAAATCGACGAGGGTGTCAAGCGCGTAGAGACAGGTTTTTTGGAGCGTATGCCGCATTTGGAAGAATTGGCGATAGCGTCGTCGGTAGAAGAAATAGGCGTGTCGAAAGAGGCGCACAAACACCTGCATCACAACCACGTGATTGTCCGTGGCGACTTCGACACATACGCCGAGCAATTTGCCAAGGAGCATCACCTCGGTTTCCTGCCGATGGATTTTGAGATAGACCGCAACGGCGATGCAAGCACATACCTCGGTCTCAATGTGCTCACGATTGAGTTTTACACCAAACAGGTTAACCTCCGTATGGACAACTACTGCCCCGGCTCGTCGGCGGGCAACTACGGCGGCGGAACCATCAACTGCGAAATCCCCGCAAAATTCTACAAGGACCCCGACGCAATCCAAAAAATCGCCGATTCGTCGTGGAAATCCTTCACCCCCGGCATCCTCAAATCCGAAAGACTCAAAACCTTCGTTGATACTGCCCGCCGTCGCTACGCCGAGCATCCGCACGAGGGTCTCTTTATACAGTACTGATTGTTGCCAATGCAATATTCAATTCCTACATTACCGACATCGAAGAACTAAAAAAATTGTTGTAGGATTTCCCAAAAAGCCTTATATTTGCATCTGAATAACAAAGTCAAGAAAATGATTGAATCACTCAACTATATAGCAAACGAACCGCCAGCCTCTTGGGGTGGAGCGTGGACGGAGGATAAGTTAGACACGTTTGAAAAATATGTCAACGCTTGTATTTCGTCCCGGTGATGCTAATGTCAAACTTTTAGAAATGGCTAACTATCTTCGTGTTAATCATAATGTTAATGCCTCCAACAATGAAACTGCAAAAAATATTGCGGCTCAAATTATTAAAAAGAAACAATAATGGCTACCAAGACAACCAAAATAGAATGGACTGACAAAACGTGGAATCCAATAACAGGCTGCACAAAAATATCTCAGGGCTGCGCACACTGTTACGCGGAGGTGATGACGCGACGGTTGAACGCTATGGGGTTGCCAAAATATGCCGAAGGATTCAAGGTGGCATTGCACGAAGATTGTTTGTTGGAACCGTTGGAATGGAAACAGCCGCACACTATTTTTGTGTGTTCTATGAGTGATATTTTTCATAAGGATGTACCGTTTGAATTTGTTGACAAAATAATGGCTACAATAAAAAAAACGCCTCAACATCGTTATCAAATACTAACCAAAAGGGCAGAGCGAATGGCGGAATATTTTTCAACACGAGTGATTCCCAAAAATGCTTGGCTTGGCGTTACGGTGGAGGCTCAATCCTCTAAAAACAGAATTGATTCCCTACGACAACTTGCTGCGCCGATACGTTTTCTCTCTTGCGAACCTTTGTTAGAAGATTTGGGCGAATTGAACCTTCAAAACATTGATTGGGTGATAGTTGGCGGCGAAAGTGGAATGTCGGCACGTCCAATGAAAGAAGATTGGGTGTTGTCGATAAAACAACAATCTGAAAATCAAGGTTCTGCATTCTTTTTCAAACAGTGGGGAACGTGGGGCAGCGACGGCATCAAACGCAACAAACATAAAAATGGCAAACTATTAAAAGGCAAAGTGTTTCAAGCAATGCCGGCGTAAATGTTTTTTTATTGTAAAAAAGATTGTGAACGCACTGCGTTCACAAAATTATCCATCAATGACGGGATAATTTAAAAGTTGCAAATTTCTGATAATCAACCTTTTATAATTATGTCAACATTGTTGGCACAATTACTTCACTAAAAACGATCGTTGCAACGGTCAAATTTTGTCAATTCGATTGACACATTTGCGATTCATAAATGACAGATTCGGCAATCACGATTGTCGAATTGTAAAATTCTGACAATCAGTTTTTTATAATTGTGTCATTCCAAATGACACAATTTGTTTTCAATTTCCCCTTGCCCCATAAACTATTTTTTTATACCTTTGCCCCTTAAAGCAAATTTAAACGCAATGATAGGCACAATAAAACCTCAATATAACGACATCCACTTCTCGGGACACGAATCGTTCCCGTGCAGAACTCTTTGGCTAAAAAAGGGTTACGATTTTATTAAGAATAACGGTAACTTTAATGCCGATGATGCCGTGGTAACTCTCGGCGTGGGCAAAAATATGGTTTCTGCCATCAGATATTGGTACAAGGTGTTCGGGTTCAATAGCGAAAAATTTGGTTGGATTGCCGATTACCTTTTCGACAACAACAATGGCAAAGACAAATATCTCGAAGACCTTGCAACGCTGTGGCTGTTGCACTTTTTGATTGTTTATTACAACGATGCCACACTTTATAATGTGTTTTTCGCTATGTTTCAACGGGAACGCAAAGTGTTTGACCGTGAACATATTTTGAATTTTGTTAAACGCAAACTCGTTGAGGCTCAAAAAGAAACCGCCTTCAACGAAAATACTGTTAGGCGCGACATCGCTACATTGTTGCTAAATTATTGTCTGCCTAAAAAGCCGCAGTCAAACGACGAATATTCCACTTTGTTGTTGGACCTCGACCTTATCCGTCAGACAGACAAGACCGACAAACACGACGAACAAAACAATTTCGACTACTATTTCAACATCGAGGGCAAACGTAAGGTTACGGACGAAATATTTCTTTTTGCTGTAATTGTTGCTAATGAAGATAATTCACAGGTGATTGATTATGAGATACTTCAAGAAATAGGACTGATTTTTTGTATGACCGATTTGGAAACAATCGATATGCTCAAAAAACTGTCAGAAAAATATCCAGAATACCTTAGTTACGCCGACCACGCAGGTATCAGAAATCTCTCGATATTAAAAGAATTGAAACCCATTGAAATTTTAAACAACTACTACGATGCAAAAAATTAATCTCTCGGCAAATATAGAAAACGGTTTCCACGAAAACCAAATTTACATTTCTACTCCAAATGTAAAAAAGGCCGTAAAAAACATAGTGGAAAAATTTCAATCGGGAATCCATACATTCTCGTTGATAGGTAGTTACGGTACAGGAAAATCAAGTTTCCTGATTGCTTTTGAAACGGATTTGTGTAGCGGTAAAAAGACAAAACTCTTGTTTAATCCACAAAATCTGTCGGATGCCGCCGCATACGAAATCATCAATATCGTTGGCGATTATACCGAATTATCAACCCTTATGCGCAAGGAATTCAATATTGAAGGCAATGCCGACAATGTGATTGACGAATTGCGCAAAAGATATGAAAAACTGAAAAAAGCCAACAAGTTTTTGGTAATTGCTATCGATGAATTTGGAAAAATTCTCGAACACGCTGCCAACAACAACCCTGAAAAGGAGTTGTATTTTTTGCAACAACTTGCCGAATTTGCCAACGCTCCAAGCCGCAATGTTTTGTTGCTAACTACTCTGCATCAAGGTTTTACAGCATACGCCAAAAAACTTTCCGAAAGTCAGAAAAACGAATGGACAAAGGTAAAGGGCAGATTTCAGGAAATTCCATTCGTTGAACCCGCCGAAGTTCTTTTGAATTTGGCGGCAAAACAATTACAAGAAAGTCGCAAAATCAAAGTAAATAACAATGCGGCAGTGCTTTACGACCTAGCCCACGAAACCAAGGTTGTAACAAGTGGATTTTCAAAAGAAACTTCATTCAACCTTTATCCGCTCGACCCTTTTTCTGCCGTTGCGGTAACAGAGGCGGTGATGCGATACGGTCAGAACGAAAGGTCTATTTTTTCGTTTTTGATGGCTAACGGCACAGGGTCACCATCTAAGTTTGAGCCGTCTGATACGCTTACATATAGTCTGTCAGATGTTTACGATTATGTTAATTACGTATTCTATCCTGTTTTGAAAGATGCCAACGCCGACTCTATGCGATGGGGTGAAATCAATACAGCGATAGGTCGCGCCGAAAATATTGACGTTGATGACGACATTCAAACTTCCGACGTTATCAAAATTGTAAAGGCAATCGGTGTTTTCAACTTGTTTGCAGGCGCAAATTCGGTTCTTACTGAGGCACAAATGCAACAGTACGCCGAAAATGCGATGGCAATTCCTAATGCGGGGACGATTATAAAAAAATTGATTCAATTCAAAATCATTAGGTTTGCCAAATACAATCAGAGGCTCAAACTTTTTGAAGGCACCGATGTGGATTTAGAGGCTGAAATCATCAAGGCGGGGGCGATCGTTTCGCGTCCCGAAAACTACATTGATGATTTGAGGTCGTTTTTCAACAAGCGTATTTCACCCGCAAAGGCTTGCTATTATCAGAAAGGCACACCACGCTTTTTCGATTATGAAATCCGCAAAGAACCTGTTCAGATTGTTCCCGACGGCGACATCGACGGCTATATCGAATTGATTTTTTCGGAGGATGACAACGCCTTGGAATCTGTAAAGGAGTTCAGCGCAAAAACCGACAATGCCATTATTTTTGCATTTTTCAACAATACCGACAAATTAGTTGAGCACTTGTATAATATTCAGAAATACAAATACATACTTGACAAAGTGCTGGTGGATAAAGATGATGTTGCCAACAAAGAGATTAATAAACTCATCGAATATGAGGAAACACTTTTGAACAAAGAAATCACCGAAAATCTCTTTTCTTACAACAATGCTGTTACTTGGATTTACAACGGCGAACCAAAAACAGTAAACTCGCTCCGAGATTTCAATGTTTTGATTTCGGATGTCTGCAACGATGTTTACAGCGAAACGCCAGTAATGAATAACGAACTCTTTAATCGTCACAAACTTAGCGGACAGATTGCCACAGCCCGCAACTACTTGATTAGGGCGTTGTTGAATCATAATGCTGAAAAAGATTTGGGCTTTGCCAATGACAAATTTCCGCCCGAAAAAACTATATATTATTCGTTGCTCAAAGATACTGGTCTGCACAACGAAAACGGACTTCAAGACCATCCAAAGGTTAAAAGTGGCATCGACTCGCTTTGGGAGGCAAGTATGAATTTTCTTAAAAGTTCGGTTGGCAAGCCGCAAAAACTCTCCGAACTTGTAAAAATTCTCTCCGAAAAACCATACAAACTCAAACAAGGTTTCATAGATTTTTGGCTGCCGGTGTTCCTGATAGTCAAGCGCAACGACTATGCCCTCTACGAAACCGAATCGGGCGCGTATTGTCCTAAGTTAGATGAACCTATGTTTGACCTTCTGCCCAAAAAGCCGGGTAAATACTCGGTGAAAATGTTTGCAACAGAAGGCGTTAATCTCGAATTTTTCAATCAGTACAGAAAGTTTATACAACTGCCTGACGAGTTTGCCATTACGTCCGACAAAATCATAGAAACTATCAAGCCGTTTCTCTTTTTCTACAACAAACTCAATGACTACACCAAGCACACAAAAAAGTTCAACAAGAAATCCACAATGCGATTCCGCGACGTTTTGGCAAGGGCAAAAGACCCCGAAAAGACGTTTTTTGAAGATTTGCCACAGGCTCTCGGTTTCAAAGATACGCAAAATTTCGACACATACGGCGAAACCCTTCAAAACGCCATCCGTGAACTCCGTATGTGCTACACAAATCTTATCGACCGTATCGAGAAGCGTTTGATTAAGGAATTGAAACTCAAAAACACTGATTATGGCGAGTATGTTGTAGAAATTCAGAACCGTTTTAGCCACGTAAAAACGCACTTGTTGACACCTGTGCAGTTGGATTTTTACAACCGCATCGCCCTCAAATTCAACGAACGAGCCAAATGGTATGAGGCGATTTGTTATCCCGTTCTCAATCATCCTTTGGAAAAACTTCGCGACGAGGAGGAAGATTCTTTGCTCGACGAACTAATTTTCCTTTTCCGCGAGTGCGAAAAATACGCCGACATTTCCAAAAAGACCGCCGACGACGAAAACACTGAGGCGTTTTCGTTTGATATGGTATCAAACAAAGGCACAAATCTCCGCACACAGACGTTTGTACTGCGCGAAGGCGACAAAAAACGCTCTGCCGAATTAGAGGAAAAAATTAACGGAATCCTCTCCGGCGACAGCAATGTTGATGTTTGCACCTTGCTCAAAATCTTGGATAAAAAGTTGGGAAAGTAATTTTTTTGCACTATGGGTTGAATCCATTGCCCAGTCAAGGAATAATTTGTATATTTGCCTCGATAAAAGGCTTTACCACTATGGCATTAAACAAACATAAACAAGCAACCTCTGCGCCATCGCAGCCCGCATTGATTACGGATGCGTGTCTGATAATCGAACAGGCACAGACAT
>JAFPZK010000012.1 GCA_017417315.1 Bacteroidales bacterium
AAAGAACAAATCGTAAAAATATTGGTGGAGCAATGAAACAGATAATTAAACTATCGGAGCGTTTCGGCGCAAGAATACATATAAGGGTTAAAAAAAGTTTTGCGCAATGAAAAATTTTTGTTTATCTTTGAGACGAGAAAAAAGCAATTGTATTATGCGCAAACTTAAATATCAATCGGAAATAGCACAATTGATAGCAAAAGGGAAAAAAATGCCCGAATTATTTTTCCCTAACAACAAATTGGCATACAGATTTGTGTTTCACTTTTGAACTATTTGAATTTGAAAATTGTAATTTGTCAGACAAATTTAACATTATCGAAACCTATGGAAGCATTTAAATATACAGGAGAAAAATCAGGTATTGACTATCAGAGCATTAGCAAAGTGGTCAATCTGATGTATTTAGACGGACCGTTGCTTGCTTACTACGTAGGCAAAAAGGGCGAGAACTATTTGTTATATTGGATCGACAATGATGGAATGTTCAACCGTTGGCTTGTTTTTTTTACAGAAACAGAAGCCGTTTACAAATACATTTCGAAGAAAATAACACTCTACAATTTGCTTCAAAAGTATTGTTCAGACCAAATTGCGGTTGTAGATATTGATAACGAAATCAAATTCCACGAGCGCGGAATTATTCAAAAGAAATCGTTAGGAAACAAATATATGCCACAAAAAGGTAGTTATTTCGACCTTTTGGACATAGATTGTTCACCTTATAGCGAAGACAAAGCGATATGTAAACTTTCCACTGTAAAAGTAAGGGAAAAAGTCAAGGTGGCAGTATGATTTTTTTTTTGAAATAAGTCGGACAAAAAATAGAAAGACAACAAATAAAAAAAACTTTTTGTAGAAAGAAAAATTTTTGTGTATATTTGTGGCAAGCATTTATAATTTATTTAACCAATGGAGCAAATTTTAAAATTGGATGCCTTATAATGTTTAATTTGGGCGATGGATAGTTTTGGTTATCGTCCGCAACATTATAGACATTATGAGTAAAAGTAGAAAAAAGTTCCCTGCCGGAACTTATTGTTGCAAATCGCAGAAACGCGGAAAACAATTCAGCAACCGCAGATTTCGCCGCCGTGCAAAAGTGGCTGTTAACAAGGGAGATTTTGACAGACTCCCTTATAAAACTATGGAACTTACCAATCAATGGGATCTCGGCGGCGACGGCAAGTGTTTTTGGGGCTTTCACCCTGAAAAAGATTGGTATTTGCGTTCAATGCGAAAGTGAAATACCATTTCAAGGCGGATATATTAGAGAATATGTCCGCCTTATTTTGTATGTGATAAGAAAAAAAATCCGCGATGATTATTTTGTGCCGAAACAAAAAATATGTAAATTAGCGGCGTTAACAAAAGCGCAGAGATTATGAAGAATCAGACATTACAAATACGCAATAGTACCGCAGATTTTCTGGTCTTTACCAAACAGAACTCGCAAGATACAATAGAAGTGCGCGTACAGGACGAAAACGTTTGGCTGACACAAGACGGAATTTCAAGGCTTTTTGACGTGGAGAGGTCTGTCGTCACCAAACACCTTAAAAACATATTTGAAGACAACTAATTACAGGAGGATTCAGTATGTGCAAAATTTGCACATACTGCCGCAGATGGGAAAACATACAACACAAAACATTTGTGTCGCTGACAATGGAATTCCGATTCTTGGAAGTTATGTCCAAAGTCAATTGTATCTTGACCATATAGGTGATAATGATGCCAAAGCAATTTCTTTGGCTAAAAAAGGTTTTTCCACCAAGAATCGTCCTGATGCCGAAAATAGAGGTTTTGGCATTTCTTCAAACATTGATATGATAACCAACGGTTTGCGTGGAAGTATGTACATATTGTCAGGAACAGGTTTGATGATGTGTCGAAAAGACAAGGTGGAAATTTTGTCGATGCCATCACAAACAGAATGGGAAGGGACATTAATTTTTGCAGAAATACCATTAGACACACCCAAAGACTTTGATTTTTACAAATATATGTGATAAAGAAATGAAACAGATTATTAAACTATCGGAGCGTTTCGGCGCAAGAATACATATAAGGGCTCAGGTGGCATCCCTTGCCAAAACATTGGAGCCTCAGAATAGTTATTTGCTTGATTTTTCGGGCATTGAAACGGTTTCGAGGTCTGTCGCCGACGAGTTTTACACGCTTGTACATTCCCATAGCAACATCGAGATATACAATATGGGCGACTTTGTGCACAAAATGTACGATGCAGTAACATACGGACGTTTTATGCCGCGCAATTTGCAATATTCGTTTGATGAAATCATCGTCTGTCCGGACATGGAAAGTGTCAGATATAATTTGAGAAATTTTTGATGATATTAAAATGACAATGGAACAAATTTTAAAATTGGATGCCTTATAATGTTAAATTTGGGCGATAAATAGTTATGTCTATCGTCCGCAACATTATAGACATTATGAGTAAAAGTAGAAAAAAGTTTCCTGCCGGAACTTTTTGTTACATTTTTTGGGCTTTCACCCTGAAAAGGATTGGTATGTGCGTTCAATGCGGAAGTAAAAGACAATTTCGAGGCGGATATATGAGAGAATATGTCCGCCTTGATTTGTTAGAAAACAGCACGGCATTTTTATTTAAACGAAACAACAGACAGGGCAGACCTGCGTGTCTGCCCGTTAAAATGAAATTGCCGTGAATTTTTGTAACATTTTTTTGCAGCAATGAAAAGTTCTTGTTTATCTTTGGAGCGAGAAAACAAAATAAATGGCAATGGGAAAGAAAGCATTGATACAAATAATTGCAAACTACTTTAAGACACAGCCTGTCCTAAAAGCGTGGCTTTTTGGTTCTTTTGCCCGAGGCGAAGAAACCGAAAAAAGCGACGTTGATATTATTGTGTCGCTTGATTATTCGCAACGCATTGGATTAAAATATTTCAAAATGGCAGCGGATTTGGAAAAATTGGTCGGTCGTCCCGTTGATTTGGTGGAGGACGGAATGTTGTTGCCATTTGCCAACAAAACCACCGAAAAAGACAAAACTTTGATATATGAGAGAAAAAGTTAGAGAAATTTTTGATGATTATTTTGCCGAACCGTTTAATTTTTATATCTTTGTCACAAAATAAATCAAATAGAATATGGTTAGCGTTTTGCAAATAGCGTCATATATCTGCGACCGTTATTTGCGGGAATACGGCGAGCGTATTGATGAAATGAAACTTCACAAATTGCTGTATTTCACGCAACGGGAATGTATTGTGCAGACTGTCGGACCAATGTTTCCGGAGGATTTCCACGCCTTCAAGTATGGCCCTGTGAGGCCATCAATACGAGCATTATACAAGCAAAACGCACTCAATCAAAAGCCGGATGCGAAAGTCCTAACTTTATATAAATCAATCTTTGACGAAATTTCGACAACCTTAGGCTTGTGGATAATTTTTACAACCGTATGAACGACAGCATTGCTCTGACACTTCGCAACGAGGCTTTCGGAGAAGACGAAGATGGCGATACGGCATATTATGTCGTCAAACATTCAAGTGGTGAAATTATGTTTTTCTTCTCATTAAAGACAGGTATGCTTTACGACCAATTTCTTGACACTCGGCAGTTGAAGTTGATGACAGAGTTCTCCTCGTATCTCGATAATATAGTGCAAAATAGTTCTTTAAGCGAATCAGACAAAAATTTCGTCGTCAACTTACGTGAAAAATTAAGGACAAGAAAAGGTATTACAAAAGCGGATTTGGAGAGCATCTCCAAAATGGGTAGCACTATTTTTGAGGACTTAGAAAAAGAGTTCAACGATAGTATTACACGTGTAGGACAGACCTTCCCGGCAATAGAACTTGTGCATTTTTGTACAAACGACGGCACGGAATCATTATGGAAGCAAATGGACATTCCTATGCCGTTTGGTGCAGTGGTATTTTGGTATTTCATTGTGCCAATTGTGCAACGCATTCGTGAATGTGTGGGGTGTAAATACTTGTTCCTTTTCGCCGCCGACTTGACCAAACCTGAAAAACTTGTGAAATATTATGCAGACCAATTGAACTTTGAAATCCCAGACAAATTTTCTTTAATAATTTTTCGACCGACGAAGTGTGATTTTTCTTGGTGTGATATTTGCAGCGTTAGCCGTAAATGATACTTTTGAATGTCATAGAAAAAAATACTTCGGACTGGTATGACGAAATTAATAGTTGGGGTGCAGAACATATTGAACTTCTCCTCAGCATGTTTGCCGTATCCTTAATTCTTGTAATTGCTTTAATAATAGCGATTTATAAGATTGTTAAAATTAAACGCAAATCAGAGAGCCGTCTTGCTGAAAAGAATATGGAAATTCGCGATGTCAATCAAAAAATGTTGGCGAGTATCAATTATGCGAGTAGGATTCAAGGCGCGGTAATTTCTTCTATTGTTGACGTTAAGGCTATATTCCCTGAAAATTTTGTACTTTATCGTCCCCGTGATATTGTCGGTGGCGATTATTATCGTGCTATTCGCTGCGGACGTTATTCTGTGATGATTACCGCTGATTGTACGGGACACGGCATTCCGGGAGCGTTGCTTTCAATGCTCGGCATTTCGGCTCTTAGAGAATACTTGGTAACAGAATACGATGCGGAAAATCCGGGAACGGTTCTCGACCGTATGAGAACTTTCATAAAATCCACACTTGTTTCCACAGGTAGGTGTATGCTTGATGACGGTATGGATATGACGATTTGTTCTTTTGATTTTGAAAAAATGGAAATCCGTTATGCCATAGCGAATCAGACAGCATTGATTATCAGAGGAAATAACGCCATAAAACTGAAAGGCGATTCAATGCCGGTTGGTAGATATATTGCTGAAAAAGAGCATTTTCAGACGCTGACCGTGAAAATAGAAAAAGGTGATATGGTTTATATGTTTTCAGACGGGCTTCAAGACCAACTCGGCGGCAATGACAATAAAAAATTTCTTCTTAAAAACCTTATCACCACTCTTATAGATATTCACAACGAACCCTTAAACGAGCAGCGCATAGCCCTTGAACAAGAGATTATTTCTTGGCGTGGCGGCATTTCTCAAATTGACGATATGACGATGGTCGGGATAAAGGTGTAATCTTATCCCTCCATCACAGCCTTTGCTAATTGATCGGCGCACGATGTCGGTTTGTCGCCGCAAGTGTTGCCTATGAGAAGTTCGTAAATTTTGTCGGCGGACATGCCGTTGACAAGTTTTGAAACTGCTTTCAAATTGCCCGGACAGCCGCCTAAAAATTTTACGTTTGTGATTATTCCGTTTTCGTCCTTGTCAAAAGAAATCATCTTTGCACAAGTCCCTGTTGTTGAGTATGTGTAATGCATTTTATAATAATGTTATGCAAACGATTCCCATTATAAAACAGTAAATTGCGAAATAAATGAGTTTGCATTTCTTTATCAGTTGAACCATCCATTTGCAGGCAAAACAGCCGCTAATGAATGCCGCTACAAAGCCGACTATCAACGCTAATGCCGGTGTCGGTGAAGACGCTCCGTGTTCTGCCAAATATTCTGCTGACGGTGCAAAAATATGCTTAAAGTCCAACAAAGCCTCGCCCAAAATCGGGGGAATGACCATCAAAAAAGAAAACTGTGCTACATTTTCCCTTTTGTTGCCTAAGAGCAAACCCGTTGCAATCGTTGAACCTGACCTCGAAAGTCCGGGCAAAACTGCAACCGATTGTGCTAATCCTATTATAAAAGCGTGAAGCGGTGAAATTTCCTTTTTTTCGGTCTTTTCATCGGTTTTGAAAAAGTGCGTTAACGCGAGCAAAGCCGAAGTTACAATCAAACAAACACCGACTACAACAATACTTGAAGCAAAAATTTCTTCAACTTTGTCCTTGAAACAAAGTCCTACAATGCCGATTGGAATCATTGAAATCACAATCAAAACCACATAACGCTGAGCATCGTTAAGTCTGTTCCAAAGTGTGAGGTTTTTGTCGGGATTGAGTTTCTTAAAGAATCCGCAAATCAAATCCCAAATTTCTTTTCTGAAAATTGTAACCGTAGCCAAAACCGTTGCAACGTGAACCACGATGTCAAAAGTAAGACCGCCGGTTTCCGTTACGCCCAAAAGGTGCTGACCGATTTGAAGGTGTCCGCTGCTGCTGACCGGCAAAAATTCAGTCAGACCTTGTACTAAGCCTAAAATTAACGCTTCTATTTCTCCCATTTGCTTACGATTTTGTCGGCGATTTCCTGCATTTCAGCCTTTTCTAAGGTCATTTTGTGTTCAAAAGACATATCGTTGACCTCGTTTAACGGTACTAAATGAATATGTGCGTGAGGTACTTCAAGACCAACTACCGCGATGCCGACTTTAACGCACGGAATTGCCGCTTTTATTGCTGCTGCAACTTTTTTAGCAAATGCCATATAACGACCTAATTTGTCATCGTTAATGTCGAAAATATAAGAAATTTCTTCTTTCGGGACAACCAAAGTGTGTCCTTTTTGAATCGGGTTAACGTCCAAAAATGCGAAAAACTCATCGTTTTCGGCTATTTTATAACAAGGTATTTCACCTTTTATAATACGTGAAAAAATTGTTGCCATTTTTTTTAGATGCTGATGTCAATTATTTTAAATTCTGCTTCGCCTGCGGGGATTTTAATTTTTGCAATATCGCCGACTTTTTTACCCATAAGACCTTTTGCGATAGGCGTTTCAACGGAGATTTTGCCCTCTTTGAGATTAGCCTCGCTTTCGGCAACGAGAGTGTAAGTCATTTTCATTTTGTTTTTAACGTTCTGAATCGTTACTTTGCTCAAAATCTGAACGATGTCCGACTGCATTTGACTTTTGTCAATTACGCGGGCATTTTTTATAAGGTCTTGAAGTTTTGAAATTTTCAATTCCAAAAGACCTTGTGCTTCTTTTGCCGCATCATATTCAGCGTTTTCAGAAAGGTCGCCTTTTTCACGCGCCTCAGCAATCTGCTTTGATATATTAGGACGCTCTATGGCGATTAAGTGGTCTAACTCGTCGTTGAGTTTTTTAAGACCCTCTTCGGTCAAATAAGTGGTTTTTGCCATTTTCTTTTTTAATTTTAATTAGATAAAACAAAAAACAAAGAAGAATTCAAAACGGTTTCCATTTTGGATTCTCCCTTGCTTAAAACATTAACTACGCTGCAAAGGTAAAATGTTTTTTCGGTTAAAACAAATTTTTTTAGAAAAAAAAAGAATATATCACCTCTCAATAAAAATTATTTCGTTGATTTTCACTTTGTTAACCCCTTACATTAAAAAAAACTAAAAAAAAATTGTTAATTTATTTGGAATATTCGTTAAAAAAACCTTAACTTAGGGAATTAAAAAACAGCAACTTTAAAGAAATCGTTAAAAGGTTGTATATTATGAATTTACTGAAAAAATTAACACTTTTTGCACTTATTTTTATAACGGCAAACTTCGCTTTTGCGCAAAATGAAACAAATCAGGGCGCAAAAGAAGAAGCATTTGAACCCGGCGAACTTATTATGGAGCATATCGGCGATGCTTACGAATGGCACGTTGCTACTTTCGGTGACTTCCATCTTTCGTTACCGTTGCCGTGTATCGTGTACAGCGAAAAAACCGGTTTGCACGTTTTCTCGTCTTCTAACCTTCATCACGGTGAGCAAGAATTTGAGGGGTTTAGAATTTCAGAGTCTGAAAACTACAAAGGCAAACTCGTAGAAATTATCGACGGCGAAGAAGTCCGTCCGTGGGATTTTTCTATTACAAAGAATGTTTTTGCATTACTTTTTTCTGTCAGCCTTATCTCCTTTATATTTATAAAGATGAAAAAGTATTACGAAAACAACAAAGGTAAAGCCCCGCACGGCTTTTTCAATGCTTTGGAACTCGTAGTGCTTTTTGTCAGGGACGACATCGCATACGCTTCGCTCGGCAAAAAACACGGCGACAAGTTTATGCCGTTTTTGATGACGGTATTTTTCTTCATTTTTATTAACAACCTGCTCGGTCTTATTCCGATTTTGCCGGGCGGTGCTAACGTAACAGGCAATATTGCAGTAACTTGCGTGTTAGCGTTGTTCGTTTTTGTTATCACGACGATTAACGGTAAAAAAGAATACTGGTTGGATATTTTTTGGCCGAAAGGCACGCCTTGGTGGTTGAAAATGCCGCCGATTTTGCCGGCAGTAGAAATTATGGGTATGTTCACAAAGCCGATTGTCCTGATGGTCCGTCTTTTTGCGAACATCACCGCAGGACACATTATCGCACTCGGTTTCTTCTCGCTGATTTTCTTGTTCGGTGCTAAAAGCGCGGGTGCAGGTTACGGCGTGTCAACGGTTTCGATACTCTTTACCGTGTTTATGTCGGCTTTGGAATTGCTTGTAGCGTTTATTCAGGCTTACGTGTTTACGCTTTTGTCATCAATTTATTTCAGCATGGCAGTCGCAGAAGAACATGAAGAAAAACCGGCGGTGAATTGACAGTTATATAGAAATTACTAATTTTTTAAATATATACAGATATGACACTATTGACTATTTTGAACGCATTGCTTGATGCGATGCCCGCAGATGCGGCTTTGGCTTTTATGGCAAAATTCGGCGCAGGTATCGGCGCAGGTTTGGGCGTAATCGGTGCCGGAATCGGTATCGGTAAAATCGGTGCTTCCGCTATGGAGGCTATCGCTCGTCAGCCCGAATCAGTAGGCGACATTCGCTCTAACATGATTATCGCAGCCGCTTTGGTGGAAGGTGTTGCATTCTTTGCAATCGTTTGCTGTCTGTTGGTTATTGTCGGATAAAACCGGCTTAATTAAAAAAACGTATTCCGCTTACAACGCGGTTGGCTTTGGAGCGGAATACATTTTGTTAAATTTAAAAAAATACAAGTTATGAATCTCGTTACTCCGGACTTCGGACTGCTGTTTTGGATGGTTCTCTCTTTCAGCATTTTGCTGATTATCCTGAAAAAATTTGCGTGGAAACCTATCTTGAAAATGCTTCAAGACAGGGAAGATGAGATTTCTAAATCGTTGGAGGCGGCTAATCAGGCAAAAGCCCAAATGGAAAAACTCAACGCCGAAAACGAAGAAATCTTGAAACAGGCACGCTCTGAAAGGGAGGCAATCTTACGCGAGGCGAAGGCTGCAAAAGATAAAATCGTATCCGAGGCTCAGACCGCAGCAAAATTAGAGGCGGACAAAATTATCACCGCCGCTAAAAACGAAATCGCAGCGGAAAAAGAGGCGGCTATGGGTGAACTTTCGGCAAAAGTAGCGGAACTTTCCGTTGAAATCGCCGAAAAAATTCTCAAAAGAGAACTCGCAACCGAAGATAAACAAAACGGTTACGTCAAGGAACTTGTTAAAGAAATTTCTCTGAACTAAAAAAAATTAAAGCAAGATGAACAACAGCAAAATATCCGTCAGGTATGCAAAGGCATTGTTTCAGACCGCTGTCGAGAAAAATATCGAGACCGAGGTCAGGGGTGATGTCGCATCTCTGCTTGAATGTATAAAATCTTCGGAGGATTTCAGGGCGTTGTTGGAAAGCCCCGTTATCGCACCTGATAATAAAATCAAGATTTTTGATGCGATGTTCGGCGGAAAATTCCAAAAACTGACATCGGATTTTTTTGCAATGACGGTAAAAAACAAAAGGGAAGGCTTCTTGAAAATTATATGCCTTAACTATCTCGGTTTTTACGCCAAAGGCAAAAATATCCGCAAAGTCGTCATCACTTCGGCTGCAAAACTTGACGGAGAGTCTGCCTCGCAGATTGAAATGCTCGTTAAAAAACAAGATGAAAACTCTACCGTGGAACTTTCAGAGCAGGTTGACGAAAACATTCTCGGCGGACTTATCATTCAAATCGACGACAAAGTCTACGATGCAAGTATCAGAACACAGTTAAAGAAAGTAAAAGAAAAATTAAAATAATTAAACTATGGCTTCCATAAAACCCGGTGAAGTATCGGAAATTTTGAAAAGGCAGTTGCAAGGCTTGGATACCGACGTTTCTTTAAACGAGGTCGGAACGGTGTTGCAAGTTGCTGACGGTACGGCACTTATATACGGTTTGTCTAACGTACAGGCCGGTGAAATGATAGAGTTTGACAACGGAGTCAGGGGCATAGTCCTTAACCTCGAAGAAGATAATGTCGGAGCGGTGTTGCTCGGATCTTCGGACGGAATCCACGAGGGCTCGCAGGTAAAACGCACAAAACAAATCGCCTCAATCAATGTCGGCGAAGGTTTGTTAGGACGTGTTGTTAACACCTTGGGAGAACCTTTGGACGGAAAAGGCGAAATCACGGGCGAGGTCTACAATATGCCTTTGGAAAGAAAGGCTCCGGGCGTGATTTATCGTCAGCCCGTTACCGAGCCGTTGCAGACAGGTTTGAAAGCGATTGACGCGATGATTCCTATCGGAAGAGGTCAAAGGGAACTTATTATCGGCGACCGTCAGACCGGAAAATCGGCTATCGCAATCGACACAATTATCAATCAGAAAGAGTTTTACGACAAAGGCGAACCCGTTTACTGCATTTACGTTGCAATAGGACAAAAAGGTTCTACGGTAGCGCAACTCGCTAAAACGTTGGAGGAAAAAGGCGCAATGCCTTATACCGTAATCGTTTCGGCGACGGCGAGTGAACCGGCTGCTTTGCAGTATTATGCTCCGTATGCGGGTGCGGCAATCGGCGAATATTTCCGCGATACGGGTCGTGCGGCGTTAATTGTTTATGACGACTTGTCGAAACAAGCGGTTTCTTACCGTGAAGTGTCGTTGCTTCTCCGCAGACCGCCGGGACGTGAGGCTTATCCGGGCGACGTTTTCTACCTCCATTCAAGGCTTTTGGAAAGGGCGGCGAAAATCATCAACAACGACGAAGTTGCAAAACAGATGAACGACGTGCCGGAGTCAATCAAACATTTAGTAAAAGGCGGCGGTTCGCTGACGGCTCTTCCGATTATTGAGACGCAGGCGGGCGATGTGTCGGCATATATTCCGACTAACGTAATTTCAATTACCGACGGTCAGATTTTCTTGGAGTCTAATTTGTTTAACGCGGGTGTCCGTCCTGCTATCAACGTAGGTATTTCGGTGTCCCGTGTCGGCGGTAACGCTCAGATTAAAGCCATGAAAAAAGTTGCCGGAACCCTGAAACTCGACCAAGCACAGTTCCGTGAATTGGAAGCGTTCTCGAAATTCGGTTCTGACCTTGATGCTGCGACGTTAGCGGTTTTGGAAAAAGGACGTAGAAACGTTGAAATCCTTAAACAGCCGCAGTATTCGCCGTACAGGGTTGAGCAGCAGATTGCGATTCTGTATTGCGGAACGCACAATTTGATGAAAGACGTGCCGCTTAATAAAGTCAGGGATTTTGAGAAAGAGTTTATTGAAAAACTCGAACTCGCTCATAAGGTGGATATTCTCGAACCTCTGTCGAAAGGCAAAATCAACGATGACATTACAAAAGCAATCGAAACCGTTGCAAAGGACGTTGCCTCAAATTACAAATAGTCTATGGCGAATTTAAAAGAAATACGCGGAAGAATTGCCTCCGTCACCTCGACCCGTCAGATAACCTCTGCGATGAAAATGGTGGCGGCGGCTAAATTAAGGAAGGCGCAAACGTTTGCCTCCCAAATAGTTCCGTACAAAAACAAAATGCAGGAAATACTTTCACTTTTGGACGAAACGTTGAAGGAAAACACCGACAACGTTTTCATTCAAAAGCGGGAAGTTAAGACCGTGCTTGCAGTTGCCGTAAGTTCTAACAAAGGACTTTGCGGCGGTTTTAACGGCAATATTTTCAAACAATGCGCCGCGTTAAGGGACAATAACCCCGGTCTTGACATTCAGTATTACGCAATCGGCAAAAAGATTTCGGAGCAGTTGTCAAAGGGCGGTTTTAAGGTTTTTAAGACCAACAACGAGGCTATTGACAAGGTTGAATATTCTGTTTGCGCGGATATTGTTCAGGAGATAACGGACTTGTTTTTGGAGAAGAAGTTTGATTGTATAAAGTTGATTCATAACGAGTTTGTCAATCCTGCGGTTCAGAATGTCAGTGAGGCGGACTTTTTGCCGCTGAATTTCAAAGCGGAAAAATCGAAGTTTAAGAGCGATTACATTTTTGAGCCGGACAAGGAGACGATAATCACGAGTTTGATTCCGCAATGGCTCAAAACAGTGCTTTTCAGTGCGTTAGCGGAGAGTTTTGCGGGCGAACAGGGTGCGCGTATGACGGCTATGAACAAGGCGACCGACAATGCAACCGAACTTATCAAAGACCTTAATCTTCAATACAATAAAGTGCGACAGGCGTCAATCACAAACGAAATCATCGAAATCGTTTCGGGCGCAAATGCGCATTAAGAGAAAGAATAAATGGACAAAACAATTAATAAAGACATAATTTATATCGGCTGCGACGACAAGGAAATCACGCAGTTTGAGGGTCAGTATATGCTCGAAGACGGTATGTGCTACAACTCTTATCTTATTAAAGATGAGAAAGTTGCAATCATGGATACCGTTGACAAAGCAAAAAAAGCCGAGTGGCTTTCGCTTTTGGAAAAGTCGTTAAACGGCAAAACGCCCGATTACATAGTCGTTCAACATGTTGAGCCTGACCATTCAAGCGTTTTGAGCGAGGTCGTAGAAAAATATCCGTCCATAACGGTTGTTTGTTCGGCGGCAGCGCAAAAAATGTTGCCTTTGTATTTCCCTGAAATGAAACTCAATTTCCATACGGTCAAAGAAGGCGACGAGTTGAAATTAGGCAAAAACACGTTGAAATTTTTCACTGCGCCTATGGTTCATTGGCCCGAAGTAATCGTAACTTACGCTGTTGAGGCAAAAGTATTGTTTTCGGCTGACGGTTTCGGAAAGTTCGGCGTTTATGACTCTGAGCCTGATGATTGGTCATGCGAGGCAAGACGTTACTATTTCAATATTTGCGGAAAATACGGCGCACAGGTTCAGGCGTTGTTGAAAAAAGCCGCAACGCTTGATATTGAGACTATTTGTCCGCTTCACGGTCCTATTTTGAAAGGCGAAATGTTGAAAGAGGCTGTAAGGCTTTATGACATTTGGTCGAAATACGAGGTTGAAACCGAAGGCGTTTTCATTGCTTACTGCACGATGCACTCTAACACGGGAAATGCGGCGGAATATTTAGCGGAAGTTTTAAAGCAGAAAACCTCAAAGCACATCGCAATCGCAAATCTTTGCGAAGAGGATTGGGCTGAGGCTTTGGAAGATGCTTTCAGACACGATACGTTAGTTTTAGCCGCGCCGACATACGACGGCGGTCTTTTCCCGAAGATGGTTGACTTTATTCATCATCTCAAAATCAAAAACTTTCAAAAACGCAAAATCGCGTTTATCGAAAACGGTTCTTGGGCTCCGCAAGCCGCACGCCTTATGAAAGAACTTGTTAAAGATTTCAAAGAATTAGATGTTATAGAACAGCAAGTTACAATCAGAGGCGCGTTTAAAGAAGCCGACAAAAAAGCGGTCGAAGAATTGGCAGAAAAATTATAAAAAATTCATTAAACAAAAACGGGGCTTTTAAGCCTCGTTTTCATTTTCTATATCGCTTTCTGTTTCGTTTTGCATTTTTGCATAATCTTTCGGAGAAATTCCGAAATGCTGTTTAAATACCTTTGAAAAATGTCCTACATTATTAAATCCTACCGCGTAGGCTATTTCACTTATCGTATTTGTGGTTTCGCTCAACATTCTGCCCGCTTGTTCAAGCCGGATATTACGAATTAAATTTGAGGCGTTAATGCCCGCAAAATCCTTTAATTTGCGGTGAAGTTGTACGCGGCTTATTCCGACGTTTTCTGCAAGCGCGGTAACGTTGAAATCTGGGTCGGCAAGATTTTCGTTGATGTTTTTGATAACTTTTTCAACTATTTCCTTATCGGGGTTGCTGACTTGGACGTCTTTGACGTTTTGCTCCATAAACTCCTGATTGCCGGAATATTTGCTTTTGAGAATCGTATTCTTTTTCAAGAGGTTTTTTATCATAACGTTCAATTCTTCGATGATAAACGGCTTTGCTAAAAAACCGTCCGCACCACGGTTCAGACCTTCAAGACGGTTGGCAATTTCGGATTGCCCCGAAAGCAGCACAACGGGTATGTGATTGGTTTTGTTGGTGCTTTTTATCATTCTCAAAAGCGTTAAACCGTCCATTACGGGCATCATTATGTCGCTGATAACAAGGTCGATGTTCTCCTCTAAAAGTACTTTTAGCGCGTCTTTGCCGTTATGTCTGACAACAAAATTGAAACTGCCGGAGAGTTCTGACAAAATGTAATTGCATATATCTTCGCTGTCGTCAACTAACAATATTTTTGAGGACGTTGTGTTTTTGCTTTGAGAGGTTTTTGTCTCGGTTGTTTCAGGCTCTTCTGCGATTTCCTCTAATTTCAAGTGGCTTGTGCCTAACGGAATCGTTACGCTGAAAATACTGCCTCGGCAATCTTCACGGTTTTTCGCCGAAATGGTGCCGTGATGTTTTTCAACGATGATTTTACAAATATTCAGCCCTATGCCCGTGCTTTCTGTTTTGACTTCCGGACGGTTGCTGCTTTGGTAAAACCTCGTGAAAATGTTTTTTATGTCGTTTTCGTTGAGACCTTGTCCGGTGTCTTTTACTTCGATTAACGCATTTTCGTCATCTTTCGAAAGTTCTATTGAAATTTCGCCGCCGTCGGGGGTATATTTAAAGGCGTTAGAAATTATATTGTTGATAACTTTGTCGAAATTGTCGTTGTCAACGTATGCTTCAACCGGAGTTTTGGCGTTGAAAGTAAAGTCTATATCCCTTTGTTTTGCAGTATCTTCAAACAATTTTACACTCCGTATGATATAGTCTTTCAAATCCGTTTTGCGACACAAAATTCCCGCCTGTTGTTTGTCGATTTTGCGTAAGAAAAGAATTTGGTTGATAAGGTCTAAAATCTTGTCCGCATTGCGGCTTATGGTTGTAAGGCGGCGGCGTTTGTCCTCAGAAGTTTCTTCTTTGAGCAACTGGTTCAAAGGCGAAATTATCATCGTCAAAGGTGTGCGTATGTCGTGTGTCGCATTGATAAGAAACTGAGTTTTTTCTTCGTATATTTTGTGTCTTTTAACCTTGATTATGCGGATTATAATGTATACGATAATTGCGATGCTGATAAAAATGTACAGCAAAATTGCAACTACGGATTTGTACCACGGTTGTTTTACGAGTATCGAAATTCTGCGTTGTTCTGATACGCCGCCGTTTTTATTTATAGCGGTGATGTCCATTTTGTATTTTCCCGCCGGAAGGTTGTAGAGCAATACGGAATTTTCGCCCGCAGGCAGTTTAACAGCCGGATTGCCGTTGAGGGCATATTCATACGAAATGTTTTTGGTAGAGGCGTAGTCAAAAACCGTAAAATTCATAACGAGCGAATTGTCGCGGTATTCCAAAACGGGATTATTTTTTTCTTCGCCGGTTATTTTGTTGCCGCTGATGAAAACATCGGTCAAAAACGGTGTGGCAGGCTTGTCGGTTTCAAAACTCTCGAATTGGGGATTAAACGCTGCAAAACCTTTTGAATTGCCGAAAACTGATAATTCAGGCGTGAGGTTGATGCCGATATTTTCGGAATATTCCTTGTCAGAAAGTCCGTCGCCGTCGGTATATGGAATAAAAATGTTTTCCTTATGTTTGTAATTCCAAATGCCGTTTGAGGTGCTAAGCCATAAATTACCTTCGTTTTTAAGTATTTTCTTTATGGTTATGCCTTCCAGCGATGACGAATTAGGAAAAACTTCAACGCTTTTTTTGTCGGAATAATAAGCGTAAAGCCCTTTTTCTGTGCCGATAATAGTTTGTGACGGTGAGATTTTTTCAAGACAAATACAGTTTACGTCGTTTAAAATCTGTGCTTGTCCGTCCAAAGAAAATTCTTTTGTTTTGATATTGTAACATGAAACACCCGAAACTGTTGCTATCCAAAGCATATCACCGTCAAGAAGCATATCGTTAATCCAGTTGTTGCAAAGAAAACCTCCGTTTCTTGAAATCTGATACATATTCAGATTTTCTACGTTAAGGGTTTTTAAGTTGATGATTTCTAAACCTTTGCCGTATCGTGCGATATATAGATTGTCATCTTTTTCTATGATTGACGTAATTTTTTCGCAATCAAGATTTGCTTTTATGAGATTGCTTGTGCCTGTTTCGGGATTGAAACCGTAAACTGCATTTTTTGTCGCCGAATACATTTTACCGTTAGAAGTCCGGCTTATTAAGCATATATTTTCTTGATTTTTAACGGTTTTGATGATTTCTCCGTCAGAGTTTACTTCTACCGTATTGCCGTTGCTGAGACTGCACCAAATCGTGTTTTTGTCGGTCAGAGCCGCCGAATTTACAACCGTGAAATCACTTTTGCTGTCAGACGGAATGTTCCAAGTTGCAAAATTAGACTGTTGGGCTGAAATAAAAATAATGCCTTTGTTTTGGGAAGCCGCCCAAATATTGCCGTCCTTGTCCTGAAAAAGTGCGGTAACGGAAGCGGTAGGGGCATAATTGTCGAGGATTTCGTAATTATCACCGTTAACGGCTATGTTTATAATGCCTTGTGTATGAGTGCCTAACAACAAAGTATTGTTTTTTAGTTTTATTGCTGAGGCTATTTCATAGTTTTTGAGCGGAAATTTTTTTACTTCTCCGTCTTTGAAAACGATGATTCCGTCGCTGCATACGATAAAGATTTTGTCGTCTTTTTCTAAAACGTGTTTTATTTTTCCTAAATCGGATTTTTCTCTGAAAATCAATTTGCCGCCTTCTTTCGGAAAACAACTGATAATATCGTTGTTGTCGGTTTTCCAAATTCTATCCTGAGAATCCTGAAAAACTGTGTAATAAAAGTCGTTGTTGTCGTCTTGTGAATATCCGTTGAGACGGTTTACGGTATAAGTGTTTTTGTCGATTTCATAAAGACCGTAACTTGAAGTACCGATTACTAATCTTTTGTCTTTGAACTGACAAAAAGTTTCTATTCTTGGTTTTGCTCTTCCTTGTTGTGCTAACGGTTTTATGCTGTCGTTTTCTCTGTCGTAATAGCAACAGCCTTTTCGCGTGCCTATCCAAAGTCTGTTTTCAGGGTCGGTGTAAAGACAAGTTATATTGTTGTCAGTCAGAGTGTTTGTTTTGTTGTTATCGCTGAGATAGACGGTAAAATTATAGCCGTCAAAACGGTTGAGACCGTATTGCGTACCAATCCAAATATAACCGCTACTATCCTGACAAAAGCATGTAATATTGTTTGACGAAAGTTTGTCGCTGGCATACAGCGATGTATTTTGCGCTTTCAACTGACTCACAAAGAGCAGTATGAGCGCAATAGTAGTGTATAATAATTTCATCTTAACTCCTAAACTTGTTTTCAGTGGCGACAAAATTAAACAAAAAAAGCGAAATATCTAACGTGTTTGTAAAAATTTGAACAATTTCACAAAAATTTGCAATTAATTGTTGGAAAAGTTTTATTTTTGCGCAAAAACCCGTACAGATGTAGCGGATTTGGTCAGATAGTAGACGGAAAGAAAATTTTTTTGTTGCTGATTAATAAAAAAATCCTTACATTTGCATAAAAATAAATTTCGGCATTATGAGGAGATTCAACATAACAGGGATTTGCTATCCCGAAGATCATTATATGGTCAATATTGACAACCGATTGGATAACATTAAGAAATTAGTTGATGAAGGACTATACATAACCATCAACCGTGGTCGTCAATACGGAAAAACAACTACGCTTTATCATTTGGCTAACAAGTTGAGTGATAATTATGTAGTGTTTTCGATAAGTTTTGAAGCGTTTACCAAAGACAATTTTAAAAACGAAAAAAAACTTGCGTACTCATTTTTACAACAAATGCAAAGCAAAACTGAATTTGTTGACATTAAGAATCTTAACGATGTAGTAAAAAATGCTCTTAATGAAAAACTTTCTTTAAACGCTGCGAAAAAAGAAATTGCCGTAGAAGATTTCGATAAGTTTTTGTCGATTATGTGTGCAAAATCTTCAAAGCCGATTGTCGTTTTTATTGACGAAGTTGACAATGCAAGTAATTATGATTCTTTTATCAACTTGCTCAGACTTTTGCGCAATAAATATTTGAATCGTAAAACTACACCTACCTTTCAATCCGTAATTCTTGCCGGAGTTTACGACATCAAAAACTTAAAACTCAAAGTCCGTCCTGACAGCGAACATCAATACAATTCGCCGTGGAATATTTCTGTACCGTTCAAAAGCGATATGTCGTTTTCGGTTGAACAAATTTCACAAATGCTTTCCGATTACGAAAACGACCACAAAACGGGAATGAATATTCAAGAAATTGCCTCATTGATACATAATTACACTTCGGGTTATCCGTTTTTGACATCAAAAATTTGTCTCTTAATTGACGAAGAAAATCTCGGTTGGAACAAGGACGGTGTTTTGAATGCAGTAAAAATGTTGCTCAAAGAATCAAACACTTTCTTTGATGACCTGACCAAAAAGTTGGATGATTTTTCTGACATAAAAAAAATGCTCAAAGAATTGCTTTTCAACGGATTGGAAGCCAATTTCAATATTTACAACAAACATGTGTCCATTGCAGCGATGTTCAATTACATCGCAGACAACAACGGCAAGGTGAAAATTTCAAATCGAATAATTGAAACTTGGTTGTACAATTTGTTTATGGACGAGAAAGAACTTGACAACCGGCTTTTTCGCGAGGGACAAATCGACAAAAATCAATTCATAGAAAACGGTGAACTGAAAATGGACAAAATTCTTGAAAAATTTTCCGTCCATTTCAATGACATTTACAAAAAAAGCACTGAAAAATTCCGTGAAGAGGAAGGTCGCCGTTTCTTTATGCTCTACATTCGCCCGATAATCAACGGCACGGGACATTATTACATTGAAGCCGAAACCCGCGACCTTTCTCGTACAGATATGATTATCGACTACCTTGGCAAACAATACATCATCGAAATGAAGATTTGGCGCGGCAATTCTTACAACGAGCGCGGTGAAAAGCAACTCTTTGAATATCTTGATTATTACCACGTTAACAAAGGCTATATGCTTTCGTTTTGTTTCAACAAAAACAAAATTCCCGCACCGAAAACGCTAAAATCAGGCGAAAAAGAAATTTTTGAAGTGGTGGTGTAAAAGTTTTCGCTTGTTTGTTTTTTAGAAAAAATATTGTATCTTTGCGCAAAAACATTTAATACCGAATCGTCATGGGAAATTATATACGTTTTGATTGGATGATAAAACGCCTTTTGCGCAATAAAAACAGTTTTGTTGTGTTGGAGGGCTTTTTGAGTGTACTTTTAGACCGCCAGATAAAGATAAATCAGATTCTTGAAAGTGAAAGCAATCAAGAAGAGGAAGAACAAAAATTCAACCGTGTAGATTTGTTGGTTGAGGACGAAAGAAAAGAAAAATTCTTGATTGAAGTTCAAAACGACCACGAATTGGAT
>JAFPZK010000013.1 GCA_017417315.1 Bacteroidales bacterium
ATCCAATTCGTGGTCGTTTTGAACTTCAATCAAGAATTTTTCTTTTCTTTCGTCCTCAACCAACAAATCTACACGGTTGAATTTTTGTTCTTCCTCTTCTTGATTGCTTTCACTTTCAAGAATCTGATTTATCTTTATCTGACGGTCTAAAAGCACACTCAAAAAGCCCTCCAACACAACAAAACTGTTTTTATTGCGCAAGAGGCGTTTTATCATCCAATCAAAACGTATATAATCTCCCATGACGATTCGGTTTTAAAGTTGTCTGCAAATTTACATCAAAATTTCGAAACCGAATTTAAGATATTTTTTACAAAATTAACGATTTTCGGGTATTAAATTTTGGTTAATTCGTCCGGAGAAAGACCAGTGGCAACGGCAATTTCTTCAATCGTCATTTTACCAAGAGATTTTAGAGTAAGAGCCATTTCCCGCATAGCATCGGCACGACCTTGTTCAATACCTTTTTCAATACCGAGTTTTTCGCCTTCACTCCTTGCATTTTCAACGGAGTTTCTCTGTGTCATCACTTCAAGCAAATAATCCTCATAAACATATAAATCCGCATCCGTATATGCTGACCTTTCAACAATATTCAAAGCCTGACTAATTTCAGGATTTTCTAACATTTCCTGCTCTACAATAGTCGTGTTTTCGTCAATTTGCGTTAAAAATTTCAGCCAAAGGTCTTTTATTGCTTTGCTACCTTTGTCTGACGGTTTATATTTTTGAAGTTCAACAAAAACCAATGATATATCTCTATGAATATCAGTCGGTTGCATTTTGTTAATTATGTAAAACTCTTGTATATAATCGCTGTCGTTTTCATAATTAAATGCTTCGTCATTGACAAGTGCCAAAGCATAAACTTCTTTCAACCTTTCAAACGGATTGCCTTTTGCCAACTGCTTTGAATACATCGAAGCCGCATTAAAAAGTGTCCGAGAAAAAAACTCTTTGTTCCAATACGACTGCATTTCAACGATAAAGCCACGTCCGTAATTATCCGTACATCTGACATCTACGATTGAATATTTTTTTGCGGGATTTTCTGGTACGTTTTCAGAGGTCAAATATTCGACCTTTTCGATTGTCATACCCTCCGGCAACGGCAAAAGAGCATTCAAAAGGCTTTTGACCAAATTTGCATGCTCCCCGAAAACTTTCTTGAAAGTTAAATCTACTTTCGGATTAAGGTATTTTGACATAATGATTTGCAGTTTAAATTGTTGGTGCAAAGATAATGCTTTTTTTGTTAATCCACAAAAACTTTATTCCACTACAATTTTAACTTTGAATTATCTTTTTTGTTTCAAAAATATTGTTTTTTAACATGATAGCAGCAAAGGGTGACGTTAATTTTATATTAAGGATTTTTAACGGTAGTTTTTTCTTGGCAACGGGAAAAAAAATGAGTATATTTGCACAAAATAAAAAAATTATTACCATGCCACGATTCATAGACAGTGGAAACTTGGGTTTCCAGAGCATCATCAATACAGGTTTTGTTGACAAGAGCGGTTTGTTGAACATCTTGAACAAGAATATGGACACCGACAACCGTTTTATGTGCATATCCCGCCCGCGACGTTTCGGCAAGTCGGTGGCGGCGTTAATGGCGTATGCCTATTACGACAGGTCGTCAGATTCTAAGCCGTGGTTTGAAGGCTTGGAAATCACCAAGTCTCCGGACTTTGAGAAGCATCTCAACAAGTATCCTACGATTTATATCGATTGGAATACGTTTGCCAATGTGCCGGACAAGAACAAACTAAAAGAGGCGCAGCAGCAAATCATTGAAAACCTGAAAATATTGTATCCGATATTGGAGGAGCGGTATGACCTGAGCAAGGCGTTGAAGGAAATTAACCAAAAGACCGGCGACCGTTTCATCTTGTTGATTGACGAGTGGGATATGCTCGTAAGGGACGTTGACAAGGATGTGCAGGACGATTATGTCAATTTTCTTCGTGCGATGTTTAAGTCCAACGATGCAAAAGATATTTTCCGCCTTGTCTATATGACGGGCATCCTGCCGATTATCAAGATTAGGACGCAGTCGGCTTTGAACAATTTTGTGGAATACAGCATCATCGACCCTGGCGTTACCTCTAAGTATTATGGTTTTACAGAGAAGGAG
>JAFPZK010000014.1 GCA_017417315.1 Bacteroidales bacterium
GTATTGCCACGAGGTAACATCGCCCCAAGCATTTGACGGCATGAGAGCACGCGGATTAAAATGTTTCCGCCCCGAAAAGATTTTCTGTATGCCTGACCACAACACTCCGACACACGATCAGGACAAGCCGATTGAAGACCCTGTTTCAAAGAAACAGGTTGACGCTTTGGCGAAAAACGCCGAGGAGTTCGGTCTCAATCACTTCGGAATGATGAACAAAAAGAACGGTATCATTCACGTTGTAGGCCCTGAAAGAGGACTTTCATTGCCGGGTATGACGATAGTTTGCGGCGACTCGCACACTTCAACACACGGTGCAGTCGGCGCGGTTGCTTTCGGTATCGGAACATCTGAGGTTGAAATGGTTATGGCTTCTCAATGTATTCTTCAACAGAAGCCCAAAAGCATGAGAATCTCCGTTAACGGCACGCTCAAAAAAGGCGTTACGGCAAAAGATATAGCATTGTTTTTGATGTCGAAACTTACGACTTCGGGCGCAACGGGTTATTTCGTTGAATATTCGGGTTCGGCGGTTAAAGACCTGACGATGGAAGGACGTTTGACGCTTTGTAACCTTTCAATCGAGATGGGCGCAAGAGGCGGTTTCATCGCTCCTGACGAAAAAACGTTTGAATATTTGAAAGGCAGAGAATACGCTCCGAAAGGTGAAGAATGGGACAAAGCGGTTGCATATTGGCGCACTTTGAAATCGGGCGATGACGCAGTTTTCGACAAAGAATTGAATTTCAAGGCAGAAGACATTGAACCGATGGTAACATACGGTACAAATCCGGGCATGGGCTGCGGCATTTCTCAGAATATTCCTTCAATTGATACCGTTGACGAGGCAGGCAAAGAAAGTTATTTGAAAAGTCTCAACTACATGGGCTTTAAACCGGGAGAAAAACTTCTCGGCAAAAAAGTTGATTACGTATTTTTAGGCGCATGTACAAACGGCAGAATTGAAGATTTCCGCGCGTTTGCTGACTTGGTTAAAAAATCGGGCAAGAAAAAAGCGGACGGCGTAACGGCTTGGTTAGTACCGGGTTCATGGCTTGTTGACGAGCAGATTCGTCAGGAAGGTCTTGACAAAGTTTTAACGGAAGCAGGTTTTGCAATTCGTCAGCCGGGTTGCTCGGCGTGTCTTGCGATGAACGACGACAAAATCCCCGCAGGCAAGTTATCGGTTTCGACTTCAAACCGTAACTTTGAAGGCCGTCAAGGTCCGGGCGCACGCACCGTCTTGGCTTCACCCTTAGTAGCCGCCGCAGCAGCAGTAACTGGCGTTATAACAGATCCCCGCACATTATTGTAATATGTCCGGGGGTTAACACCCCCGGCTAAAAGATGTCGCCCTTTCAGGGCTATGCGGAAACTAAGCCCGGAACGGGCGAAATAAATTAGCCGGGGTGTGTAACCCCCCGGTGCAAAAAACACATACAAAAATGAAACAGAAATTTGATATAATAACGAGTACGTGTGTTCCGTTGCCGTTGGAGAATGTGGACACAGACCAAATAATCCCTGCGCGTTTTTTGAAAGCGACGACGAGGGAAGAGAAATTTTTCGGCGACAATCTTTTCAGGGATTGGCGTTATAATTCTGACGGAAGTTTGAACAAGAATTTTGTTTTGAACGATCCGACCTATTCCGGCGAGGTTTTGGTAGCGGGTAAGAATTTCGGTTCGGGTTCGAGCCGTGAACACGCTGCATGGGCTATTGCGGGTTATGGTTTCAGAGTAGTGGTTTCGAGTTTTTTTGCTGACATTCACAAGAACAATGAGTTGAATAACTTTGTTTTGCCGGTTGTAGTCAGCGAAGGCTTTTTAGCGGAATTATTTGATTCAATAAAAGCGAATCCGAAAATGCAGGTAAAAGTTGATTTACCGAATCAGACGATAACCAACCTTGCAACGGGAAAAAGCGAGAAATTCGAGATTAACGGTTATAAAAAGCACTGTCTTATCAACGGTTTAGATGATATTGATTATCTTTTGACCGTTAAAGACAAGACCGAAAAATACGAAAACGGAGCAAAGAAATATTAAAAAAAACAGCCATATAGAGGGGGAAAAACACTACGGCTCTATATGGCTGTTCTTTCAACTATCAGAAGCCGAAACTAACGCTTCCCACAAAATTTTTCTTTCTTAACCAAACTTTCACGAATGCACTATCGGCATCTTCTTTTAAATTAGGATAAATAAAATATGTTTCTGGTTTTAGTTCAAAATTTTTGGCTCGGGGCAAAAAACGCTCTACCCAAAACGCTTTGACGGGTTTGTCGCCGTTTTTACCTTTCATAATCCAAAAGCCGTCGCAATCACATAACACGCTGTCAATTAACATTGTTGACGTAATTTTCAAACCTTCACACACCAAAACGGCATCCTTATCTTTCTGTTTGAATTGCTTGCCGGTAAGGGTCAAAGTCTTCTGCGCAAAAGCCCCCGACAAAACAAAAAGCAACAAAAATGTCAACAAACTTTTTTTCATCTTAGTTTATGCTTTAAGAAATAACCTTTGGTAAAAACAAAATACACTGCCAAACCTACAACATGAACTGCCGCAACCGTCCAAAACGCTGACGAATAGTCGAACTTTTCCGCCAAAAATCCGCCCGCCAAAATGCCGATTCCGACACCTGCGTCCCAAGAAGTCATCAGGGTTGAATTTGCCGTTCCGCGCTGATTGTTATGCGCTAAGTTTATCATCATATTCTGAAACGCAGGCCAGAGATGTCCGTTACCCAAACCTATCAAAACTGCTGACGCATAATATCCTATCATACTGTCTGTTGCGACAAAAAGTGTATAACCGACGGTTGATAAAATTATACCTTCGGCGGCATTTTTAACGAGTTTGCCCTCGCGTAAGGCTTTTGCTCCCTGAAACCTTGAAAGTATCAGTCCGATAGACAAAAGCATAAAATAAATGCCGGTAGAATTTGTAAGTCCGAGTTTTTCTTTGCCGTAAATTGCGAGATAATTGCTCAAAACGCCGTAACAAAATCCGAAACACAGCATATTGACAGCAACCAACGTGCCTGCCACCAAGAAAAATCTGTCCAAAGAAATTTTAGACTTGTTTCTAACTTTCTCTTTTTCAGGGATTTTCACTGTGCTTGCAATCCAAAAACCGAGTGCTGCAACAACAAGCGAAATAATAAACAAAATATTAAAATTTCCCGTTGACGAATAAAGTAAAATTCCGGCAGTCGGAGCAATTGCGGTTGCCACATTGTTGCTCAAACCGTAAAAACCGATTCCTTCGTTACGTCTTGACGAGGGCAAAACGTCGATTGCTACGGTTGAATTTGCGACCGTTGCCGCCCCGAAAGGTCCGCCGTGAATTGTCCTTATAATTGCAAAAACCGTCAAACTCACAGCCGCTAAATATCCCGAAAACAAAATGAAATAAAAACACAAACAGACTAAAAGGATTTTTTTTCTGTCGAAACTATCCACCAAATATCCGCCGAAAGGTCTGATTAACAGCACCATAACCGAATAACCAAAAAGAACCGTCCCGATAATATCTTTCGGGGCGGCAAAATTTTCGCTGAGGTAAATCGGCAACAAAGGCGTTAAAAGGTAAAACGAAAACGACATCGAAAAATTCGTCAGCAATACTTTTATGTAGTTTTTATTCCAAAGTTGCTCCATTTTTTTAGCGTCCTATTCCTTTATAATTAAAGCCTAACGCCTCCATTTCCTGACGATTAAGAATATTTCTGCCGTCAAAAATGAAAGCCGGTTTCATCATATTGTCGTGAATTTTTTTCCAATCCAAAGTCTTGAACTCGTCCCATTCGGTCAAAATCACAACAGCATGAGAGCCTTTGCAAGCCTCATACGGGTCTGAGGTCATTTTCAGTTGTTTGTGATTGATTTCATCGTCTCTCGTACCTAAATGGTTGATGTCGATATACATCTGAGTTTCAGTAACTTTCGGGTCATAAACCATAATGTTAGCCAAATCCTGCAAAAGATAATCGGCAACGTACATTGCGGGAGTTTCTCTCGTATCGTTGGTGTTTTTCTTGAACGCCCAACCCAAAAACGCGATTTTCTTTGCTGACACCGTATTATATAAGGTGGTGATGATATTGTCAGCAAAACGGTGTTTTTGGTAGTTGTTCATTTTGATAACCTGATTCCAATATTCGGCAACTTCCTCTAAACCAATGGAATGACAAATATAAACCAAGTTCAAAAGGTCTTTCTGAAAACATGAACCGCCGAAACCTACCGATGCCGTCAAAAACTTGTTACCGATTCTCGAATCCGCTCCGATAGCCCTTGCAACTTCGGTAACGTCGGCCTCTGTTTTTTCGCAAAGTGCTGACAAAGAGTTGATTGACGAAATCCTCTGCGCCAAAAATGCGTTTGCGGTAAGTTTTGAAAGTTCGCTCGACCAAACGTTGGTTTGAATAATTCTTTCGCGAGGAATCCAGTGCGCGTAAATTGCCGTCAACTCTTCGATTGCGGCTTTTCCTTCGGGAGTTTGAAGTCCGCCGATTAACACGCGGTCAGCATTCAAAAGGTCGTTGATAGCCGTTCCTTCCGCCAAAAATTCAGGGTTGGAAAGTATTTGAAATTTAACGTGATTTCCGGTGTTGTCAAGAATCGAGCGGATAGCCTCAGCCGTGCGGACGGGAAGTGTCGATTTTTCAACAACAATTTTGTTATTTTTAGAAACACGTGCAATCTGACGTGCGCAAAGTTCGATATACTTTAAGTCGGCAGCCATTCCCGCGCCTTTTCCGTACTCTTTTGTCGGGGTGTTGACGGACATAAAAATCATATCTGCCTCATCAATGGCTTTGTCAACCTCGGTCGAAAAGAAAAGATTTTTGCCGCGAACCTCTTTTACGAGGTCAGCAAGTCCGGGTTCAAAAACGGGAATTTTGGTTAAATCGTCGCTGTTCCAGTCCGCAATTCTTTTTGCGTTCATGTCTACGACGGTGATTTTTATTTCAGGACATTTGTATGCCATAACCGTCATTGTCGGTCCGCCTACATATCCCGCTCCGATACAACAAATGTTTTTTACCATTTTTTATTTATTACTTTTATATTGTTCAGTAGTATAAAAATTCTCTTTTTTGAGTTGCGGCAAAACTAAGTCTTTGTCGCTTAAAAGCATTTTTTCTTTCGGCAGTTTCCAATCTACGCCAATTGACGGGTCAGAGAAAATAATTCCCTGTTCCGATTCTTTGTTGTAAACATTGTCAACTTTATACTGAAAAATTGCCTTTTCACTCAAAACGACAAATCCGTGAAGAAAACCTCTGGGAATCCAAAATCTGCGTTTGTTATCCTCTGACAATTCCACGGCGACGTATTTTCCGAATGTCGGCGAATCCGTTCTGACATCAACCGCAACGTCAATTACTTTTCCGAGCGGCACACTGACGAGTTTTGCCTGCGTGTAAGGCGGTCTTTGAATGTGCAGACCTCTTAACACGCCGTAAGAGGACATTGATTCGTTTTCTTGAAGAAAATTAACTTGACCGGCGTTTTGTTCAAAAAGTTCTTTTTTGAACGTTTCACAAAAATAACCGCGCGAATCGCCTAACACTTTCGGCTCAATTATTAAAAGCCCTTCTATTTCTGTTTTTATAAAGTTCATATCTTTTTATTTATCCTTTAATTTTGACTCCGCTAATCTAATTAAATATTTTCCGTAATCGTTTTTCTCCATAACCTTTGCGAGAGATAAAAGTTTTTCTGCTGAAATATAGCCCAAAGAATAAGCGATTTCTTCAATACACGAAATTTTTAAGCCCTGACGTGTTTCGATTGTCTGAATAAACGAGCCGGCTTCGTTCAAAGATTCATGCGTGCCGGTGTCGAGCCATGCAAAACCGCGTCCCATAAGTTCTACGCCGAGACGTCCCTGTTCGAGATATTTTTGGTTGACGGTTGTGATTTCGAGTTCGCCGCGTTTTGACGGTTTTATTTCTGAGGCAATTTTTATCACGTCGTTAGGATAGAAATAAAGTCCGACAACAGCGTAATTAGATTTCGGGTGTTCGGGTTTTTCTTCGATTGAAGTGGCCTTGCCGTCTTTGTCGAAAGCGATAACGCCGTATCTTTCGGGGTCGGTAACCGAATAGCCGAAAACTGTTGCAATATGTTCGTTTTCAACACGTTGTCTTGCGTGGTGAAGGATTGCCGGAAGTCCGTGTCCGTAAAAAATATTGTCGCCTAAAACAAGGCAGGCATCATCGTCGCCGATAAAATCCTTTCCGATAATAAAGGCCTGTGCAAGACCTTCGGGACGCGGCTGCTCTGCGTAAGAGAAGTGTAAACCCCAATCTTCGCCCGTGCCGAGCATACGCTCAAAAAGCGGTAAATCCCAAGGCGTGGAAATAATTAAAATGTCTTTTATGCCCGCTAACATCAATGTTGAAAGCGGATAATAAATCATCGGTTTGTCATAAACCGGCAAAAGTTGTTTTGAAATTACTTTTGTGATGGGGTACAGACGTGTGCCTGAGCCGCCGGCAAGAATGATACCTTTCATAGTCTATGGATTTAAAATACAAATTTGCCGCAAAATTACATATTTTTTTCGTCTGATAAAAGAAAAAGGGAATTATTTTTGTTGTATTAACCGAGAACATCAATTATGAAATTCGTTATACTATATACATATTTTTTGCTGCTTTCAGCGGTGCTTTTTTTTTCGCCCCTTTCTGCTCAAAACTATTGGCCGGCGGGGTGTTTTGCTGATTATGACACAGCGGCGTATTACTTGGATTTGGCAGAAAAGGCTAAAAATGCCTCTCTTGACCAAACCATAGAAAATTCGTTACTTGCCTTGAAATATTTGAACCGCTATACCGGTATCAGCGATAGTGCCCACAGCGAAGAAATTCATATTTCTGAATCGCCTAAAACTTTGAATATCAGACAACGTGCGTGTTTTTTAGCGGCAAAATCTTACTTTGCCGTTTCCCACACGATGGGACTTTCTTTATACAGCAAAACGACATACATGGGAAGGTCAGCAAAATATTTTGAACGTTGCATAAAACTCAGCGAAATAACTAATAAACCATTAGAAACAGCCGCTGCATGCAACGAATTAGCATTAATTCATGTTTACAGAGGACAGTATGCCAAAGCCTTCATTCTTTATGACCGCGCCTTTAAAATATACTCCGAAAACAATTGTTTCGAGGGTATGGGAATGGTCTATAATAACAAAGGCGTATTGGACTTGGCGTGTCAAGACACCATGCAGGCTGCCTCAGATTTTCAATGCGCTATAACATGGGGAGAAATCGCAGAAAATCAAGAAGTTATGGCACAAGGCTACGTTAATATGGCGGAACTCTGCCTTAGTCAAAACAACGACCAGTTTGCAGAATGTTACCTTGATACGGCAATGATTCATTATGCAAACAACAGCATTTTGAAATGTCGAATTTTTATGTTGTATTCTAAGGTTTTTAAAAAGCAGGACGATTTTCGTGCGGCGTTCAATCATCTTGAAACTTACAACACTCTCCGAGACCAAATCCTTAACCGCGAAAACCTACGTCAAATCAACGAACTTGAAAGTTACCTCAAAAACGAAGACCAAAAACAAACGATAAAAGGTCTGAAACAAGAAACGATTATACAAACCCATTTGCTGACATTTTTTAAAATTGTCGTTATATGTCTTTTAGTCGTTAGTACTTTTTTGGGAATTTTCATGAAGAAAACCTCCAACCGTAATAAAATCGTCAACAAACAGAACGAAAAAATCCTTCATCAAAAGGCAATGATGGAGGAATACACCGAAAACATAAATTCGTCGCTGACTTACGCTTCAAGGCTTCAACGACTGATAATCCGGGGCAGCGTTGACATTCACAAAATCCTGACCGACTTTTTCGTGATTTATCAGCCCAAAGACGTGGTTTCGGGAGATTTTTATTACGTCAGAGACTTAGGCGTAAGACGGATAATAGCCGTTGCCGACTGTACGGGACACGGCGTTCCGGCTGCATTTTTAAGCGTTCTTAACATCACTTTTTTGAACGAAATTTTCAGTTATATCGACAAGTTTACCGAACCTGAAATGGTCTTGGAACTCTTAAAAATAAAAGTCGTACAAACTTTAAATCAGACGGGCGACTCCACCTCGTCAATGGACGGCATGGACATCGGCATTGTTATCGCCGACAAAGAACTCCATGAAGCCAAATATGCCGGAGCATACATAGATTTGATGATTTTGAAAGCCGAAACCTCCGAGGTTATAACCATAAAAGCCGACCGTAATCCGATAGGCTGGTATCATAGAGAAGTGGCTTTTCGTCAAACGGTTTTGGATCTAAAAGATGACGATGTAATTTACATGTTTTCTGACGGTTATACCGACCAAATAAACAACAAAACCGAAAAATTTACAAAATTCAGAATGAGAAAAATCATCAACGAGTTTTCAAAATACGATTTACAAACGCAAAGAGAAAAATACATCGAAACCTTCAACGAATGGAAAAACGGTGTCGAACAAGTTGACGATGTACTTTTGTTAGGAATAAGAGCAAAAAGTCTTTTTGAAAACAAAAAACTTGATGGCTAAAAAAAATTAGGCAAAATATTTGCTTTTTTAAAATTGTTTTTTTTACTTTGTAAACTAAAATTTTTCAAGAAAATGATTGAATCGGAAGAAATAAAAGAAAGACGTAGAAAAATAATCCAAAGTGTAAGAGAATGTTTTCAAAACAAACTCGGCAAGTACACTCATCAGCGCATAAGCGATGAATGGTTTTTTTACGGTTTAGGATTCACAAGGGAAGAAATGCAGTATGTTTTCGGTATCAACGCCGGTTTTTTCAAGGTTGAAGAAATCGAAGGACATACTTATAGTCATATCGGTGTTAACGTTTTGGTCAGGACTAACGGTATTAATCCGGAATTAAGGTCTCAATACCAAAAGTTTTTCAGGCACGAACTCACGGATTGGATTACCGAGCCGGAGCAAGGATATTCTTCATTCAGGGGCGGTGTCGGCACGATATTTCCGCATTACAGAGGCATTACGACTTTCTTTTCTGACACTCAGATGATAGAATACATAGAGAACGCTATGGACGGAATTTTAAAACTCTACCACGCCATAGCAAACAATCCCGACGGGATTTTCAACAACGTCGTTTGTATGAATTCAAGAAACGAAGGCATTTTGACGTTGGTAAAAAACGTTATATATAAAGACAAGTAATGCAATTTCTTAATGCGGTGTTTCTTTGGGCGGGTTTTGCCGTCCTGATTCCGCCTGTAATACATCTTTTTAATTTCAGGCGTTATAAAACGGTATATTTCAGCGATGTCAGATTTTTGCAAAACCTTAAAAACATTACGCGCAAAAGGTCTGTTTTGAAGCAGATTTTGCTGATGGTTTTAAGAATGGCGGTTATCGCGTGCCTTGTTATAACCTTTTCTGAACCCGTAATTTCAACGGGCGGACTTCAAAACGGTCAGGGATTAGTAAAAAATGCTCCGCCGGTGATTTATATCGACAACTCTTTCAGTATGCAGGCGGGCGAAATTGCGGGACTCAATCTCGAAAAAGCCAAAAACAAAGCCTTAGAAATTGCCGGAGCATTTCCCTCAGGTACACAATTTCTGTATATTGACAACAATTTTTCTTCTGAGCACAACCGCCTTGTAAACGCTGACGGTATACGCACTTTCTTGGAAGAATTAAAGACTTCGCCGAAGGCTCCTACTATTGGCGAAGTTATCAGAAAAGCCTTGCAAAATCTTAGTTTTCAAGACGTTGACATAAATTCAAGAAAGTCTGTTTTTGTAATTTCCGATTTTCAGAAAAATATTTGCGACTTTTCGGCTTTGGAAAACGACTCGCTGATTTCAATAAATTTGGTAAAAGTAACTTCCGAAACCCAAAACAACGTATCCGTAGACACGGTAGAATTTTTAACTCCTTACCGCTTAACGGGTTCGGAAGAAGAAATTCTTGTTACGGTAAGAAATTACGGCGGACAACCCGTCAAAAACGTCCCCTTAAAACTTTACATAAACAACAGCAGCAAATGCGCCGAAACTTTTGACATAAACCCTTACGAGAAAAAACAAATAAAACTAAAATACGTCAACACCGAAAAAAATCTTGTACGCGGCAGGATTTCAGTTTCGGATTTTCCGATAAACTACGACGACGATTTGTATTTCGGGTACAAAATAGATTCGGTAAAAAAGATTCTCATCATTTCTGACGAAAAATCCGACAAATATTTTGATGCACTTTTCAAAACAGATAAGAATTTTTCCGTAGAGTTTTCGTCAGGGGAAGACACTGACAATCTGCTTGAATACCAAACAGTTGTCATCAACAAAAAAGAAAAAATACCGGCAACTTTAAGCAGCAGACTTCAAAGTTTTGTTTCGATGGGCGGCAACGTTATTTTTGTTCCGTCTTTTTCGGGCGATATTGAAAGTTATAATTACTTGTTATCGCTCTTGATGTGCAACACTTTTACGGGAAAAGACACGTTAAGGTGCAAAATTGCGAACTTCAACGCACAGTCTCTGCTGCTGAAAAACGCAATAAAATCAGTGCCGGAAAACGTTGATTTGCCGGTTGTTAACAAGTATTTTAATTCTACGCAAAACTCTTATCTTTCGGAGGAAACACTTTTAGAAACCGATTCGTATAAGAAGATTTTAACTTCAAATAGTTATAAGGCGGGCAAATTTTATGTTTTTTATACGCCTTTGGACGAAAAATCGGGAACGCTTGTAACACACAGACTTATAGTGCCTTTGTTGTATAATGCGGCGGCATTTTCTCAAAATTTTACCTCGCAGTATTACACTTTAATCGGCAAAGACGACGGCTTTACGACCAAAATTCCGAACTATAAAGAAGGCGTAAAAGTATTTTTAAAGGCAGATGATTCTGATTTTGAAATGATTCCCAGAATTTCCGGTCCTGACGGTTTTATGAACTTTAAGATTTTTTCGCAAAACCTTATCGAAAAAGCAGGATTTTATACTTTGATGATTCAGGACAAACCGTCAAACGCCTTTGTAGCATACAATTATGACAGAAAAGAATCCGATTTGGACTTTTTCTCGGCAGACGAAGTTTTGGAAAAACTTTCTGCGGAAGGTTTTGTTTCGACACAAATAATCGAAACTGACAAAAGCGGCTTTTCGGCTTCTGCGGTTGAAAACTCTACAAACAAACCTATTTGGAAACTGTTCGTAATTCTAGCTCTGGCGTTTGCCGTAGCCGAAATTTGTGTAGGAAGATTTTTATAAACTTTAATAACCCAAAAATAGAAAAAAAAAATGAAAAAAACATCATTATTGGCGTTATGCGCTATTTTTGCCGCAACCGCCTGCAACACAACAACTAACGAAAACAAACAAGCAACCGCCGACAGCGTTGCAACAGTTGTAGAAAAACCTGAGCCGTTGCCGGTTGTAATCAAAGAATCGGAGTTTTATTATGACTTTGACTCCACCTCAGCAATGAAACTCTCCGACCCGATTTTTTATGAAGTTGTCATCAAAAATCACAAAAAAGACGACGATTGGGAAGCAGAAAGATTGGCAAACACAAATATTTTACCGCTTGCAAATTCAATATTTCAGGCCGTTTATAAAGGCAAGTTGAAGGCATACGATTATTTTACTGACGAAGAAATGACCGTTGATGCCGTAAAAGCACTTGAAAAACAATTCAAACGCAAAGACATCGGCAACATTATGTTTGAAGAAAAATGGTATTTCAACGAAAAAACTTTGACCTTTACTAAAAAAATCGAATCAATAACTTTCGGCTACGAAACTTTCGACAAAACCGAGTTCACGGGTTTCAAAGCCGCATTTAAAGTAAAATTGTAACCCGAAGAAAAATGGCAAGACCTTCCGAAACCCCGCTGATGAAGCAATATAACAGCATAAAAGCGAAATATCCTGATGCGATTTTGCTGTTCAGAGTAGGCGATTTTTATGAAACTTTCGCCTCGGACGCCGTAAAAACGTCCGAAATATTGGGAATCACTCTCACAAAACGTGCCGGTGAAGCCCTTGCGGGCATTCCGTATCATGCCTTGGACAATTATTTGCCGAGACTTGTAAGAGCGGGCGAAAGGGTTGCTATTTGCGAACAGTTAGAAGACCCGAAGTTCGCAACCAAAATCGTTAAACGCGGAATCACCGAACTCATCACTCCGGGCGTTTCGCTTAACGACAATGTATTAGACAATAAATCAGACAATTACGCTGCGTGCATAAATCTTCAAAAAGATAAAACGGGCGTGGCGTTTTTGGATATTTCGACTGGCGGCTTTCTTGTGGCTCAGGGTTCTAACGATTATGTTGACAAATTGTTAGCCTCACTCAGCCCGAAAGAAGTTCTTTACGAAAGGTCAAAAAAAGAAGAAATAAAGCAACTTTTCGGCGACAAATATTATTTTTATCCGCTCGAAGATTGGGCTTTTGAAGAAACCTCCGCACGCGAAAGACTTTTAAGACAGTTTTCAACAAACTCGTTAAAAGGTTTCGGAATCGAAGAATTGCAAGAAGCCTCAAACGCTGCCGGTGCGCTTCTTCATTACCTTGACATCACGCAACATACGCAACTCGGACACATTCTCAGAATTTCTAAAATTGACGAAGGCAAGTACGTTTGGCTTGACAAATTCACGGTCAGAAACCTTGAAATTTTCTCACCGCTAAGTCCGTCAGGCAAAACGCTTTTGGACGTTGTTGACAAAACCGTAAGTCCTCAGGGCGGCAGAATGTTGAAACACTGGTTAGCGTTGCCGCTTAGAAACACCTCAGACATCAAACGCCGTCTTGACTATGCCGAAGAGTTGAAAAACGATTTTACGCTCTTGGAAAATCTGCGGTTACAGTTGCGACAAATCGGTGATATTGAGCGACTTGCTTCAAAAATTTCAACGCAGAGACTCTCGCCACGCGACCTCCGTCAGATAAAAACTTCGCTCGACTGCACTCAAAATATCAAGAATTTCTTAAAAGAGGCGATTGATAACGGAAAAACTATTTTTCAAAATATTTTTGACAGTTTAGACCCGTGTACCACAGCCGCTCAAAAGATTGATAACGAGATAGTTGAAGAACCGCCGGCATTGATTTCAAAAGGTAAGTTTATTAAAGAAGGCGTTAATCCCGAATTGGACGAATTAAGGGAAATTGCCTTTAATTCTCAGGAATACCTTTTGAAAATGGAGCAGGATTTAATCTCTCAAACTCAGATTCCGAGTCTGAAAATCGGCTTTACAAACGTTTTCGGCTATTATATTGAGGTAAGAAACACGCATAAAGAAAAAGTGCCGCCCGAGTGGATTCGTAAACAAACTCTGACGGGTGCCGAGCGTTACATTACGCCCGAACTCAAAGAATATGAGGATAAAATTCTCGGTGCTCAGGACAAAATTCAGCAGTTGGAGGTTGAAATTTTCAATCAATTAGCCGCGTTTTTGATTGACTACATTAAGATTTTTCTCAAAAATGCTAAATCGGTTGCGGCTTTGGATTGTCTTTGCAGTTATGCTCAGTGCGCTTTGGACTACGATTACTGCAAGCCCGAAATCAACGAAAGCAACGAAATAAAAATCACCGCCGGACGACACCCTGTCATCGAACAGCAACTACCTATCGGTGAACAATATATTCCTAACGACGTTTTTCTTGACGATAAAACGCAGCAAATCATGATGATAACCGGTCCTAACATGGCAGGTAAGTCAGCATTGCTGAGACAAACGGCTTTGATAATGCTTATGGCTCAGGCGGGAAGTTTTGTTCCGGCAAAAGCGGTTACGGCGGGTTATGTTGACAAAATTTTCACAAGGGTCGGTGCTTCGGACAATATTTCGTCAGGCGAGTCTACGTTTATGGTTGAAATGAACGAGGCTGCGGGAATCCTTAACAATATGACTTCAAGGAGTTTAGTACTTTTTGACGAGTTAGGGCGCGGCACTTCGACATACGACGGAATTTCCATTGCGCAGGCTATTGTTGAATACATTCACGAATATCCGTCGGGCGGTGCTAAAACTTTGTTTGCCACTCATTATCACGAACTTAACGATATGGCAGAAACCTTTGAACGCATCAAAAACTATAACGTTTCGGTAAGCGAGACGGGCGGAAAAGTGATTTTTATGCGCAAACTCGTCCCGGGCGGCAGCGAACATAGTTTCGGTATTCACGTGGCGAAATTAGCCGGTATGCCAAAAGCCGTCGTTGAACGTGCGAACCAAATTTTAAAAGAACTTGAAGGCGGCGGCAACGAAACCTCCGCCGTAAAATGTGCCAAACCGTCCAAAAAAACTAAAAACGACGGTATTCAACTGAGTTTCTTTCAGTTAGACGACCCCGTTCTGACACAAATCCGCGACGAAATCAAGCAACTTGACGTCAACAATTTAACACCGATTGAGGCTCTCAACAAATTGAACGAAATCAAAAAAATCGTCGGGGTGAAATAAAAAAGAAAATTTAAACATCGTAATAAAAATCACTTTAAAATAAAAAAAATAATGAAAAAGTTTTTAACATTAATTCTTGCCGCATTGTTTTTGACATCTTGCGGCGCAAAACAGGAGAAAATCCTCGTTCTTTTTTATTCTCAAAGCAACACCACAAAAACCGTTGCTCAGGAAATTCAAAAACAGTTGGGCTGCGACATCGAAGAAATTGAATGTGTAGAGCCTTATACCGGCAATTTCGGCGACGTAGCAGGTCGTTGGCAAAAAGAAATGCAAGAAGGCAAAACCGTTGAAATTAAACCACTTACAAAAAACGTTAAAGATTACGACGTTATTTTCTTAGGTTTCCCGATTTGGGGCGGTGTGTATGCTTCGCCGGTTGCAACGTTTGTAAAAAACACTGATTTCAGCGGCAAAAAACTTGTTCCGTTCTGCACTTTCGGCAGCGGCGGTCTTAACACCGGAACAGCCGAATTAAAGAAAAACATCAAAAACGCAACATTCATCGACGGTTACGGCATACGTCAGGCACGCATCTCGAATGTCAAAGAAGAAGTTGAACAATTTTTAATCAAAGCAGGTTTCAAACAAGGCACTTTGGAACAACTCTCTGATTTTTCGGCTCAAAAAGAAGTTACTGATAAAGAAAAAGACATTTTCCACAAGGCATGCGATAATTATCAGTTTCCGCTCGGCAACCCCGTAACATGCGGTTCACGAGAGAGAAAAGACGGTGTAGAATATCTCTATAACGTTGAAAATCAAGATGGTAAACAAACTAAAATTTATGTTATCGTCAAAAACGGAGCAACTCCCGAATTTACCGAGGTTGTAAGATAATTTTATTGAATTATGAAGAAAAAAACGCTGTCATTTCTTATTCTGCCGCTGATTTTATGCGCATTGATAATCATCACTTTTGCGGCAGAGAATGCTTTTGACAGCGTTTTTTATCGTTTAGGAATTTTCCCGAGACACATTTCAGGATTAATCGGCATTGTTTTTTCTCCGCTGATTCATAACGATTTAGAACATTTGCTTTCAAACCTTTCCGCTTTGCCCGTTTTGACGGGAATGTTAACGCTGATTCACAGACGAAATTATTTCAAAATTTTCACCGCGTTGTATTTATCAACAGGTATTTTGGTGTGGTTTTTTGCCCGCGAAAGTTATCACATAGGCGCAAGCGGAATAATTTACGCTTTGGCTTCGTTTCTGTTTTTCGGCGGAATAATAGCCGGCGAAAAAGGGTCTGCGGCAATTTCAATGCTGACCATAATGCTCTACGGTTCAATGATTTGGGGCATTTTTCCTTGGGAAGAACACATCAGTTGGGAGTCTCACGCATTAGGCGCGGTTGCGGGATTTTTTTCGGCTTTTGTTTTCGTCAAAGAAAAACCGAAAAAACTCCTCTCCGACAAAGATTACGATTATAAAAATCCAGCGTTCAAGGACTTTAACGAAACTTCAAATTACCAAAAAATAAAGTATGAATTTAAAGAATAAAGAAAAATGAAAAAAATTTTACCATTACTCTTTTCAGCCGCATTGTTTTCGTGCCAAAATTCAGCGGACGAAATCACCGGCAACAGCAATCTTTTAACTGCAATCGGTCGTTATGAAAACACCCCTGATGGCGTAAAAATGTATTCGGCGGGAGGATATTTCACGTTTGCATTTCAGGGCAAAAATTGTGAACTCACCGTTTTGAACGACGGCGACTTCGACCATAGTTTTTTAGACCTCATTGTTGATGATGACAAGCCGCAAAAATTCCGTGTCGGGAGAGGCGATACGACATTTGTCATCACAAAAAAAGATGACAAACTTCACCACGTTATGCTTTGCCGCGACAGCGAAACAATGATGAGTTTTACGCAAATTAAAAAAGTGAAAGCCGACAAAATCTCCGCTTGGACGCCTGAAACGTCCCTCAAAATTGAGTTCATCGGCAATTCCATCACAAGCGGTTGCGACTGCGACACCTCGCTTGTCAGCCAAAAAGATTATCAATGGGGCGACTGGCACAGAGCATATTACGCTTACGGACCTCAAACGGCGCGAAATCTCAACGCACAATATTCTCTTGCTTCGGTTTCGGGAATAGGCTTGATTCATTCTTGCTGCGACAACCCTTTCACGATGCCGCAAATTTATGACAACGTAAAGATGAGATACGACACGATTCCTTACGATTTTTCTTTTAAGCCGGATTTGATTTGCTGCTGTTTGGGTCAAAACGACGGAATACAAGACAACGAAACATTTATTTCGGCATACACGGCGTTCGTAAAAATGTTAAAAGAGAAAAATCCTTCGGCAAAAAACATCGTACTTTTGAACTCGCCTATGGCAAACGACAGTCTGAATACTTGGCTGCAAGAGATTTTGCCTCAGGTAGTTGACAGATTAACGAAGGACGGCGTAACGGGCGTAAAAAACTTTGAATTACCGCACAACAAAAACGCCGGTGGGTCTATGCACCCTGACATTTTGCAGCACGGCGAAATTGCAAAAGAGTTGACTGAATTCTTGAAAAAAGAAGTTTTATAACTTTTTAAGCGTATATTTTTTGTTAGGCGTAATTAAATCAAGCGCGATAAAACTGCCGTCATCGCTACGAAAAATTTCAACGTCAATTTTTTTAGCAAAACGGAAAAGTCTGAAACCGATAAAATTGGTTTTCGGTTTTGACTGAGACTCGGCATTTTCCGCTAAAAACTGCGAAAAATCCGTTTGAGGCAGAACGTCTTTCAAAACGTTTTCAATCTTCAAAGACGAAAAATCAGCACCTACAAGTGCTTCGTTTTTAACACTTTTTATTTCATTTTCTATCTCAGGCAGCATCAAAGGCGGTTTTTCTACGGCTTTGACTGCTGCTTTTTTCTTCGCCAAGTTTTTTGTCTCTGCGATTATCGGTTTTTCTTCACAAAGGATTTCACGCGGCGTTACTTTGTAATTATAATCGTAAACTCCTAAAATTAAAACAGTTTCGTCAGAATTTAAGAACGAAAACAAAACCGCTGCAATCAAAACTGCCGCAATAGCCGCTACACGTTGCCAGAAAAACAAAGCATAATGTTTCAGAGTTTTTTTCTTGTTATAAACAATCTTAAAATCGGGCTGTATTTTAGTTTTTGAATAAACGTCAGCATCTTTTTTTAATTTCTTATTTTTTGAAATAAGTGTTTGAAATTCTTTGTTTTCGCTCTCAGAGGCAACGCCTTCTAAAACCGAAACGGCAAGACGGTCAAAATACTGAAATTCGGGATAATCAAACTCGGTTGTATGTTTTAAACTGTCTTTTTTTTCAAATCTGACAGTCTCTTTTTCAAGCCTGATATTCTCAAAACCGTCTAACATATCCGCATATTCGGGATTGTTTTTCAAAAAACTTTCCACATAGTTTTTCTCTTCTCCGAAAAGTTTACCTTCCGAATAATCAATAAGATACGCCTCGATATTTTCCTCGTTAATTTTCATTTTATTTCTTTAAAATTCGTTTACGGTTGCACCTAATTTTTCAAGCATTTTTTTCATTGCGACCCTGCCGCGAAAAATATAAACTTTTACGGCAGAAAGACTTAGCGAAGTAATTTGAGAAATTTCCTCATACGAATAACCTTCATAATCTCTCAAAACGATAACGCTGCGTTGCTCTGCCGGAAGCCTTTTTAACGCAAATTCCAAAGCCTCTTTCACACCGCTGAATTGCGGAAAACTCTCCTGAATGATATTCAAATCAGGCTCTAAGGGTTGTAAAATTTTGTCATGATTTTTCCGCAAATAGTCAATCATAGTACTATAAGCACAAGCAAAAAGATAAGATTTCGCTTTCTGAAAATCAATATCTTCATGCCTGAGCCACATTTTTTCGTAAGCCTCCTGAACAATATCCTCAGCAGAGGCGTAGTCCGAAATATTTTTCAGAATAAACCGAAAAACATAATCGGAATACACTTCGGCACATTTATTAAATTCTTCACGTGTCATAAAAAGGTTTAAAAGTTAAATTTCACGCCGATTGCAAACGGGTAAAGTTCCGGGCCGTGAGAGTCTTTAAAAAGTTGTAACGGAGAATATTCTGCAAAAACCTGAATGCCGTCATAACCGATACCACCGATAACAGCATAGCGGAAAAGTTGCGTTTCAAAATCGTTATGAACACGGTTTTTCTTTTTGTCGCCGTTTTCTTCATAAACTTGTTTTACACGGCTACCGACCCTGATACCACCTTTTATGCCAGCGTTAATGTAAAAATTTTCTCTGCCCGAAGGAATATTTAACTCAAAAATAAGCGGAAAACTCAAATACATGAGCCTGAGATTCTGACGTTTATACTCGATTAAAGAATTTTCATAACAGACTTTTTCGTCTCTGACTAACAAATTAATGTCTTTGGCAAGAGAATAATGATTAAACTCCAAATCACAACCGAAAGACATTCCGAATTTGTTGCAAAACGGCACGTCATGCGCGGCAAAATAAATGTCAAGACAAAGACTGCGACTGTCATTAAGTTTCATAAAATCAGCCTCATGCGACCCTGAGTTCGGGTTGATAAGGCCGTTAACAGCAAAGAAAATACCGGTAAGATGACTTTCAAAACTTTTATAACGGTTTCTTACATCAAAATCATAATGCGGAATTTCAATACTGTAACGGTTGTAGCGATGACCAATCCGCTTTTCGAGCCTTTCTATTTTGTCTTCGATGTCATCAACAGAGTCTTCGATGTCGTCAATACCTTTTTCGAGAGCCTCTATTTGGATTTCGTAAAGGCTTTCGCTCATAGTACCTTTCAATTGTCTGATACTATCCCTCATGTGTCGGAATTTTTCCTTTCCGGCAATAAGGTTTTCTTTTTTCTTCAATAATTCTTGTCTCAGTGAATCAAGATTTTCCTGAGCCGCTGCGGTTAAGCAAAAAAACAAAACCGCCATAATAGTAAATATCTTTTTCATGATTGTATGTTTTTTTTAAAAGTTTATTTACTACTATGACGGATTAGTGTTACAAAAAGTTACAAAAAACTACAAAAGTTTTTTAATTTTTTCAATCATTTCTTCCGCTAACTTGTCGGCAGCTTCCTGAGATTTTGCCTCGGTATAAATTCTGATTATCGGCTCAGTGTTGGATTTTCTGAGGTGAACCCAATTTTCTTTGAAGTCGATTTTAACGCCGTCAATCGTCGTTACAACCGTCTCCGGCATTGCTGAATAAACCTCTTCAACTTTTTTCAAAAGCGAATCCACATTAATTTCGGGCGTTAACTGAATTTTGTTTTTGCTCATAAAATATTGCGGATAAGTTTTTTTAAGTTCAGAAACTTTTTTGCCGCATTTTGCCAAATAGGTCAAAAACAATGCAATTCCTACAATTGAATCTCTACCGTAATGAAGTTCGGGATAAATAACGCCGCCGTTGCCTTCGCCGCCGATTACCGCTCCGATTTCTTTCATTTTGGTTACCACGTTAAGTTCGCCGACAGAGGCAGCCTCGTATTTACCGCCGAATTTTTCGGTAACGTCTCTTAACGCACGGCTCGACGAAAGGTTGCTTGAAGTGTTGCCTTTTTTGTTTTGCAAAACGTAGTCAGCAACCGAAACCAAAGTATATTCTTCTCCAAACATTTCTCCGTCTTCCTGCATGATTGCAAGACGGTCAACATCGGGGTCAACAGCAAAACCTACGTCCGCTTTTTTCACTTTAACAGCCTCAGCCAAACCGATAAGATTTTGCTTCAACGGTTCGGGATTGTGAGCGAAATTTCCGTCAGGCTCATCGTTGATAATCGTGTAATTATTAACGCCTAACGACTCCAAAAGTTCGGGAACAATAAGTGCGCCGACAGAGTTGATAACGTCAACGCAAACCGTAAAGTTAGCCTTTTTAATAGCCTCTACATCAACGAGTTTCAAGTCCAAAACATTCTGAATGTGAACACTTTCAAAACCTCTTACGGGAGTAATTTTTCCGAGTTGGTCTACTGTCGGAAATCCGGCTGAGGTTTCTACTTTTTCAGAAAATTCTATTATGAACTTACCGTCTTTTGCACTCAAAAATTCGCCGTTTTTGTTGAGGAGTTTCAAAGCGTTCCACTCTCTCGGATTGTGGCTTGCGGTCAAGATGATTCCGCCGTCAGCCTGAAATTCCGTAACGGCAAGTTCTGTTGTCGGTGTTGTTGCAAGGTCGATGTCAATAACGTCTATTCCGCACATTGTCAACGCGCTCGAAACCAACTGTTTAACGTGAGAACCGGAAATTCTTGCATCTCTGCCGACTACTACTTTGTAGTCCTCGGCAGAAGGCCTTTGATTTTTTATCCATTGTGCATACGCTACCGTAAATTTTACGATGTCAATAGGTGTGAGGTTGTCGCCGGCAAAACCGCCTATCGTTCCTCTGATTCCTGAAATTGATTTAATTAATGACATTTTTTAATATAGTTTTAAAAACTCAAAAGTATTTCCTACCTTTGAGAGATATTTCTTAAAATTATCCTGACTAATAACGACCGTTCCCGTACAATCGTTAGGGTGAAAACTCAAAGTGTCAGCATTTTGAAGGTTTTCATCCAAAAACAAATGAACGTGATTTTCTTTATCGTTGATAAGTCCGAACGGCGAAACGCTGCCCGGAAGAAGACCTAAATATTTTTCCATTCTTTCCGGCGAGGCAAAAGAGAGTTTACCCGGAGCAGGCAGACCTTTTGAAGTCAAAGCCTCTTTCAGTTTTGCTTCCAGAGAATGAATGTCAAGGTCGTAATCGCAGTTGAAACAAACAAGATAGTGCTTGTTGCCTTTGTGATTGCGGAAAAAAAGATTTTTGCAATGAATCGAACCGTCATTTTTCCACCATTTTTTAGCCTCCTCAATAGTTTTTCCTTCGGGGTGGTCGTAGGCAGAAAATTCGATTCCGTTTTCTTTGAAAAAACTAAAAACAATTTCTTTCCTCGTCATTTTTTACCAAATTTTATTCTGTTCCTTGTTATATTCGTAACCGCCTGATTTTAAACGTTCAAGCAATTCATTTTTATCAATATCCATATCATCGCACATTTCTTCGAGCGAAGGATAATTATCTCTGAGTTTTTGATTTACAAAACTCATCAACATTATCGGATCTTGCGGCAAATTATCGTACATTTTTTTTCTAAAATTTATATTCAAAAGTTTTTAAAATTTTTGTATCCTCTTCGCTGACAAGTCTGCAAAAAGCATCGTAACAAAGTAGAACGACATCTGACAAACCACTGTCAAAATCCGTAACTTTCTTACTTTCAAGCCGTCCCGAAACCGTATCATAAATAAATTCGGTCCGCTTAAATTCTTTACCCTTAAAACCGTATTCGCTTTTTGTCAGGACTTTTTGCTGCAAAGTGTCATAAACGTAAACTACCCGCTCTTTTTCTTCGTCATCTTCGTTTATCGTCCTTATCATCAAAGAGTTGCCGTTATAAAAATATGTTTTCAACCAAGTCTGACCGTCTTCAAACGAATATTCTTCGCTGCCGATTTTGCCGTCAGGTTTGTAAAAAAACTTTACTTTCTGCAACAAAATCCCGCCAGAATCATAAACGAACTTTCCGTTTTTGAGGTTTTTATCGTTATAATTTGTAACGCTTTTGCGTATCAAAACGCCGTTTTCGTCAAATTCCGTCAGCAAAACCTCATTTCCGTTATTGTCTAATTCAGCACAAGAAAAGATATATTCACTTTTATCAGTAAACTTTTCTTTAATTTTTGTAACTATTGATTTAATAATTGCCGCCATTTGTTTTCATGTTAAAATAATATTAATCATAACAGCAAAGATAATATTATTTTAACAAAAAAGCAACTTTAAATCAAAATTATTTTAATCTTTTCTTATTATTGAAGCACCTAACTTCAAAAGTCTGTTTTCTAAGTCCTCGTAGCCTCGGTCAATTTGTTCGATATTGTAAATAACGGATTTTCCTTCTGCCGAAAGTGCCGCAATAAGAAGCGCAACACCGGCTCTGATGTCGGGCGAGGTCATTGTCGTGGCTTTTAGCGGAAATTTTCTGTCAAGACCGATAACAGTTGCGCGGTGAGGATCGCAAAGAATAATCTGCGCTCCCATATCTATCAGTTTGTCAACGAAAAACAATCTCGATTCAAACATTTTTTGATGAATCAAGACGCTGCCTTTTGCCTGAGTTGCAACCACTAACAAAACGCTCAACAAATCGGGCGTTAATCCGGGCCAGGGCGCATCGGCAACCGTAAGAATAGAGCCGTCGATATACGAAGAAATTTCATAATGCTCTTGTGCGGGAACGATTATGTCGTCGTTTTCCTCGTTGATGACAACGCCGAGTTTGCGGAAAGCATTAGGAATAAGCCCCAAATTTTCTCGGCTTACGTTCTTTATTCTGATTTCAGAGCCTGTCATAGCAGCAAGTCCTATGAACGAACCGATTTCAATCATATCGGGCAAACATTTGTGCGTGCAACCTTTCAACTCTGTTACGCCGCTGATTTTAAGCAAGTTGCTACCGATTCCGGAAATCTTTGCGCCCATCGAAACAAGCATTTTGCAAAGTTGACAAATATACGGCTCACAAGCGGCATTAAAAATTGTCGTCTCGCCCTTTGCCAAAACAGCCGCCATAACGACATTTGCCGTACCCGTAACAGAAGCCTCTTCCAACAAAATATACGTACCTTTCAGATTTTTTCCGTTAACTGTATACGAAGATTCCGCCGAATCGAAATTAAATTCCGCACCGAGTTTTTTAAGACCGATAAAATGCGTGTCGAGATGTCGTCTTCCGATTTTATCGCCGCCCGGTTTCGGAAGATATGCGTAACCGAAACGTGCCAAAAGCGGACCCGTTATCATAACCGATCCCCTTAATTTCGCACTTTTTTCCCTAAACGCCGGAGATTTCAGATAATCGAAGTTAACATTCTGAGCCTCAAAAGAATAAACGTTTTTTTTAGGGTGTTCGGTCTTAACGCCTATATCTTTCAACAATCCGATAAGATTGATAACATCGGAGATTTCAGGAACGTTTTCAACAATTACTTTTTGTTTTGTCAAAAGAGTTGCGCAAATAATTTCAAGTGCCTCGTTTTTAGCTCCTTGCGGAGTGATTTCTCCATGAAGTTTTTTGCCGCCGAAGATTTCGTAAGCCGCCATTTTTTTTAGAATTATTTATGAAAACCGTTGTTGTTTTGATAATAACGGCGGGGATTGTTATTGTTATGGTTCTGCATATTATTGCGGTTTTGATTAGGACGATTTTGAAAGCCCTGATTGTTGTTTTGATTATTCGGTCTAACTTTTGCTTTCATAAAATCCCTACCGTCAATAAGTTTTAAGTCTTCGTCCTGAACTTCGAGTTCACCGCCGGAAATTTCTTTCAAAACTTTGAAAACCACTTCGTCGTTGATGTTTTCTTTGTTCCAAAGCACATAGGATTTTTTCATATGGTTTGTGATTGTTTTGATGAGTTCGTTTCTGCGGTCTTCGTCCTCAATGTTTTTGCATTTTTCCATCAACTTTTCGATAATTCTTCCGAAAACGGGATACTTCATATCTTTTTCATAACGCTCTACGGGAGCAGGTTTTGAATGAAGATTGTTTTTGTCTGGGACTGGATACGGCGAATATTTTGCCAATTTAAAATCCGACATAATCGCCAAATGATCCCAAAGGAGATGTTTAAAATCGGGATTATCCCTTAATTGCGGATTTAGGTTTCCCATAACGGCAACAATAGCCTTGACAGATTTTTCTTTATCGGGTCCCTCGTCAAGCGAAACGGCGTAGTCAACAAGTTTCTGAACGTTACGCCCATATTCCGGAAATGCCAGCGGCTTTCTTGATGTGTTGTATTCCATAAAAAAATTGTTGTATTTTTAATTTATAGTTCACAATTTTCAAAACTAATAATACCTCATTAATTTTGAAAAAATTATCTGTTCAAAATTTCTTCGCGAATCAATTATTGTATGAACAATTACAATATCATTATTTATTTCGTAAACAATTCTGTAATTACCTTGTATCAATTCTCTGAATTTTGTAATTCCTTGTCTTTCAAGTTCGGGGACAAATCTGCCCCTTTCGGGAAAATCTTTCAACGACTTAATATTATGTTCAAAAAGTTCAATTGTTTTTTGGACATAATTTTTGCTCAACGAATAGTAATATTCGATTATTTCATTTAAATCATCATCAGCAAACCGCGAAACAATTATCCTTTTTATTTTCTTCTTCATTGACACCGTATTTCTGTTTCAGACGGGAAAAAACATCATTTGCATCAGAAAATCTGCCGTTTTTAACATCTGTTTCTGAAAATTTTATTATTTTCAACAAGTTAAAAGCATTCAGCATATTCTGATACGTCTCAATATCAATTAAAACAGCCTGTAATTCATTATTTTGACTTATAATTACGGGTTCCTTGCGCTCATTAACAAGACCTATCACATCTTCCGCATTTGCTTGAAAATATGAAACTGTTTTTATATTTTCCTTAACATTCAGAGTCATAATTTCTGTTTTATTTGCAAAGGTAATTATTTTTTTGCATACCTCAAACTTTTTTATTCAATTATTTTCAAATTTGGCAGCGTGTATTTCAGCAGAAGAACTTTTCTGCCGACGCTTGTGAAATTTACGACAATTTGTTTTCCGTTAGGCGAATCGGTAACGGCAGCAATTTTTCCGCGACCGAAAGTAGTATGCTGAATTTCAACGCCTTCCTTAAATTTTGAAGCATCAACATCGTTGCGTTTTGTTGACGAAAATTTAAACCCAGAAAGTTTTTTCAAACGGTTTTCTTCCGCAATTTTGTTCAGCGAGTTCGGGTGTCTTGGCAGTCCGAACGGGTGGTCTGAGGCTTGAAACATCGACTCCCCACCTATTCCGTAATCCAAATAACGACTGTCAATTTCTTTTATAAACCTTGACGGCGAAGCGGGTGTCAACTGTCCCCATTTATACCTCATTCTTGCGAACGAAATCGAAAGTTTTTTCTGCGCCCTCGTAACGGCAACGTAAAAAAGTCTGCGTTCTTCTTCCAAATCTTTTTCGCTCATAACTGACTTTGCTGACGGAAACAAACCTTCTTCAACGCCCGCCAAATATACATTCTTAAATTCAAGACCTTTTGCCGAGTGAATGGTCAGAAGCGAAACTTTATTAAAATCGCCTTTGTCTTCGTCGGCATCGGTCATAAGAGAGACATCGTCAAGATATTCCGCTAAGGTAAACGGCTTATTTTCTTTTGTTTGATGCTCTTCGGTCATGGCTTTTACACCGTTCAAAAGTTCCTCGATATTTTCGTAACGGGATTGACCTTCAACGGTTTTGTCGGCCTTTAAATCAGCCAAAAGTCCCGATTCGGAAGCAATTTTCATAGCCGCCTGATAAGCATCGGCGTTGATGACAAAATTATGAAAACCGAAAATCATTTTCATAAAATTTGCCAAAGAATTTAATGTTCTCGGCGAAATTGACGGCTCAAACTCTCTGATTCTTGCAACCGTATTCCAAACGCTAAGACCGTTATTTGTAGCGATTTGCGAGATTTTAGCCATCGTAGTATCACCGATTCCGCGTTTAGGATAATTGACAACCCTCAAAAAGGCCTCGTCGTCGTTACCGTTGACAGCCAAACGAAAATACGAAATCAAATCCTTAACCTCTTTTCTTTGATAAAACGACATTCCGCCGTAAATTTTATACGGAATATGACGTTTCATCAACGATTCTTCCAAAATTCTTGACTGAGCGTTTGTGCGGTAAAGAATCGCAAAGTCAGCATAATTGTCAGCCAAACCGCGCTCGATTTTTTTCAGAATATCAGCAGCAATATTAAAACCTTCTTCGTTGTCGGCTTGATTGTCCATAACGCGGATTTTTTCTCCGGCTTCGTTTTCCGAAAACGAGTTTTTCTTCATCTGACGGGAATTGCAAGCGATAACCGTATTTGCCGCATTTACAATAGTTTGCGTACTGCGGTAGTTTTGTTCGAGTTTAAAAATCTGCGCCTCTTTATAATCTCTTTTAAAGTTTAAGATGTTCTCGATTTGCGCCCCTCGGAACGAATAAATGCTCTGCGCGTCGTCGCCGACCACAAAAACGTGTCTGTGAACATTAGCCAACGCTTTTACAATATTGTACTGAACCGAATTTGTGTCCTGATACTCATCAACCAAAATATAACGGAATTTTTCAGCATATTTTTTTACGACATCGGGGTTGTTCCTAAAAAGTATTTGTGTCTGCAACAACAAATCGTCAAAATCCATTGCGTTTGCACTCTTGCACTTTTTTACATAGAGAGAATAGATTTTGGAAATCAATGGTTTGTGAGCGTTGCAATCGTCAGCATAATAAGGACTTGCCTCATATTCTTCGGCAGTTACAAGTCCGTTTTTTGAAGTCGTGATGCGATTATAAACCTCGTTGACGGGATATTTTTTGTCATCAAGATTCATGTCCTTGATAATATTCTTGACAAGTTTTTTCGCATCTTCGGCATCATAAATAGTGAAGTTTTTTTTGTATTCGGTTTTTTCGATTTCGACCCTCAAAATTTTCAAAAAAATCGAGTGAAACGTTCCCATCCAAAGTTGAGCGGCTTTTTCTTCACCGATTTTTTTAGCGATTCTTTCTTTCATTTCGCGGGCAGCCTTGTTTGTGAAAGTGATTGCAAGAATGTTCCAAGGCTTATAACCGTTTTCCAAAAGATGCATGATTTTATAGGTCAAAACCCTTGTTTTGCCCGAGCCTGCGCCGGCAATTACCAAAGCCGGACCGTCAATATATTCCACAGCCGCTCTTTGCGGCTCATTGAGTTCGTCTAAATAGGACATTTTATGATTTCAAAAAAAAACAAAACTATTTTCTGTAAGCAATGTATTGCGAAAAAATAATAAACAATTCAGTACAAAAACCGGTGAAAATTATTTTTAAAATCGTTCTGAAAAAATTATCAAAACCGAAAGCATCTAACATAAAATACGCAGTATGATGAATAAAAATCAGCGGTATCGAATATCTCAAAAACCAACTGAAACCCATTTCCATAAGATACGGGTGAGTTCCGCTTTCATAACCGTCACGCGGGGCAATCATATCCAAAACCTTTATCCTTGCATACGACATCAAAACCGTAGCGGCAGAATGCAGTCCGGGCGTATCGCAAAATACATCAACAGTCCACCCCAAAACAAATGCCAAAACAAGTTGCAGCCATATAGGTACTTCAAACGGCATCATCAGAACAAACAAAATATAAAACAACGGCGTGATTCCGAGTGTACCGATGTTTATGTTGTTGAACACCATAACCTGTATCAAAACCAAAAACAGGTAAGATAAAAATATTCTTGAATACGCTCTGATATCCATTATTGTAAAAATTTAGATTCAAGACTCTCCAACTCCTTTTGTTCGTCCTGCATAAGGTTTTCGATAATAAACACGTTTGAAACGCATTTCAAATCGTTCAATAGTTCTACATTGATTGTGTAAAAATTATCTTCGCTGTTTTTTTCAAACGTTTTAATTGTTGCAACGGGAATACCTTCGGGAAAAACCGCAGAATACCCGCTCGTTACAACCGTATCACCCTCTTTAAGTTCCACATAGTTAGGAATTTCGGTCAAAAGTGCCGTTTTGTAATCTGCGCCCGTCCACAGAATGGAGCCGTAAAAGTTGCTGCCTTTGAGTTTAGCAGAAAAACCAATTTTTTTGTTAAGCACCGAAATAGCCAAGGAAAAGTTGTCGCTTACCGCAACCACAATTCCGACTACTCCTGCGGGCGAAATTACACCCATATCCTGTTTAACACCTTTTTCTCTGCCCGCATCAAGGGTTAGAAAATTATTTTGCCTTGCGACTGAATTTTTTACGATAGCAGCAGTTATATATCTGTATTTCAACTTTTTAGCAGTTGTATCAACAAAATTATGAAACTGCGCCGTATCGCTGACGTAAGAACTTTTGTTTTGTCCGCGTCTTTCCGCCAACTGTTCCAACAAAGCCGCATTTTCCTCCCTCAAATAAAAGTACCCGATATAACGCCATGTCATATCGTATATTTTGCCCGTCAGATAGTTAGCAGAAGTTGTGAAAACTGCATCTTTTCTCACATCTCCTCTTATGACAAAAACCAAGGAGATACACTCCAAAGCAATAAAGACGAGCAAAATATGTACTCTCTTAAAAAAAATCAGCAGACTATCCATCCGTTACAAATTATTTCATCAAAAACGGGAACTTGTCAACGTTTTTCAGCGCGATACCCGTACCTCTTGCAACAGCGTGCAACGGGTCGTCCGAAACGATAACCGGCAAGTTGGTTTTTTCGGCAAGTCTCTTGTCAAGACCCCTGAGCAATGCACCGCCACCGGTCAAGTGAATACCGTTTTTGAAAATATCGGCATAAAGTTCGGGCGGAGTTTGCTCCAAAACGTTAAGAATTGCCGCCTCGATTTTAACGAGTGATTTATCCAAACAATGTGCAATTTCCTGATACGAAATCGGAATTTCCACCGGCAAAGCGGTCATTTGGTGAGGACCTCTTACCATATAATCGGCAGGCGGGTTTTCAAGGTCGGTAATTGCCGAGCCGACGTTGATTTTGATAGCCTCAGCCGTGCGGTCAAACACTTTGATATTATGCTGATGACGCATATATTCCATAATGTCGTCGGTAAAATCGTCGCCCGCAATACGGATACTTCTGTTACAAACGATACCGCCTAACGAAATCACGGCGATTTCGGTTGTACCGCCGCCTATATCAACAATCATATTGCCTTCGGGGGCTTCAACGTCGATTCCGATACCGAGTGCAGCCGCCATCGGCTCAAAAATCATCCAAACTTCCCTTGCTCCGGCGTGTTCAGCCGAGTCCCTTACGGCGCGGCGTTCTACCTCCGTAGAGCCGGAAGGTATTCCGACAACGATTTTGATTGCGGGGTTGAAAAGCATTTTTTTGCGGTTACCCATCTTAATCATGCCGCGAATCATCATTTCCGCAGCCTTAAAATCCGCAATAACGCCGTCCCTCAAAGGACGTATCGTCCGTATATTTTCGTGAGTTTTGCCGTGCATGAGTTGTGCTTTCATACCTATGGCAATCGCTTTTTCTGCTGTGTGATCCAATGCAACGATACTCGGTTCGTCAACGACGATTTTATCTTTCATTATAATAACGGTGTTAGCCGTTCCGAGATCCATTGCCAATTCCTGTGTCAAAAATGAAAATAATCCCATTTCTTAATCTGTTTTTTCTTGTTAGTAATTTGGCTTGATTTTTGTATTACAATTTTATTGCCAAATATTTTTTTCTCGCGGTTGCAAATATAAAAAATATTTTCGTGAAACAATCTATATTATGCAACATTTTTTTCATTTTTTTACTATTGAAGCATCTTTTTTATTTCCTCTGACAAACTTTCAAGACAAATTTCCTTTTGAACTTTACTTTTCCATTCATTTTTGTCAGCAATTTTATCTGCGAGAAGTTTTCCGAGTTTAAGATTTTTAACAGTTGCAACGCCTTTTTCTGCCTCGTCGCCGCCAATTATGACAGCCAAAGGACAATTATTCTTGTCAGCGTATGCCATCTGATGTTTAAGACCGCGTTTTGCACCGTAATAAATCTCCGTGTTGATACCGTTTTTACGCAAATCCGCAGCCGTTTTTTGATAAAGCGGCATAAGTGCATCATCAAAAACAATAACGATAACAGGTCCGTCAATTTGTTCAGGAACTTGATTCGTAAGTGTCAACAATTCCGCTAAACGGTCAACACCGATTGAAGCACCCGTTGCAGGAACTTTTACGCCCAAGAGATTTTCTACTAAACCGTCATAACGTCCTCCGCCACAGATACTTCCGACTTTTCTTTCTCTACCTTTTTCATCTTTGTAAGTTTGAAGCGACTCCACTTCGTAAATCGGTCCGGTATAATATCCTAAACCGCGAACCATCGACGGGTCAAGAATTGCAACCTCTTCGTCATAACCGAGAGTTTTTAAAATACCGTCAATTTTTTCTAACTCTTCAACACCTTCTTTAAAAACGGCGTTTTCAAAAGCGGGTTTACTTTTGAGTTTAGAGAGTGTTTCTTTGCGGGTGGTGTGCTGCTCAAAATCTTTTATATAGTTGACAATCAAGGCGATATTTTCGTCTTTTATACCCAGACCGGGGATTTTTGCGCCTGAGACCTCGTCAATTCTGCCTCCGCCGAGTTCTTTTGCAACGTTATCAATACCGATTTTGTCGAGTTTGTCGATAACCCTCATAACGGCGGTTTCATCTTCTTTTTTGTCAATACCGATAAAGGCAAGAAGTCCGTTAACGATTTTTCTGTTATTGATTTTTATAAGATAAGTTCCGCGTTTAAGTCCTATATTTTCAAGGGCTTCTGAAAGAATCATACAGTTTTCGGCATCGGTTGCAACGTCCTCCGCTCCTACCGTATCAAAGTCCATTTGCCAAAATTCTCTGAAACGTCCCGGGTCAAGTTTTGCCTCAAATCTGTAAACAGGTCCGTATTGAAACCTTCTAAAAAGATTGGTTTTGCCCTGAATTTCACCTCTTAAATGTTGCTGCCAAAGACTTTCGGCATAAACACGTGCAAGCGGTGCGGTCAAATCGTAACGCATTGCAACATAATGGTTTTCCATTATGACATTATTTGCCGAATCGCGCATTTCTTTTCCGGCGGTGTCAAAAACGGGTTCCTGTTCGGGGTTTTTGAACGAATAAACACCTTGCGCAACAGAATCGTTGTCAGGCAAATATTTGCCGAGACATTCTGCGTATTCAAGGACGGGCGTGTCGAAACGGCTGAAACCGAAACGTCTGTAAACTTCGCTCGCTTTTTGTATAATTAACTCTCGCAGAGCATTTTGCGTAGAATTAATATCTCTGAATCCCTTAACTTTTTGGGGTACTATTCCTCTCATAATATTGTTTTCTTTTTAAAAAAAATTTCTTGCAAAATTAAAAATTATTTCTTAAACTCTGCCCTCATTGCGGCTTTTTCTTCGATTATTGAAAAATCTTTGTACACAAATTTTCCGTTAACCATTGTGGCACAGACTTTTCCCTCGAAACTAAAACCGTTCAAAGGCGACCATTTGCATTTACTAAGCACCTCATCGTCCGATACAGAAAATTCTTTTTCGGGGTCAAAAATCGCGATGTCGGCAAAATAACCTTCGCGCAAAAATCCGCGCTCTTTTATTTTGAAAATTTCAGCCGGTGCATGACACATTTTTTGAGCCATCAAAGGCAGCGTGAAAATTTTCTTTTTCGTTAAATCGTACATCACCGCCGATGAAAATTCTACCGACGGCATTCCCGAAGGTGCTTCAAAATATGGCTTAAATTTTTCTTCCCTCGTATGCGGTGCATGGTCTGTCGCAACTGTATCCAAAACGTTGTTTACTAATGCGTTACGTAAAGCGTTGCGGTCGTGTCGCGATTTTACTGACGGATTACATTTTATTCTGATGTCAAGTTTTTTATAATCCTCTGACGAAAACCAAAGATGCGGAATACATACCTCGGCAGTGATTTTTTTGTCTTTCAACGGCAAATCCGAAAACAGCGAAAGTTCTTTTTTCGTGCTGATATGCGCAATATGAAGCCTTGTAGAAAATTTCTGCGCCAATTTCACCGCAAACGCCGACGACTCGTAACAAGCCTTTGCGCTGCGTACAAATTCGTGAATTTTAGCCGGTGCATTTTCAGGAAACAGTTCCTTGAATTTTGCAGTATCGGCTTTGATAATTGCCTCGCTTTCGCAATGCGCAACAATGACGGCAGGAGAATTTTTGAAAAGTTTTTCTAAGGCTTCTTGATTGTCAACCAACATGTTACCCGTTGACGAACCCATAAAAAGTTTTATACCGCAAACTTTTGAAAAGTCAGTTTTTAAGACCTCGTCAATATTTTCGTTTGTCGCGCCGATAAAAAACGAATAATTAATAAGTGATTTTTCTGCTGCGATAGAAAATTTTTCGTCCAAAAGCCCCTGAGTTGTTGTCGGCGGTTTTGTGTTCGGCATGTCAAAAAAGGTCGTAACGCCGCCCGCCGCAGCCGCCCGCGATTCCGAAAAAATATCCGCTTTTTGCGTTAGTCCCGGTTCGCGGAAATGAACGTGCGTGTCAATAAAACCCGGAAAAACAAGTTTTCCCGTAGCATCATAAACCTCATCGGCATTAGGCAATTCAACGGAATTTTTGCCGCGCTCAATTACTTGAATAATGCGCTCATTTTCAACAAGTATATGTCCTTTAAAAACTTTTCCCTCGTTGACAATCCGTCCGTTTTTAATTAAAACTCTCATCACTCAAAAATTTTTCTAATTCCGTATAAACCATTTTTGAAGGCAAGCCCATAACGTTGTAATAAGAGCCTTCAATTCTTGAAATTGCCGCCGCTCCAATCCATTCTTGAACGGCATACGCGCCCGCTTTGTCAAACGGCTTGTATTTTTCGACGTAAAACTCTATTTCTTCGTCGCTTAACGGTCTGAACCACACGTCAGTAAAGGCGGTAAAAGTTACGGTTTTGCGCTTATTTTTTATGCAAACGCCGGAATAAACAGTGTGCTTTTTGCCGGAAAGTTTTTTCAACATTTCGATTGCGCCTTGTTTTCCGTCGGGTTTTCCGAGAATTTCGTCATCAATAACAACCGTCGTATCAGAGGTGATGACGATAAGATTTTCGTCAGCAAGTACTTCGTTTTCAAAGGCTTTGGCTTTTAATTCCGCCAAAAATTCCGAAACTTTTTCTTTCGGCATATCCTCTGGATATTCTTCTTTTGTTTCCTTGGTTTTAACCTCGAAGTCAAAGCCGAGAATCTGAAAAATTTCCCTGCGGCGAGGCGACCCCGAAGCAAGAATGATTTTATATTTTTTTAGTTTATCGTTTAGTATCATGATTTTTTATTTTGCTTCAAATTTTTTCCCCGGATACGAATTTATCAAATCCTTAAATTCCATTGTCAAAAGTAATGACGATAATTGCGGCAGAGCAATCCCCGTCAAAGCGGAAAGCGTGTCAATATAAACCTGACCGTTTTGACGTAAAACATCAAGCACTTTTACTTCGTCAGCACTGAGCGGCTCTAACATCATCGAAGTCTGAAAACCAGAGCCTTTTTTCTCAGGAAACCATTTCATCTGACGCTCTAAATCCGCAGCCGAGGTTATTAGTCCCGCCTTTCCCTGACTGATTAACTGATTGCACCCCGCATAAAGTTTGTCAGACACACGTCCTGAAAATGCAAAAACGTCCCGTTTATAACTAATTGAATCATCGGCAGTTATCAATGCGCCGCCTTTTATTTTACTTTGCGCAACGATAAGAGCGTCACAAAGTCCGGCTACGATACGGTTTCGTCGCGGAAAATTATTTTTGCTGACCGGCTCGCCGAAATAATATTCGGTCAAAAGCATACCGCCTGAGCGGACAATATCGGCTGCAAGTTTGCGGTTTTCAGCCGGATAAATCATATTAAGTCCGTGTCCTAAAACCGCCGCCGTAGAAACACCGCTTTTAAGTGCCGCCTGATGAGCAAAAGTATCTACCCCTGCCGCTAAACCGCTAATTATTACACAGTTAATATTATCTTTCTTTAAGTCCTCAACCAAATTAAAAACATTGTTTTTGGCATCAGAATCGGCAGAACGAGTTCCTACAATGCCGATTGTACGGCGGTTGTCAAAATTTAAGTTTCCCAAATGAAAAAACATCGTCGGCGAATCGCTGCATTGCAAGAGTTTTCTCGGATAGTCGTTATCCTTAAAATACGTTACGAAGATTTTTTTTGACAAACAAATATCTATTTGATTTTTAGCCATATCAAGGACTTTTCTATTGACGATAATATCCTTGGTGTCAGAAGAAATTATTTTCTTTTCAACAAACTCGCCGAGGTTTTCAAAAAAATATTCCTCATCTTGATTTTCGGACAAAATCCGCCTTACTCCCGCGCAACCTACGCCCGGAATCATATTGATTGCAACTTTATAAAGCGAATTTATCTGTGTAATATCCATTTTTCCAACAAGTTAAGCCATTTGCTTTAAAATTGTATTCCAACACTCTTTGTGAACTTTTTGTAATTCTCTATCTTGTTCTACAAGTTCGCCGTATGATACCATAAATTTCTTCAAAGAGGAAACTAATCTTAAATAATACTTTATTGTCGGTAACAAACCGTTAACAATAATTTGACAACCATGCTTAGTTTTTACATCTTCAATTATTTGTTGAATGTTATCTCTGTCATCTTCCTTCATTCCGTAATAAGACAGAATATAATATCTCTCGGGACTGTACTTATAAATTTTTCGTTCAACAACCCGTAAAATATTTGAATCTATAACTTTATTCAATTTTATTTCAACGGCTTCAAATAATTGACCGTTCTTGAAAACTTCAATATCTCCGCTTGCTTTCGAGGTTAAATCACAGGCTGTAAGACTTGCCAAATCAGACAAACTGCAATTTTCATAACGCTTAACCTCTGAAATTATCTGCCGATACAAAGCATAAAACGCAAGAACAGGTAGTTTTGCTCCGTTATGAGTTCCGTATTTATAATTAAAATGCAAATCCAAGGCATTAATAATTTTATCAATAGTCAGCATTTCAGAATTTTGCAACGGTTCAATTTTTATAATTTCTTCTTTGGTCTTGGCAATGACTTGGTTTAACAAAATCCTCAACATATCTACTGCCATTTTAGGGTTGTGTTGAAGATAATTAAGCAATTCTAAAAAACAATTTTTTAAACCGCCGGATATTTTACCGTTATAATTCAAATCATACGGATAAGGTTGTTCCAAAGACCGTGTAAGCCAACCTGATTCAGCCATAGACGGAAGTCCGAGACGGGCTAATTCCGGCGTAACGTATTTCGTATCAAACGTTCTGCCTGAAAAACCGCCTTTCATATTACTTTGATGCAATCTGACATCTTGTTGCGGATTGTTAATTTTATACAACAATAAAGTTGTCAAAACTGTATAAACTCCTTTGTGTTTTATACAATTATTGCCAATTTTCACCAACATATCCGTTATTTCTAACGGAATGTTTTTGATGTCAGAAACAGAACTCGAGTTGTTGTATATATCCTCTAACGTTATCATTTTCTGCACTTTGGTTTAAAAAATTTTGTTCTATCAAAGAATCAATTATGGCTTTAACAACAGGAATCGCAACCGAATTTCCTATTTGTCTATATTTTTCACCGACGTTATTGCTTTTTATGAAACTATCAGGAAAACCCATCAACCGATAACATTCGTTAATTGTTAATTTCCTGACTTTATCTGTTTTCGGATTGTATATAAAAAACCTTCCTGATGTTTCCTGCGAAGGAATAGTCGGATGAGTTCCCTCTATGGAATAAATGCGGTTAGGTTGACGATGACAACGTGAAAGATATTCCGTGTTCGGACGTATTCCTTTTTTCCAAATACCTTTGTTTCTATATCCGCAAAAAATTAAACCGGTTTTATCTTGTTGTTTAACATAAGTTTTATCCAAAAGTGTATATTCTTCTTTGTTTAAAAACTCAAAATCACCGTCTTGATCCAACATATCTTTCAAAACCACACTTTCGCCTTTTTTTATCTTTTCAAAATTAAAAAGACCTTGCTTTGTACCCACGATAAAAATTCGTTCTCTCGACTGGGCAAGTGAAAAATCCTTGGCGTTTAGCACTTTATATGCAACATTATAACCTAAGTTCCTCAAAGACTCAATTATGATTCTGAAAGTTCTTCCGCCGTCATGTTTTGTAAGATGACTGACATTTTCCAAAATACAAATTTTGGGTTGCTTTTCCTCCAAGATTTGACAAATATCAAAAAACAATGTTCCTCTTGTATCTTCAAACCCTTTTTTCCTTCCGCAAATACTAAATGGCTGACAAGGAAAACCTCCGCACAAAATATCAAAATTGTCAGGTATATGAGATTTGGTTTCTTCCTTTGTTATATCTCCGAAAGGAATTTCTCCAAAATTTTTAAAATACGTTTCCTGTGCGTTTTTATCCCATTCCGAGGAAAAAACGCACTTCCCGCCTGCTTGTTCTAACGCTATTCTAAAACCGCCTATTCCTGCAAACAAATCAATGAAGGTGAAAGCAGGTTTTTCAATAATTTCCGAAGAGGCTTGGATATGCGGTTTCATAACAGCATCGTATGTATGTTTTATTATGGCTGCACGCATCATTTCGGGGCTTTAAAATACAAAACTATTCCGATAATCGTATAAATTATGTTCGGAATCCAAACCGCCAAAAGCGGTGGCAACGAACTTCCGATTGCAAACTGCGTAAAAATCTGCATAAAAAGTATGTAACTGAAACTTAGTCCCAAACCCACGCCGAGATTAATACCCATACCGCCGCGAACCTTCTTACACGAAAGCGTTACGCCGATAAGTGTCAGGATAAAACACGCAAACGGATACGAAATTCTGCGGTAACTCTCCACTTCAAAAACCTCGATGTTTTCGCTTCCGCGCCTGCGTTGCTCGTCAATATACTCGGTTAATTCTTCCGAAGTTAAAGTCTCAATTTGATTAAGACGCTGATTGAAATCCGTCGGCATAATCGCTAACGTCGTATCCATAGACCTGCCCGTTACGACAGAATCTCCGTTTTCAGTTATGTAGCGGATATAATAATTTGAAATCTTCCATTTATTTATTGTCGTGTCCCAACGAATATCGTCCGACATGAGTTTTTCTTTCATCTCATGACCGTGAAATTTCTCCCAACTGAACCTATAACCAATATTCGACGAAGCGTTATAAGACTGCAAATAAAGCCTCGTTGAATCGTTAACCTGACGGTGAATGTTTCTGTCGGTGTTGACGTAAGCCCTTCGAATATAAGTATTTTCAAAGTTAAGACGTATGGCCGTCGCCGGCGGAATAACGTATGCACTAAGCAGATACGACAAAACAGCCAAAACCAAAGCCGATTCGAAATAAGGCACTAAAAGCCGCCTGAAACTTATTCCGGCACTCAAAATCGAAATAATTTCAGAATTGTTGGCAAGTTTTGAAGTAAAGAAAATCACCGAAATAAAAATGAACAAAAACATGAACATATTTGCGTAATACGGCGCAAAATTCACGTAATAGTCAAACACGATAGCCTGTAACGGTGCTTTTTTCTCCATAAAGTCATCGAATTTTTCCTGAATGTCAAAAACGATGATTATCGAAATCAAAAGCAGCAACGAATAAAAAAACGTGCCTAAAAATTTCTTTATTATATAACGGTCTAAGATTGTGAACATTTTTATAACCTCTCCATCATTTGTTTAACGGCATTGTCTTTCCAATCGGCAAATGTGCCGTCAAGAATTCTTTCGCGGATTTCTCTGACGAGTTCAAGATAAAAGGCAAGATTATGAATACTTGCAATTTGAGCGGCAAGTCTTTCGCCCGAAACCACAAGATGTCTTAAATACGCCTTTGAATATGCATGGTCAACAAACGAAGTTCCGTCATGGTCAAGTTCTGAAAAATCCGTTTTCCATTTTTCGTTTTTGATGTTGATTGTGCCTCTTTTAGTAAACAGCATACCGTTTCTACCGTTTCTTGTCGGCATAACGCAGTCAAACATATCAATACCTCTTGCAACGCCTTCGATGATGTTTGCCGGTGTGCCGACACCCATCAAATAACGGGGCTTATCTTTCGGGAGGATATTGTTGACGACTTCAATCATTTCGTACATCATTTCGACGGGTTCGCCTACCGAGAGACCGCCGATAGCGTTAGCTTGCATATTTTGAGAGGCGATAAATTCTGCTGACTGCTCTCTCAAATCCTTATAAACCGAGCCTTGAACAATCGGCAAATACGCCTGAGAATGTCCGTACAAAGGTTCGGTTTCCAAATAATGTTTAACGCCGCGTTCAAGCCATGAATGTGTGATTTTCAGAGACTTTTTAGCGTATTCGTAAGTGCAGGGATACGGAGTACATTCGTCAAGAGCCATCATAAAATCGCTGCCGATAATACGCTCGGTGTCCACAACGTTTTCGGGCGTAAAAATATGTTTTGAGCCGTCAATATGAGAGCGGAAAGTTACGCCCTCGCGGGTGATTTTTCTGTTTTCCGCTAACGAAAAAACCTGAAAACCGCCGCTGTCGGTTAAAATATTTCTGTCCCAGCCTATAAATTTATGCAGTCCGCCTGCCGCTTTTATGACTTCTGTTCCCGGACGGAGATAAAGATGATAAGTGTTTCCGAGAATAATTTTTGCGTTGATGTCGTCATGAAGTTCTTTTTGATGAACGCCTTTAACGCTGCCGACCGTGCCTACGGGCATAAAAATCGGGGTTTTAACCTCGCCGTGGTCAGTCGTTATAACGCCCGCACGCGCCGAGGTCTTCGGGTCGGAATATGTAATCTCAAATTTCATGTCTTGACTTTATTATTCGCGGCAAAGGTAGTTTTTTTAAAGGAAAAAGCCAAAAATTTTTTCTAATCTTTCTCAGTTCACTTTTACTACCTCCTGCAAAAAATATTCATGCACCCTTAAATCTTCGTTTAATTCGGGGTGAAAAGCCGTAACAAGTTGTCTTTCTTGCTGTGCTGCAACAATATTGCCGTTAACAATAGAGAGAATTTTTACGCCTTCGCCGCATTTTTCGATGAAAGGCGCACGGATAAAAGTCATCGGAATTTTGCCGTCAATGCCATCGAAATCTCCTTCAAAGAAAAAACTTCCGAGTTGACGGCCGTATGCGTTGCGTTTTACGGTGATGTCCATCGTGCCTAAATGCTTATCATCTAACATTATAAGCCCCGCACACGTACCGAAAACCGGCAAACCGTTTTCTATATCTTGCTTTAACGGCTCAAAAATATTGAGGTCGTTCAAAAGTTTTAGAATCGTTGTACTCTCGCCGCCCGGAATTATTATTCCGTCTTTTTGACACTGATAATCAGAAAGATTACGGACAAAAAAACTCTCAACGCCAAGTTTAAGGAGCGTTTGACGGTGTTCCTCAAACGCCCCTTGAAGTGCTAAAATTGCTATTTTCATTTTCCGCGTTCTGCCATTAAAAGTTGAATTTCCTGTTCGTTAATGCCAACCATTGCGCCGCCCAAATCTTCTGAAAGTTCTGCCAACATTTCGGGTTTGTCATAATTGGTAACGGCTTTTACGATAGCCTGAGCGCGTTTTTCGGGATTGCCGGACTTAAAAATACCGCTTCCGACAAAAACGCCTTCCGCACCGAGTTGCATCATCAAAGCCGCGTCCGCCGGTGTTGCAACGCCGCCCGCAGCAAAGTTTACAACCGGAAGTTTGCCGTTTTCGTGAACAAAATTCACCAAATCAAAAGGCACTTGCAACTGCTTTGCAGCCTCATACAACTCATCTTCCGAAAGCGATTTTATGCGGCGGATTTCACTTTGCATTTTTCGTAAATGTCTTACAGCCTGAATGACATCGCCCGTTCCGGGTTCGCCTTTGGTGCGAATCATCGTTGCGCCCTCGTTAATACGCCTTAACGCCTCACCTAAATCCCTCGCACCGCACACAAACGGCACTTTGAATTTCCGCTTGTCAATGTGATAAATATCGTCAGCAGGCGTTAAAACTTCCGATTCGTCAATATAGTCGATTTCAATTGCTTCAAGTATCTGAGCCTCAACAAAATGACCGATTCTACATTTTGCCATAACGGGAATCGAAACCGCCTGCTGAATGCTTTTTATCATTTTCGGGTCGCTCATTCTGGCAACGCCGCCTGCCGCTCTGATGTCAGCGGGAATTTTTTCCAAAGCCATAACTGCGCACGCGCCGGCAGCCTCGGCGATTTTTGCTTGTTCGGGCGTTGTAACGTCCATGATGACACCGCCCTTCAACATTTGGGCAAGATTTCTGTTCAAAGTTTCTCTGTTTTCCATTTTTTATATATTTTTAGTGTTACGAAATTCTGTCGGCGAAATGCCTTTTTGCGCTTTGAAAAATTTACAAAAAGCGGCTTGCGAGGCAAATCCGAACCTATAAGCCGCCTCCTGAACGGTCAACGAGGTTGCCAAAAGCATTTCTTCAATTTCTTTCATTAAATAATTGTCTATTAACTGTTTAGGCGTTTTACCGACGGTTTTTTGCGTGATTTGCGACAGATAACGCGGCGTAATATTAAGTTTTTCGGCATAGAAACTTACGCCTTTTGCCTTGTCGTAGAACTCTGCCACGAGCGACATCAAATCGTTGTAAATTTCCGCATGCCTACCGTTAACAGTCTGATTATGAACATGTCGGATAATATTTGCACCATCAAAAGCAACTGAATAGACGATTAAGTTTCGGATATATTCATGTGCTTTTTTTGCGGCGTTTTCTAATGTTTCGCCCTTTGCCAAAAACGTCGCAAAAGCCGACGAAAGCGTTCCCGCAACACCATGATAATTCCAACCGCGAATATCGGGCGAAGTAAAAAACAGCGGTTCATTACTATCTCTGACAAGAAAAATGTCGGTTACGATACCTTCTGCCGAGTGTCCGCCTTGAAGCAAAACCGACTGCGAGCCGCTTTCAAGAATCTTTTTTGCCGAGGTCAGCATATCTTCAACAGAAACGATTCTGCGTTTTAACAGCATTTCCGCCTCCTGACATTTGAGAATCAGCACTTTGGCGTTTGGGAAAACATGAGTTTCAAAGGCTTTGACAACGTTTTCAGAAACGAGTTTTTCGCCTCGTGAACTCAAAAAACCGGCATCGACTACGATATTTTTACAACCGACGACTTCCTTTGAAAGTGCTTCAACGGTTTCGATGTCTCTGACAAGACCGATTTTAACAGCCTTCGGGCGGTTTTCCAAAAACGATGCCCTAACCTGAGCCGAAACCAAATCCGAAGGGATATTTTCGACGGAGAGGATTTTTTCAGAGGTTTGGACGGTGATAGCGGTTATAGCCGTAACAGCGTATCCTCCAAGCGAATAAATGGTTTCTATATCCGCCTGAATACCTGAACCGCCAGTAGAATCCGACCCCGTAATGCTTAATATGGTACAAATATTTTTCACGCCGCAAAGATACGGACACTTTTCCTAAATCTCCAAAAAACACTTCCCAAAACGGAAAACTTAGAATACGTTTTAGAAAATAAATACTTTCGGTATGTTTTTTGCAGCAACTTTTGCCATACGAATTTTAACCTTAAAAATTTAATAATTATTATGAAGATTAGAAATTTTGTAAAAATTGCCGCATTAACCTTGGCGGCAGCGGTTGCAATCCCGCAAGTATCTTCGGCACAACTCGGCAAAAACCTGCTCAACAAAGCAAAAGAAGCCGCTAACAATGCCGTAAACAGTTCAAACACCTCAAACAGCAGTTCTAACCAAAGTTCATCAAGCAGCACTTCAAGTCCGTCAAGTTCATCGACTTCGCTCGGCAAAACCGCTTCAAGCAGCAGTAACGGCAAAACCTACTACGTTTCAGCTTCAGGCAGCGCACGTGCTGACGGTTTGAGCGCGTCAACACCGAAAAAAGACATTCAGGCTGTCTTGAACCTCATCAAAGACAACAAAGAAAACGGTGCGACAGTAAAAGTTGCAGAAGGAAATTATCTCGGTTACATGAACGCCGGTTACATCGAAATTTCTAACTGGATAACCCTCGAAGGCGGTTACAGCAGTGATTTTTCTCAGCGCGACCCGTTTAAATTTATCACGAGAATAGAGCCGACACAAGAGCAGTCCGGCACTAACGGCAACAAAGCCCTCATCACCCTCAGCAAACTTGACGACGGTATGGGCAACGGTTTCGGCACTCTCACTATCGACGGAATTATGTTAAACTACGGTTTAGAAAACTATTATTTACCTAACGACCCGTCAGACCCGAAAAACGGCTGTCCGTCAGACAAATTTGAAACAGGTCGTATGGTTGACGACGGTGCTAAACAGTTGAGCCACCAAGCAATACACTCTGACGCAGCGATTTGCGGAAACCTTATCATCAGAAACTGTCTTATCGCCAACAGCCCTTATTTCGGCATTCAGATTAACGCCCGCAAAGGCGAAATCCAAATCTATAACAACGTGATTATCAGCAACCGTTTTTCAGGCGTTAGAATCGACGGTTGGAACAAAAACGGCACGGATTCTCACGTAGATTTTCATCACAACACCGTTGCTTTTTCTTGGTGCAGAGACAAAGTTATGGAAGATATGGGCTACGGTTATGAATTTATGTGCAAAGTTAACAGCGATGTTCATCATAACATTTTCCTTTGCAACAACTATTCGGCAGTTTCGCGTACACACGCTTTAAGCGGTCCTGACAGAGTAATCGAAGAAAAACGCGTTACAAACCTTTACGACAATATTTTCTTTATGAATGCGGCTGACCTTCAACTTCCTTCTGCCGGCGGCGGAAAATGGACAAACGTTAAATGTGCTAATTTTGAAGACCTTGACGAAAAAACAATCCCCAAGGTTGAAGGCAACAAAGAACTTTCAAGCAACGACCCATTTGTCAGCGTCATAGACCCCGATTACTTAAAAGGTTTTGCTTCGTTGAAAGTTGTCCGCAGCAGCAGTTTTGACGCTAATTCGGCAGCAAACCAATACCGTCAGGCTAACGGTTTGAATATGCAAGGTACTGAAACAATTCGCGTTTCAATGTACGGAAACCGTTATAATTTTGACAAAGCAATGAAATTTTTCGGAGCAAAAAGCGGTTACGGCGCACAAAAGAAATAAACTATTTTTTATAAAAAAAACCGCATTTGCGTTCGACAAATGCGGTTTTTTTTATTATTCAATACTTTCCTCTATTGCTTTTAACACCTCGTCCAAAACCTCGTCGGTATGACAAACTGAAATAAAGTTTCCTTCAAATTGCGACGGGCTGACGTAAATGCCGCGTGAAAGCATATTGCGGAAATATTTTGCAAATCTCTCCTGATTGCTGCGTTTGGTATCCTGAAAATTCTTTACGGGTTTGTCGTTGAAAAACATCGTAAACATAGTGCCGCAACGGTTGAGTTGTATGCCTTTGCCTTCGATAATTTTACTCAAACGGTTGATAAAATTATCGCTGCGTTTTTCAAGGTCTTCATAAACTTCTTTGTTGCTCAAAATGTTGAGCGTTGCAAGACCTGCCGCCATTGCTACGGGATTACCGCTGAGTGTTCCCGCTTGATAAACAGGGCCTTCGGGCGCAAGACATTTCATAATATCTTCTCTGCCGCCGAATGCCGCTGCCGGATAACCGCCGCCGACAATTTTTCCGACCGTTGTCATATCAGGTTTTATGCCAAAACGCTCTTGCGCTCCGCCGTATGAAAGACGGAAACCTGTTATCACTTCGTCAAAAATCAATACCGCACCGTATTTTTGTGTTACCTCGCGGGTCGCCTTCAAAAAATCTTCACTCGGCGGCACAACGCCCATGTTACAAGCAACGGGTTCGATGATCAGAGCCGCAACTTTATCACCGTTTTCGTCGAAATATTTTTTCAGGGCTTCGGTGTCGTTGTAAGGCAAAACAGCCGTATATTTCACGAAATCAGCAGGTACGCCGGCAGAAGATGCGTTGCTGATATTAGCCACACCCGAACCCGCCGAAACCAAAAGATGGTCTGCATGTCCGTGATAATTACCTTCAAACTTTACAAGAATATCTCTGCCCGTAAAACCGCGTGCAACCCTTATCGCCGACATCGTTGCCTCAGTGCCGCTGTTAACAAATCTCAAACGCTCCATCGACGGAAACGCCTGACGAACTTTTTCCGCCAAAAGAGTTTCAGCCTCACACGGAATACCGTAACTGCTGCCGCGAAGCACTGCTCCGATTGCGGCGTTAGAAACCTCAGCGTTGTTGTGTCCGAGGATAAAAACGCCCCACGACATACAAAAATCTATAAATTTGTTGCCGTCAATATCGTTGAAATATGCGCCTTTTGCGTCTTTAACAAAAAGCGGCGTGGTGCCGACACTTTTCAGCGCACGGACGGGACTGTTAACGCCGCCCGGAATTACTTTGCAAGCACGCTCAAAAGCGGCTTTTGACAATTCTCTGCTATTTATGCCCATTTTTGCATGTATTCTTTTGCGTAATACGAAATAATATATTTTGCTCCGGCTCTTTTGATTGAGATAAGGCTCTCAAAAACAGTGCGTTTCTCGTCCAAATAGTTCAGTTTTGCGGCGGCTTTCAACATCGAATATTCTCCGCTGACCTGATATGCAACCATCGGCGTGTTCGGATATTTTTCAACGCCGCGTGCAATCATGTCAAGATAAGGCATTGCGGGTTTTACCATCGTCCAGTCAGCACCTTCTTCGATGTCGGCGGCGATTTCCTCCAAACCTTGGTCATGTGTGCGGTAGTCCATTTGATAAGTTTTTCTGTCGCCGAATGACGGTGCTGAATCGGCAGCATCACGGAAAGGTCCGTAAAAAGCCGAAGCATATTTAGCGGAATAAGCGAGAATTTTGCATTTATCTCTCAAACCGCCTTCCCTTAAACGCGCGTCAAGAGCGGCAATCTGACCGTCCATCATAGCCGAGGGCGCAACGAAATCCGCACCCGCTTTCGCGTGAACGTATGCCATTTCAGCGAGTAGCGGCAACGTGCTGTCGTTGTCAACATCATGATTACAGAGAAGTCCGCAATGTCCGTGGCTCGTGTATTCGCAGAGGCAAACGTCGGTAATCACAATCATATCGGGGACGGCGTTTTTTATCGCTTTAACGGCACGGCAGACAAGCGCGTTTTCGTCATAAGCCTTTGAACCGCGTTCGTCTTTTTCGCTGTCGGGGATAACGCCGAAAAGCAGCACTTTGTTGATACCCAACGCTTTGATTTCTTTAACGTCTTCAACGAGAGTATCGAGCGAAAACCTATAAATTCCTGGCATTGTAGCAATTTCGTCTTTAACGTTAGAGCCTTCAACCACGAAATAAGGGTAAATAAAATCATCTGCCTGAACTTTTACGTCGGCATATTTATCACGTGTCTCCTGAGATACACGGTAAACTCTAAATCTTTTAAATGTCTTCAATTCCATATCTTAAAAAATATTTTTCCGCAAAATTACCAAATAATTGAAAACTTTTCAAGAAATTTTCAGAAATAAAAATTTTGGATTAATTTTGCAGTATGAAAATAGCAAAACCATTCATCAAGTGGGCGGGCGGCAAGAGCCAATTACTCAGCGAAATACGCCGCAAATATCCGTCAAAAATTGAGCGATACTGCGAGCCGTTTGTGGGCGGCGGAGCGGTGTTGTTTGACGTGCTGTCTAATTATCAGCCCAAAGAAGTGTTAATCAACGATATAAACGCTGAATTGATAAACACTTACCGCCAAATCAAAGAAAATTGTGAACCGCTTATTTCGCTACTTTCTGATTTGCAAAGCCAATACAAAAGTCTGTCGGAAGAAGAACGAAAAGCATTGTATTTTGCAAAGCGCGACCGTTATAATTCATTAAAAATCAACGGTAACGAAGCCGAAAATCTCGAAAAGGCGGCGTTGTTCATCTTTATAAACAAGACCTGTTTCAATGGATTGTACCGTGTAAATTCAAAGGGGCTTTTCAATGTGCCGTGGAATTATGCCAAAAATCCACTGATTTGCGACGAGGAGAATTTGCGGGCTTGTTCGGTGGTTTTGCAAAATGTTCAGATGACAACAGGCGATTATTCACAATGCAAAGATTTTATCAACAAAGACACATTTATATATATTGATCCGCCTTATCGACCGCTCAATCAAACGTCGGCTTTTACGTCATACAGTGAGAATGATTTTTCTGATACACAACAAATTGAATTGGGAAAATTTATTGAATTTATTGCTAATAAAGGTGTTCAATTTGCGGTAAGCAATTCAGACCCGAAGAATACGAATGAAAATGATAATTTTTTCGATGATTTGTATTCTAAATTCTTAATTGAAAGGGTTTTTGCAAGTCGTGCAATTAATTCAAATGGTAGCAAGAGAGGCAAGATAAGCGAACTTTTGATAACAAATGTTTCAAAGGCGAGCGAGTTTGAATTGACAGCGGAAGATTTGTTTCAACTCCCTGAATATCAAGAAATTTTCAGTGAGCAAATTGGAGACCCAAACATCGATAAATATGCCAAAACTAAGGTTGTAAAAGACTTGGCCAAGTCAAAAAATTATAAGCCCGGTTACTTTTATCACGCTATTGGTGGCACGGGTGAAAGCGGAGTTGGCGAAGGTTTATATTTGGGCAAAGATTCAAAGGCTCTGTTCAATTTCTATAATGGAGAAGGTGAATTTGGTAGCGGGGTTATCACATATTATGGATTTCCGAATTTTATCGACTTGTCAAGAATGGACGATTTTGATTCTTTTGAGAATGAGGCAATAAAAGAATTTGGAAAAGATAGCAAAAAATCATATTTTCAGAAACTTGCGTTAGCCAAGGGCTACGATGGAATAAGATATTATGATATTTGCGCTACGGGAGAAGAGTTTGTTTTGTACAATACTGACAAAGTAAAACAAATATCAAAAAAAGCAAAAAAACAATCATTAGAATGGTGGTAATGAAAGATTTCAATTTATTCATTTCGCAATTAAAAGAAACCAACCAAACATTGGATTTCTTCTGCGACTTTGAAAAAATAGGTAGAAATGTTGACGACATTAAGTTAAGTCTTTGTATGCTAAATAGTTTGATTGGAACTTCCGATTTGAGGAAGTCTGTTGAAACTATTTGGAACAGGGACAAAA
>JAFPZK010000015.1 GCA_017417315.1 Bacteroidales bacterium
TTGAGCATGTAAGCCAAATAATCAGCATCCAAAAGGTCATTGATACCTACAACTTGAATGTCTTTACCGAAGTTTTCTACTGCTGCGCGGAAAACCATACGTCCGATACGGCCGAAACCGTTGATACCTAATTTAATCATTGTGTTTAATTAATTTATAAATTAATGAATAAATAAAATTGTTTCCTTTTTACGGTTGCAAATTTACGAATAATTTTTTTACGTTGTACAAAAAAAAGTGATTTTTTTTATTAAAAAATAATTAAAAAAAACATAAAAAAATTTGGTGTTTTGCACAGAATTTGCCAATATTGCAATATATTTAATAAATAAAAAAGGAAGTTATGGCAAAACTACAATCATTAGGCTTAAAGCAAACACTTACACTTATTATAATAGCAATGGGTGTTCTCTTTATTATCGCCCTATTTTCGATAGTAACGACAATAACACGAAAAGTGCTTTCAAGTGCAATAGAACAATCCGTAGGTATGGAACTTCAATCTACGGCGGCTATGCTGAACACGTTAGAGAAATCAAATGCAGAAAAAAACAATCTACTACTCTCTAATGCCGATGTTATGGTTTCCGTTATGGGCGGTTTTCAGGAATTTGAGGAAACCGTTACGCAAAACGGCTCTGTAACAAAACTTTGGAAGTTAGGCGGACATACTGTTCAAAACTCCGACCTTGCAAGACTTATCGCCCAAAAGACGGGAAGTCATTTCACGATTTTTCAGAAAACCACTTCCGGATATGTCAGAATAGCGACGACGATAAAAGATGACAGCGGCAAAGACGCATTAGGAACTGTGTTGACATACGAAAGCCCTGTTGTTCAGGCAATTGAAGCGGGCGGAAAATTTGAAGGCGTTGCTGACATTATCGGCAAAAAATTTCTCGCCTTTTACACGCCTATAAAAATAAACGGTGAAACAAGGGGAATGTATTTTACGGGTACGGAAATGAACGTTTTGATGACTCAAAACAAAGAATATACTACTTCCAATATTCTTGATAACGGTTTTTCGCTGTGGCTCAGCGCATTAGAAAACCGCGAGGTTGCAGGAACGGAATCGAAAAGAGGACACACAATTCCCGATGCCGTTTATACTGAAATTTCAAGAAACAAAAACACGGAAATCAAAACAATTATTTTTGAACAAAAAGGCGAAGATTATGAAATCCAATACCTTTATAATAATTATGCTAAGGCATACATAACTTTTGTGTATCCCGTCAGCGACAAATATGCAAAATTACAAAGAGCCTCGGTTATACTTTTTATAACTTTGCTCGTCGTAATGGCGATAATGATTTTAGTTCTTAACGTCTTTGTTAACAAGATTTTACGGTCTATCGGCGGAGAACCTGCCGACGTAGAAAAGGTTGTCAATAAGATGGCTGACGGCGATTTGCGAATTTCGGAGAAAAACTCTCACCGTGCAACCGGCATTTTGGCGGCTTGTTACAAAATGGCTGACAATCTCAGAGGTATGTTAGACAAAGTTTTTGAGGGGTCGGAGAACATTCAAAATTCGAGTGCTGAAATCAGCCGTACCACTCAGTCGCTTTCTCAAAACTCCAACGAACAGGCGGCAACAGCTGATCAAATCGTACAGTCAATCAACTATATTTTGGGTGAAATCAACGGAAACGCTGAAAAACGTCAGATTGCAGCCAACATTGCCGACAAAATCAAAAACGATGTAGAAAACATTCAGGTAACACAAAATGTAAATCTTACGGCAGTAAGAAACATTTCTGAAAAAATCGAAATCATCAACGACATTGCCTTTCAGACCAATATTTTGGCACTTAACGCGGCGGTTGAAGCGGCACGTGCCGGTGAACACGGTAAAGGTTTTGCGGTAGTCGCCGCTGAAATCAGAAAACTTGCCGAAAAATGTAAAAATTCTGCAACAGACATTATCGAAAGCGCACAAAACACTGTTCAGAGTACCGAGACGGCACACTCAAAACTTGCTGAAATTTTGCCGGAGGTTGACAAAAGTGCCGAAATGATTAATCAAATCGCCGAGGCGGGCAATAATCAGGCTATGTCAATTTCGCTGATTGATGAAAACGTTAAGCAACTTAACAATTCGATTCAGGCTAACGCCGCAGCGAGCGAGGAACTTGCGGTTTCGGCTCAGGAACTTGACGACCAGGCAAAACGATTCAGAGAGAGTACGGAAGAATTTAAATTATAAACAAAGGTGAAAAAAATTTGCATTATCGGCTTAGGTTATGTTGGCAGACCCTTAGCGGAATTATTTGCAACGAAATACGATGTCGTCGGTTTTGACACCGATACGGCAAAAATAGAAAAAATTAAGGCGGATAATCCGCCTTTTTTATGTACTGATAATCCCGAAGAAATTGCGGGCTGTAATTTTTATATTATCGCCGTCCCCACACCCGTTGATAAAAATTATTGTCCCGACTTAAAACCGCTGTTGAAAGCCACCGAAACCGTCGGAAAAATTCTAAAACAAGGCGACTTTGTCATTTACGAAAGCACTGTTTATCCGGGAGTTACGGAAGATGAATGTGTCCCCGTTTTAGAAAATGTAAGCGGCAAAAAACTAAATATTGATTTTTTTGTCGGCTATTCACCCGAAAGAATTAATCCGGGCGATAAAGTCAATACGACTGAAAATATCGTAAAAATTACTTCCGGTTCATCTTCTTTTGCCTTGGAAATTATTGATTCTCTGTATAATTCGGTTTTAAAAAACGGCACATACAAAGCCCCGACGATAAAAGTTGCCGAGGCTGCAAAAATTATTGAAAACTGTCAACGGGACGTCAACATTGCCTTTATGAACGAGATTGCAAAAATTTTCAATGCCGCAGGTATTGACACTCAGGAAGTTATAAAAGCGGCGTCTACAAAATGGAATTTCTTGAAGTTTTCGCCCGGACTTGTCGGCGGACACTGCATTTCGGTTGACCCGTATTATTTGATTCAGCAGGCAAAAGTTTACGGCGTTTTACCGAGGGTTATGACCGCCGCACGACAACTAAACGACGGAATGGGTAGTTACGTTGCTGAAAACGTCATAACAAAAATGAACAAAAAAGGCATACTCATAAAAGGTGCTGACATTTTGATTCTCGGCTTCTCATTCAAAGAAAATTGTCCCGACATCAGAAACACGAAAGTCATTGACATTTACCACACATTATACGAATACGACACTTTTATTGATGTTGTAGACCCAATCGCAGAAAAAGATTGTTCTATACGGATTTTAAACGAAATACCGAACGGTAAAAAATACGATGCAATAATTTTAGCCGTTCCGCATAAAGAATTTTTAAGCATTAATGTAGAAAATTTACGCAAAGAATTATGCGTAGTCGCAGATGTAAAAGGAGTTTGGGAGAAAGAAGAGGTGGATTTCAGGCTGTGAGGGTTTCATTCCTCTTAACAATCCCCACGCTAATTTCGTAAACAAATTGCAGCGGCAGAGCCGTCAAAAGCATCGTGAAAATATCCGTTCCGGGAGTGATTATCGCCGCTAAAAAAAGCACAACTACAAAAGCATGTTTGCGGTGATTTTTCATAAAACTGTACGACAAAATCCCGATTTTCGACAAAAAATACGCCAAAACCGGCAACTCAAAAACCGCTCCGAGCGAAAGCGTAAGACTTATTAAAGTATCAATATAACTGTCAAGGTCAACGAGATTGTCAACCTGAGCGGCAACCTGATAATTCGCCAAAAAATTTACGGATAACGGAAAAATCAAAAAATACGAAACCAAAACGCCCGTATAAAACAGCAAAGTCATAAAAAACAAGGCTTTTACCGTGAGTTTTTTTTCCTTTTCATAAAGAGCCGGCTTTAAGAAAAACCAAATTTCGCCCAAAATATACGGCAAACCGACAATCAGCGCAAAATAAAACGAAGTACTCAAATGAATAAAAAGTTGCGCGGAAAGTTTTGTATTAATGATAGTTACGGGCTTAATTTCCATATCGTCAAAAAGTTTGAAAACGATAAAATCCTCCCGCGACGGAGCAAAAATTATCCCGTCAAAAAGAAATTCCTTGAAACTGAATATCACTACCGCCAAAACGCTCAAAACAGCAATCGACCGTATCAAAGCCCATCTCAATACGTCCAAATGCTCCCAAAAACTTCCCGACTGATTTTTCTCCATTAATTTTCAGAAGTTGTTTTTTGCTCCGTAGTCTTTTTTTCTGTTTCTGTATTTTTGTCCGTTTCAAGACCGTTCATGCCGTCCTTGAACTCTTTTACGCCTTTGCCGAGTCCGCGCATAAGTTCGGGAATTTTTTTCGCCCCGAAAAGCACTAAAACTATTATCAGGATAAAAATTATTTCCTGCGTTCCTATAATTCCGAGTAAAGTCATTTTTTTATTTTTTTTGATTAATATAAATAAGGATTCATTCCGTCATCGTCAGGATAAAAAAACTCCTGAAAATTTTTCTGCACTTTCGAGGTGTCATATTTGTCTCTTTCATACGTCAAAAGCGAAGATACTCTGCCAAAAGTGTCATATTCATAATAATTTTCTTTTCTGACAATCCATTTTTGCTGTTCGATGTCCCAGTAAAAAATAGATTCTGAAAAAACCGACGTATCGTTTTTCAAATATTTGAAAACATGTCTTGACACTTTTGTCCATTTGTCAGAAATGCCGCCCGAAACCAAATGTACCGATTCTGTTTTCAAATCTTTTTCGTCATAAACAAACGAATCCAACTCCAAAGGACGAATTTCTAAGTACTGATTAGGGACTGATAGTCTTTCTTTCGCAATTTTGCCGCTTTTGGTGTAATAAATTTCGTTAACCGCCGAAAGTATCCATTTCTCGGTAGTCGTATCCTGAAAAAAAGCGTCGTATTTTACAATTCTTTTTTGCGAATCAAAATAGTCAACACGTTTTACTTTTCCGTTCAACGAAACCGTTGAATCACAAATTTGTCTCTCCGCATTTTGATTCGGCGACAAGCACTGCGAAAATATCGTCAAAACAAAAACGGCTAAAACCGCTGTAAACTCTTTCATTTTTTTATTCCTCCGTTTCTGCCGGTTGACAATAATACCGCTCAATAAGTATGTCGCAATAACGATGACAATTATTGATATATTTTGAAAACAGTTCGTAACCTGTATCTATGTGAAAATCAGAATCTTTGATATACGAAGTAGTCATTATCACGTAACTTTTTTCAACGCTGAACATCATACGCGGCAATTTGTAGTTTTGTCGTAACAAAAACTCATAAACGCGTAGAATTTTTTCGGTCGGAATTTTACAAAGCACACATTCTGCCGAAACATAATTGATGTCAGGACGGTGTGTAATGGCGATTTTGAGGTTTCCGTCTTCAATCGTCCAATCGTATTTGCCTTCACGAACCATATTGAGGTTGTAGCCCATTTTCTTGATTATTTCCTCAATTTTTTTGCTCGTATGACCGGGAAGATAAAGTTTTCCGTCGAAATCCTCTTCGTCCATTCTAACGCCGCAGTACGGACAATAACCGTTTCTGAGTGCGCTTTCAGTAACGATATTCGTGCATGACGAACATCTTACGGCGTATTCGGATTTCACTTTTTTGTAATCCTCCAACGTCTGCCTCAAATACGAGAAATGCAACGCGAAACCGAGATTTTGTCCCGCCGCCATTATAAAGGTGTTAACGCCTATAACCAAACCTTCACTCGTTAGAAGCGGGCCGCCCGAATTTCCGGGGTTAATCGCCGCATCGGTCTGAATATAATTAATTCCGCCCATCAACCGCGAAGCCTTTGAAACTATACCTTTTGTGTTGGTATAATTTAAGTTAAGCGGGTGTCCGACTGCAAGAATAGGCTCGCCCTGCGTTATCTGATAATCTTCAAAAGCAAGTTGAAGACTGCCGATTGCAACGCCTTCGGGAATTTCCAAAAAAGCAAGGTCGTACAACGGGTCGGCATAAAGTACTTTTACAGTTCTTTTCTTAAAATTTTCCGACATAATGATAACCTCACGACAGCCCTGAATGACGTGTCTGTTAGTTACAATCAATTCGTAATCGCCTAAGAGAAAACCTGTTCCGTTGCCCCAAGGCGTTAAAATCTTTACGATGGCATCTCCCGCCGTCAAAAGTGTGTTGTATGCCATAATCAGTCCGTAATTTGTAAGTTCTTAAATTCAAACAGAAACGAATACGCAAAGTCCTCTTCCGAGGCAAAATCAAGTTCTGAAAAATCAAACGAAAATCCTTGATAAACGCTTGAATATTTGTTGTTTATGTTTTCGATTTCCTGAATTATCCTGCCTTTTAGAAACTGCGAAGAATTTTCGTTATAAAGCACGTTTTCAAAACCCAAACCGTAAAAGAAATCAGGATTTAAAACTCTCCAAAATAGCAGCAATAATTCTTTTGCAGCCTCCGGCATTCCGTGTTTATAAAGGTGTATTCCGACAATGTATTCACACATCGGAACAACGAGATGTTTCATACGTTTTTTGACGCAATTCACCGGCAGGCTCAACATTTGAGCAATGGAGTTTGCCATCTCCGAAAAACTCTGATAGTCAGCCTCAGGAAAAACCGTATATGTCTTGAAAAGAGATTTTTCGATTTCTTCGTCAGAAAGTTCGCTGATTTTTTTGAGTTCCGCTAACATTTTGTAATTGTTTTCAGCCCTGTTGTCTTCGTCGTCAGCACAATCGGCATAGCGGATTAAAATTTTACGAAACCGGCTCAGCAACAAACCTTCCGGCGAAATCAAGTACAAAATTTTGAAAATACAACCCAAAACCACGTAAGATTTTGTCTGCTCATTTTCTATTTTTTCGATTAGCGAAAACATATCTTTGAGCCACTGTCTCAAATATTCCGTTTTGGTGAGTGTCTCTTTTTGAGAAAGCGGGATAATATTCTCATAATCAACTGGAATGATAAAAGGAAATTCGGCTTCAATCATTTCGTCAAGACCGTCAGAGACGATGGCAATTTCCGAAAGCATATCCGCAAAAGCCGTCGGTGAAAGATCTTTTATCGGACAACGCTGACTAAGGATTATAGAATCACCGTTTAAGGCAAATTTTGAATAAACCAAATCGTTGTTTTTCCCTAACAAAAATCTCAAAAGCGTAATGTCGGGTTCTGAAAATTTTGCAACCACCGATTCAGCCCAAACTTCTTTGTCGCTGATATATCCGCTGACGATTTTTGAACCTTGAAGCAGTTTGAAAGTAAGATTTCCGGTAGCCTCGTCTATTTCGAGCAGAACAGCCGGTCCTCCGAGTTCCTGTAAATAGTTGAAATACACCACGTATGCGTCCAAAAATTTACCATTGTCGAACAATTCTTCCGACTGAGTACGCATATCGTAGAGTTCAGCAGTTTCGGCGGGTTCAGAAAATCTGCCGAATTTTATGCCCGCCGTACCGTATTGCGGTGTCGTGCCGTTAAAAATCTTTGATAAAAAACTCATAATTCTTATTTCTTTTTTCTGACAGAATACCCGAACGAACCGAGTTTTTCACCGAGTGAAAAATACTCGCCGTGAGAATAAGCAACAAGTTTTGCTTTTTTCAAATCCATTGCGCCGCTCGAATCAATTAAATCTTCCCTGACACTTACCGAGTCTACTTTTGCCAAAAACATATCATGACTGCCGAGTTCAAGTATTTGAGTAACAGTACATTCGATGTTAACGGGACATTCCTTTATAATAGGCAAATCAGATGTTTCGGCTTTTTCGGCGGTCAAATTCATTTGAGCGAATTTATCGGTATCGCTGCCGGATTTTACGCCGCACCAATCGGTTTCTTTCACGAGGTCTTCGCTGACAAGGTTGATGACAAACTTGCCGCTTTCCTTTATGATTTGATGCGAAAATCTTGATTTTCTGATTGAAACGGAAACCATCGGTGGGTCAGAACAAATTGTTCCTGCCCAAGCAACGGTTATGATGTTTTTTTTGCCGTTAATGTCTCCGCAACTGAGCATTACCACCGGAACGGGGTTCAACAAAGTTCCGGGTTTCCATATTTTTTTATTTTCTGCCATAATTTTCTTGTGATAAAATTTTTGACGAATTTAGAAACAATTTTCTACAAATCCAAAACTTTTTTCACTGCTTCGGCTGCTTTTTCGCCGTCCATTGCCGAGGAGACGATTCCTCCGGCATAACCGGCACCTTCGCCGCATGGAAAAAGATTTTTTAAATTAATGCAATTCATTGTTGTTTCGTCTCTTACGATTCTAACCGGCGATGATGTCCGGCTTTCGGTAGCCAAAACCATTGCCTCTTCCGACAAAAAGCCTTTCATTTTTCTGTCAAAATCCTTGAAACCGTCTCTTAATCTTGAACTTATAAATTCAGGCAGCCAAAAATGCACCGGCGAAGAAACTAATCCGGGTACAAACGAACTTTCAAGCAACGAACCCGAAATTCTGCCCTTAACGAAATCCGTAAGACGTTGAGCGGGTGCTTTTTGCGTTCCGCCGGCGTTGACAAAAGTCAGTCTTTCTACTTCTTGTTGATAATCGAGACCGCAAAGCGGATTTTCGGGCGAAAACATCGGAAAATCCTCAGGTCGTATTTCAACGACGATTCCCGAATTTGACCAATAATTGCGGCGTGCGGCGGCAGACATTCCGTTAACAAGATTGTAACCTTTTTGCGTTGCGCTCGGGACAATTTGTCCGCCCGGACACATACAAAACGAATATACGCCACGGTCTTTAACCTGAGTTACCAAACTATAACTTGCTGTCGGCAAGTATTCTGAGGAAGAACCGTGATAAAAAATTTCGTTAATAAGTTCTCTCGGATGTTCCACTCTGACACCCATAGCAAAACCTTTCGGTTCGAGTTTCACGCCTTTTGACATTAATAGTCTGTACACGTCTTCGGCACTATGACCTGTTGCAAGAATAACCGCCGAGGCTGAAAATTCTTTTCCGTCAGAGGTTACTACTGCATTGACTTTTCCGTCAGAGATTATCATATCAGACATTCTTGACGAAAAATAAATTTCGCCGCCCGAGTCTAAAATTCTCTGTCGCATCGTAGAAATTATTTTCGGCAACTTATCCGTCCCGATATGCGGACGCGCCTCGTAAAGAATACTCTCGTCAGCACCGTGAATGTTAAAAATCTCCAAAATTCTTGAAATATCGCCGCGTTTGTTGCTTCTTGTGTAAAGTTTGCCGTCAGAAAAAGTTCCCGCACCGCCTTCACCGAAACAATAATTAGAGTTCTCGTCAAGAATATGTTTGGTGTTAAGGGCAGCGATGTCGCGTTTTCTGTCATGAACGTTTTTTCCGCGCTCCAAAACCACGGGTTTTAAGCCGAGTTCAATAAGGCGCAAAGCCGCAAAAAGTCCCGCAGGACCCGTTCCGACAACTACAACGGACGGCTTTTTTGAAACATCTCCGTAATGATATTTTTGACTTATATCTTCTTGTTTTTCACCTTTAAAAAACAAAGCAATCCTCATATTTATAAGGATTTGTTTTTTACGAGCATCGACGGATTTTCTTTCGATTTTCCAGTCCGTAATGTCTTGTATGTCAACGCCTAAACTATCAGCGGCTTTTTTCAAAAACAATTCTTCATAAAAAGCCTCTTCGGGCGATAAAATAAGGTCGGTTTGTTGCATATTATTAATTCTAACATTTTTCGCTGTAAAATTAAAGATTATTTTTGTAATTTTGCAGAAATTTTTTCAAGGTATGAATACTTTTTTTCAATTTATTAAAAATCACGCACTTCCGATTGCAATTATAACCGGAAGCATATTTTATGACTTCTTTCACCAATTTGCTTTTATATTGCCGACTGCAATGTTCATAATGCTGACCTTAGCATTTTCAAAGGTAAGTATGAAGGAAATAAAGTTTAAAAAAGTTCACTTTTTGTTACTTGCAGTTATAGTTTTCGGCGCGTTAGGGGCATATTTGGCGATTGCTCCTTTCAACAAAATTTTAGCAGAATCCGTCATGGTAATTATAATGTGTCCTACTGCAACCTCTGCCGTAGTCGTTACGACAAAACTCGGCGGAAACGCTCCTAACATTATAAGTTTCACCATTTTAGCAAATGTTGCGGCGGCGTTAATCATTCCGTCGGTTTTTCCGCTGATTGAAGCAAAAGGAATGACGTTTTTAGAAGGTTTCTTGACGATTATTCAAAAAGTTTTTCCGCTTTTAGTTTTTCCGATGATTTTGGCTGAGGGGTTAAAAAAGTTTTTGCCGAAAGCCCATGACTTTTTGAAAAAATATTCAAGTTCATCGTTTTACATTTGGGCGTGTTCTATCGTCGTACTTGTTGCAAGAACGGTAAAATCAATTGTCGATGCTCCTGAAAATTATCATATTGATGTTTTGATGGCAATAGCAAGTTTGATAATTTGTATAGTTTTGTATACTGTCGGTAAAATTATCGGCACAAAATTCGACGAAAGAGTTTCTTGCGGACAAAGTATCGGTCAAAAAAATACGATATTTTCAATTTGGGTTGCCGGAACATATCTTGACCCGTTAAGTGCCTTATGCAGCGGCTTTTATATTATTTGTCAAAACCTTTTCAATTCGTGGCAGTTGGACAAAAAACGTCATGAAGATGAAAAGATAAAGACCGAAAAATAATTTTTTTATATATCTTTGCCAGAAATAAATTTTTGCAGATATTATGAAAAAAACAATCAATTTTTTTGCGGCGTTTTTAACGCTTTTTTCGTTAAACACAAAGGCGCAACAACTCCCTATTCAGGCATGCGACCCTAACATAACGGAAGAAAACCGCGAGTCAATGCATGCTTCGTGGTTCGTGTATTCTGACAAGTCAAACGCACTGAAAGACAATGAGTTGTCAGAATACTACATTAATCTTAACGGCAAATGGAAATTCTTTTTTGCCAACGACCCGTCAAAAGTGCCGCAAGGCTTTGAAAACGAGGGCTTTAACGACAATTCTTGGGGACAAATTCTCGTGCCGGGCGACTGGCAGATGAACGGTTACGGTTATCCGATTTACACCAACGTTTCTTACGATTTTAGTTGGGATCCCAAACCGCCGGAGGTACCTTTCGAGAATAACTGGACAGGCGTTTACAGAAAAACATTTACGCTGCCCGAAAAATTTGAAAACCAAGAAGTTATCTTACAAGTTGACGGTGCAAGAAGTGCGCTTTTCGTCTACGTCAACGGCAAATACGCAGGTTATTCAGAAGACTCTAAACTCGCAGCAGAGTTCAACATCACAAAATTCTTGAAAAAAGGCAATAACGTTTTGGCATTTAAGATTTTACGCTGGTCTGACGCTTCATATCTCGAAGATCAGGACTTTTTCCGCTTAAACGGTATCGAAAGAAACGTTTGCCTTTATTCAAGACCGAAAGCGCACATCAAAAACGTTAAAATAACCTCCGAAATACCTGACTTGAAAAAAGGTATCGTAACTCTTGATTATATCATTGAGAATCACTATGAAAAAGAAGAAAACGCAGATATTTCGGCTGCACTCTATTATAAAGGAGAAAAAGTTGCAGAAAAAAATCTCAGTATCAAAAAGATAAAACCTTCAAGCACTGAAAACCAAACACTTACATTGGAGGTTAATAACGCAAAACTTTGGTCGGGCGAATTTCCCGAACTTTACAGACTTGTTGTCAGCCTCGAAAACGAAAGTTCAAAACAACCACAATTTATGACTTTTGACATAGGTTTCAGAAAAGTTTCAATCGAGGACGGCGTTTTGAAAATCAACGGTAAAAAACTCTTAATCCGTGGTGTTGACCGTCATGAACACGATCAATACACGGGACACGTAATCACCAGAGAATCAATGCTTCAAGATATTCTCCTGATGAAAAAATACAATATCAACGCTGTCAGAACAAGTCATTATCCTAACGACCCGTATTGGTATAAACTCTGCGACAGTCTCGGCATTTACTTGGTTGACGAGGCAAATCTCGAATCTCACGGTCTTATCTACGGACCTAAAAACATAGCAGGTGTTCCGCTTTGGAAACATTCTCACATTCAGAGAGTTATGCGTATGGCTTATCGTGATTATCATCACGCTTCGGTTATTATCTGGTCGCTCGGAAACGAGGCTGGCAACGGCTCTAATTTCGAGGCTTGTTACGACAGCCTGAAAGCTTTCGACAAAACCCGTCCCGTTCAGTACGAACCCGCAGGAGAAGCCCGCAACACCGACATCGTTTGTCCGATGTATGCTTGGCAATATTGTTTTGACTACGCAAAACAGAAAAAACCGCGTCCTATGATTCTTTGCGAATACGCTCACGCAATGGGTAACTCATTGGGCGGTTTTGACGAATATTGGGACTTGTTTAAAACGAGTTATCAGGTTCAAGGCGGTTTTATTTGGGACTGGGTTGACCAAGGAATCGTTAAAACAAAAGACGGTAAAAACTATTGGGGCTGGGGCGGCGACTTCGGTCCGAAAGACGTTCCGTCAGACCAAAACTTCTGCATGAACGGTATCGTTAACCCCGACCGCACCCCGCATCCGGCTCTTTATCAGGTAAAGTATAATTATCAAAACATTGACTGTAAATTTTCTACCGCTGACAATGCGCTGACAATTTTCAACAATTATCTTTTCACCGATTTAAGCAACTTTTTGGTTAAATGCGAAGTGCTTGAAAACGGCAACATAGAAAAAATTATCGAAATTGACTGCCCTGCAATTCAACCTCTTGCAAGACAAGCAATCAAAATTGCTGAACTCGACAATTTTAAGTATGAGGCTGATAAAGAATACTTTATGAACGTTAGTTTCATAACCAAAAAAGCGACTTCAAACGGAATTGCCGCTCGTGAAGAACTCGCAAGAGAACAGTTTTTGTTGAAATCACCCTCAGTAACGGCAACAAAACCGTCAAAAATGAAAGCCAAAATTACAGAAGACGGTTCTCAATTATCAGTTGCAATCAACATAAATTCTACGGTAGCCGTTTTTGACAAAAAAAACGGTTCATTATCAAAAGTTAACGACATAGAATTGAAAGAAGGCGTAACCCCGAATTTTTGGCGTGCGCCGACGGACAACGATTTCGGAAACCACATGCACGAGCGTTGCAAAAATTGGAAACTCGACACCGAAAAACCTGAACTTGTTAATTTTACCTCACAAGTCGTTAAAAACAGCGGCGTAAAAGTTTCGGCGGTTTATGCGTTGAAAAACACTAAAACCGAAGTTACAATCGAATACTTAGTTAAGGCTGACGGCGTTGTTGAAATCACCGAAAAACTTGATACAAAGGGCGTTGCAGGGTTGCCTTTGTTGCCGAGGTTCGGTGTTAAATTCAAAGTCAACAAAGATTTCAAAAACGTAGAATGGTACGGCAGAGGACCTTTTGAGAATTATATTGACAGAAAAACTGCGGCATTTGTCGGACGTTACAATTCAACACCCGAAAAAATGTTTTTCTCGTATCCTTCACCGCAAGAATGTTCAAACCGTTGTGATACAAGGAGTTTAGAGGTGCTTAACAACAAAGGTAAAGGTTTTAACATTCTCAAAGGCAAAGAAAATTTTGAATTTTCGATTATGCCTTATTCCGTTGAAGACCTCTCGCAGGAAAAACGCGGTGAAAAACACACCGTTGATTTGCCTGAAAACGATTTCTATGCCGTTACCGTTGACTTTAAAAATCAAGGAGTTGCGGGTATAGATTCTTGGGGCGCAATGCCGCTTGAAAAATACAGAATCGAGGCTAAAAACATGGAATTTACATTCACGTTAAAAGTTCGTTAATGAATAAAATTTTATCAGTCATATTTTTAGTTTTGCCGTTTTGTGCCGTAGCGCAAAGCGGCAAAACTTTAAAAAAAGTGCAAAAAGTCTTAACTCTTGCCTACAAAGTAGACTCCGCTTATCAATGTCGGGAAAGTTATATAACTGATGCTTTTTGGGATTACGCCGTGTATCATGTCGGCAATCTCGAATTATGTAAACTCTCTGAAAATCAAAAACTTCTCAATTATACTATCCGTTGGGCGGAGCATAATGGTTGGAAAGGCGCAAAAGAGCCTAACACTCTGCGCTGGCGTTACCGCACGCCCCTGAGAGTTGAGCAAAACGTTTTGTTTGCCGATTATCAAATTTGTTTTCAGGTTTATCTTGACCTCAACGAAAAAGACCCCGACGAAAAAAAAACAAAACGCGCTTTTGAAGTCATTGATTTTCAGACGCGTCTTCAATTAAACGATTTTTGGTATTGGATGGACGCTCTTTTTATGGCAATGCCTTCTTTTACAAGACTTTACGCTCTTACCAAAAATGAAAAATATTTAGACAAATGTTTTGAATATTTTACGTTTTTTGACAGTCAGTTTTATGACAAAGACGCACACCTTTATTACCGCGACAAAAAATACAAATATCCGTATTGTCGTAGTCCGAAGTCCGGCGGAAAACTTTTTTGGTCTCGCGGCAACGGTTGGGTAATTGCCTCATTTGCAAGAGTTTTTGAACATCTGCCTGACACAAGCCGTTACAAAAAAGTCTTTCTTGATAGATTTACCGCGATGGCGGACACGTTGAAAAACTTACAAAAAGCGGAAGGTTATTGGCAAAACTGTCTTTCTGACGACCTTCTGACGCCCGGTTACGAAACCTCCGGCACGGCGTTGTTTCTTTACGCTCTGTGTCATGGTGTTAATAACGGAATTTTAAACCGTAAAACCTATCTTCCGACAATCGAAAAGGCTTGGAAATATCTTTCTGAAATTGCCGTTCAAGAAGATTTTATGGTCGGATATATTTTCACCACGCCTGAAAGAAACTGTTATTTTTATGCCCCGAATCCTAAAACGCATACAAATTACGGCACGGGTTGTTTCCTTTTGGCGGCGACGGAATACGCAAAGTTTTTACAAAAGCGGAAATAAAAAAATTTTTTCTACCTATTTTTAAGTATTTTTTCGGTGAAAAATACCTAATTTTAACGATTGTGCTGAAATAAAATTCGCCGTAACTTTGCCGCCGTAAAATTTTAAAAAAACTTTTGACATGAAAAAAACGGTTATTATTTACGGCTCTACAACGGGCAATGCTGCTCAGGCGGCAGAAACTATTTCAGCAAAACTCGGCGGTGTTGAAGTAAAAGAAGTTAGCGCGGCTTCAAAAGACGATTTGCTTGGGTTTGACAATCTGATACTCGGATCTTCAACTTGGGGTGACGGCGAACTTCAAGATGACTGGTTCGGTTTTTTGCCGGCTTTTAAAGATGTTGATCTTTCCGGAAAAACGGTTGCTGTTTTTGGTGTCGGCGACCAATTCAGTTATTCTGACACATACGTTAACGCAATGGCAGAACTTTATAATGCCGCTAAAAATGCAGGCGCAAAAATCATCGGCGAAACCTCTACTGAGGGTTATTCTTTCAATGCTTCAACGGCGGTTCAGAATGGTAAATTCGTAGGACTTGCCCTCGATTATGACAATCAGGCTGAATTGTCAGAAGACAGAATCGCCGCTTGGACGACTCAAATTACTCCTGAATTATAGTTCTTTTTTCAAAGTTAACGGTTGCACTAAAAATGAAAGTACTTGCACATCATATTTATGAATACAAAAAAGGTTTGAGGAAACTTATTCTTCACACTTTACCCGCTCAAAACAGATTTGAGGCAGAAACAAGGTTGAAACTTGCCGGAATTGATTTCCTTACCCGTCAGGTTTCTCCGTCAAAAATAAATATTTTTTTCGGTGCAAAAGAGTGTATTGAGGTTATAAAGCATATCGGCGACAAACCTTTCAACGAATATACGCCGGAAGAAGATTTTATTTTAGGCGTTCTTTTAGGGTACGATAAGATTCAACAGTGCAACCGTTATCTTGAATTTTGCGAAAGAAAACGTTTGAAAACTTTCGCAAAATCCGCTTAACAATTTTAGACCAAAACGTTTCTTGAAGTCTTAAAAAAATCCGGATTGTTCTCGAATGCCGTTCCGATTACTGCGATGTCAGCACCTGAGGAAAACAATTCGCTGACGGTTTCTATGCTTCTTATTCCGCCGCCTACGATTATTGGGCTTGAAACGTTTTGCTTTACTGCCGAAATAATTTCTTTTTTGACGTGAAATTTGGCACCGCTTCCCGCCTCCAAATAAAAGCATTTAAGTCCTAAAAGTTCTCCCGCTATGGCTGTGGAGACTGCTAAATCCGTTTTGTCGGAAGGTATCGGCATTGTGTTGCTGACGTATTGAACGGAGGTTACAGTGCCGCCGTCAATCAAAACGTAACCCGTCGGAATCGTTTCAATTCCTGATTTTTTGATTTTATATGCCGTTTTAACCTGTTCGCCGATGAGGTATTCGGGATTTCTGCCTGAAATAAGGCTCAAAAAAAGCAAAGCATCGGCTTTGTCGGAAAACTGACTGCCCGAACCCGGAAAAATCACAACCGGCTTTTGAGTTTCATTTTTTAGAATTTCGATAGTTTTTTCGATGTCTTTGTTGACAAGACTGCCGCCTATGAAAATCATACTCGCCGGAGAGTTCTCGATTATAGAACCGTAATGTGCTGTTTTTTCGACAGTTAATTTGTCAGGGTCTAATAAAACGGCAATGTGTTTTTCTCCCGAAGTAAAATATTTTTGATAAATTGTCATAATTGCTTTTTTTTTTGAAATTTTATTCCGCACACCAAGCGGTCATATAACCGTCAAATTCTTGATAACGGATTGTAAAGTTTTTTTGAAATCCGCCCTGCATTATTTTGCCCGGAACTTCGCCTTCTGTTTGATACTGAAATGCTTCCAAGCGGAAATTGTCTTTAAAGTCAAAATCCTTGATATTGAAGGCTTTATACATCGCTTCTTTGGCGCACCAGTTTACGTAAAGGCTTTGAATTTTGTTGTCAGGTCTAAGCCCCTGAATTTCTGATTTTTCCATAAACTTGTGTTCGATTTTCAAAATTCTGAGGTTCATTTTTTCGACATCAAGTCCTATGTTTTTTAGCGGCGAAATCATAACGCCTGCTATATCGTAACTATGTGTTATTGAGATATTTTGACCCGTTTCGATGTACGGTTTTCCTGATTCTTCGTAAAAAACCTTATGATATTTTCCCGTCAGAGAATAAATTAAGTTGCGGCTTGCGAGCCATTCGCAACGCCGTCTTTCGTGCGTGAACTGCGAATATTGCGAAAGTTCGTCGTCGTCCAAAAACGGCTTTATGTTTTCTAACAATTCGGCACTGCTTTCTTCTATGTGCCAAAAACCGATGAGGTAATCTTTGCCGGAAATCGTTCTATCTAATTGTGCCATAATTTATTTCCATTCTAAGGTTTCAAAAATATGCTTTATGTCTTCTCTGATAAATTCTACGGACGGCAAAAGCGAATCTTTGTTGGGAGTGCTGTTGAAATAAAGCGAACCCCTTAAAAAATGTTTTACGCTGTCGGTCATATAAAACTGTACGGGACTTGCAACGTTGCCTTTGAGATTATAAAGCAGACCGTAAACTTTGGTCGTATCGTTAAAATATGCAATTTTTTCGATCGCATCGGCTTTAACGGTGTGTTTGTAGGCTAACGTGTGCGAGTCATCTATCAGCGTGTCAAGGTTTTTGTTAAGAAAACTGAATGTCAGGTGAATTTTGGCGTTCATATTCTTGAAAACTATGTTCGTCCAGTATTTTTCGCCCTGAGCCGATTTTTCGTGTTCCATAAAACCGTATTTGGGCAATTCAAAACGGTAGGGCAGGGCAGAAGTATCGTAAACGGAATACGTTTTTTCAGGAAACGTAATCCTAAAATATCCCCTCGGTTTTGGCTGCGGTGAACTTCCGCAGGAGACCATAAAAAACATTATAACAAGTAGTTGTATTATTTTTTTCATTTTTTTTGTTTTATTGATTCGATATTTTTACGCCGATTTTTTCGATGCGTCTGTTGTTGAAAACTTCCACTATAAAAGTGAGGTTTTTGTACGATGTTTTTTCTCCCGGAGCCGGAAATTCGCCCCTTAATTCAAGCAGTACGCCCGCTAAGGATTCTGCATCGCCTTTGACCTCGTCAAAAAAGTCTTCTTCTAACGATAACGCTTTATAAAAATCGTTCAGCATGATTTTGCCGTCAAAAATATAATAACTGTCGTCAATTTTCTTAAACATAACTTCGGGCGTTTCGTCAAATTCGTCATTTATTTCGCCGACGATTTCTTCCAAAATGTCCTGCATTGTTATCAGTCCCGAAATTCCGCCGTATTCGTCAGAAACTGCTGCCATGTGTATTTTTTTTTGACGGAAAACTTTCAAAAGGTCGGAGATTTTTTTGTTTTCTGACACATAACTTATTTTTCTTACAAGCCGTCGCCAGTCAAAATCTTTGTCCCGAGAGATGTATTTCAAAAGGTCTTTTACGTAAATTATTCCGAAAATATTGTCGGGAGTATGTTCAAAAACGGGAATCCTCGAAAAATTTGATTCGACGATAAGTTTTTTTAAGGTTGCGAAATTTTCGTCCTTTTCCACGGCGACGATGTTGTGGCGCGGTGTCATAATTTCTTTTACCTGAGTGTCGCCGAATTGAAGAATGTTTCTGAGCATTTCTTTTTCGCCGATTTCTGTTTTGCCGGAGTTCAAAGCGTCAGAAATTTCTCCGTTGCTGTTTTCTTTACGGTTTTTGGAATAGGCGTTGACGAAAACAAACGGTGAAAAAATCGAATATATAAAATCGGTCAGCCAACTTGTTTTGAGCAAAAATTTTTCTTTTTGAGTTCCCGAATATACTCTTGTCGGGATTTCTATCGTTATGACAAGTAAAAACGCAATGCTTACAAACGTTATGATATATTGAAAAGTAGTGTCTCCGTAAAATTCAAACAGCGGAAACTCTTCGTTGAAAACATTGTATTCTGATTTTATGAGCGAAAAAGCGCAGAAAACAAAAATCAGCGATAAAAGAATTTCACATGCCGAAACAGAGGCTTTTATTTTGTCCTTGCGCTGATAAAACGTATATAAACGTTGTTTGCTTTTGTTTTTGTGAAGGATTTTTGCGTCAGTTAAGTTAAGTTGCGAAATCGCGCTTCTTGACAGTGAAAGACAAAACAAAAGCATTAACACGAAAAACATAATGCCGGCGGGGATAACGAAAAACATTCCGTCAGAGGGCATTATAAATCTGAAACTCAGTATAATATCTGTTAATAAACTATTCACGTTAAAAAAAATATTGGTTAAAACGGTAGGTCAAAATCTCCGCCTTTGATTTTTGCAGCGGGAATTTCTCCCATATCAAAGTTCGGAATTGCAGAGCCTATTTTTTCCTCGTTTTCGGGTAGCGGAGCCTTTGCGTTTTTTTGACTTCTTGCGATAATTTGGATTTTTTCGCTTTCAATTTCGGTTATTTTGTAACGGTAACCGCTTTCTGAGGTAACGTAACGGGTTTTCAGACAGCCTTCTACAAAAATGCAGTCTCCTTTTTTGAGAAATTGCACGGCAAATTCCGACAATTCTCCGTAGGCGCATATATCGTGCCATTCCGTTACTGAAACTTTTCTGCCGTCAGGAAGATAGTTTGCCGAGTCCGTCGCCAAAGTAAAGGAAGTTTTCGAGAATCCTTTTTTTATATATTGAGTTTCAGGATTTTTGCCGACAGTGCCGATTAATATTACCTTGTTTAAACCAATCATGATTTATTTACCGCCTTGTTTATTGTGTTGTCTTTCTTTAAGAGCGTCTTCGTAGTTGACATGGTCAGCGTAAATAATGTTCAACGTGTAGAGATTCCGTTGAAAAACGGCTATTTTAGCAAGTCCGTATTCGTTTTTGAACATACAGTTTTTTATCAGTTTTACGTTTCGCCAACCGGATTCGTATCCGGGATAAATAAACTCTGAAAAACTTCCGTCGTTTTCAGCCACAGGCTCGCCGAATGTTTCCGTTAGATTTTTTATGATGTTATTGTAACGCTCCTCTAATTCTTCTTCTTTTTGGGCAAAACAATAACATACCGAAACCGCGTAAACCTTTGTGTTAGCGTGAGATGAAGCAACGTTTACGATAGCGTTTTTGCAGCCCATAATGTTTGCCGTAAGTATTCCGACGCCCTTTTCTATTCCGACGTTTTTGTAGCCTAACTTGTTGAGTTTGTGCATATAATCCGTTAATACGCCGTCAATTTCTATATCTTCGTATTTCAGATGGAGAATAACGGTATCGTTTTCTGTTACGGCAATAGTATCTTCGGGTGTTGAATTTTCTACCGTTGTAGACGTGTCGGTTATTTGCGCTCCGGCGTTTAATGTCATAAACGCTAATATCAGTATAAAGATTATAGTTTTCATAGTGTTAATAATTTTAGAAAAAAAATACACGGCAAAAATAAAAAAAAAAATTATTCAGGCAAAATTTTTGCATTGTGAAAAATTGATTTAATTTTGCCGTTGTTATTAATGACGTTTAAGTTATGAAAAATATTGTGAAAGCCGTGTTAACATTTTTATTGTTGTTAGCGGGAAGTATTAATTATATTTCTAAGGCTCAATATTATAGACAGGACATTGATAGTCTTGTAAAACTTTCTCAATCGGTTGACGATTTTCGTAAGGCGGAGATATGTAATCAGATAACTTGGGCTTTGCGTAATTACAAACCGGAGGAAGCAATAAAATTTAGTATGGAGGCTCTTGAAGCCGCTCAGCGCAGCGGTAATTATAAAGAACTTATCAAAGCATATAGTTATATAGGTGTCTGCCACAGAAACATAGGAAATTATGCCGATGCTTTGGATTATTATAGTATGGGTCTTGACAGTGCGATGAAATATAACAGCACCGAGGATATTGCATACGCTTACAATAATTTGGGAAATGCCTATTTGGTTTTGGGAAACTATCAGAAGGCATACGACAATCTTATGCCGGCTCTTGAATACGGTGAAAAACTTGGCAACGTTTCTGTTATGGCATACGCTTGTCTTAATTTAGGACGGGTTTTTACTGAGACTCAAAGGTATCCGCTTGCCGAGGAATATTTGCAAAAAGCCTTGAAAATAAGACAAGATGCTAAAATGTCGAGAAATCAGTGTGTTGTTGCTGAAAAATTTATCGGTGATTATTATAAGGCTGTCGGACAGATAGAAAAGGCAAAAGGTATTTATTATATGTGTCTTAATGACGAAACCGTCAAAACGGACTTTGATCTTTTTGCAAGTATTTATGCCAATTTGTCAAACATTTATCTTAACATTCAACAGTATGATTCAGCACTTTATTACGGAAAACTCAGCCTTGAAAGTGCTAAATTTGAAGGCGGGCAGATTAGTATAAAAAATGCTTACAATGCCATTTCAGGCGTTTATCTTGCCCAAGAGGAGTTTCAAAATGCGGCGGCTACTTATCTTGAACAAATCAATTATAGCGACAGTGCTTTCGGTACAAAGTTAACGGAGAAGATTTTTAACATAAAATTTTCGGCTGAGCAATACAAAAAGCAACGTACAATCGACAATTTGAACAAGGAGAATACTGAAAAAAGTTCGATGATTGCGGAGCAGAAAAATATGATTTATTTTTTGGGTCTGATTCTGTTGATGGGTATTGCGATGGTGGTTATTTTGATTCTTAACAACAAGAAAGTCAAGCGGTTGAATGCTCAGTTGAGCAAACAGCAGAAGCAGATTTCTGACAGTATTTTGTATGCTCAAAAAATTCAGCAGGCGGTTTTGCCGGAGCAGACGGTTTTCGGAAATTGTTTTTCTGATAGGTTTGTGCTTTATAAGCCGCGTGATGTTGTCAGCGGTGATTTTTATTGGTGTTACGAAAATATTGATTATGAGATAGTTGTAGTTGCAGATTGTACAGGACACGGTGTTCCGGGGGCGTTTATGAGTATGCTCGGAGCCTCGGCTTTGCACGATATTGCTGCAAGAGGCGAATTTGAAGCAGGTAAAATTTTGGAAGGTCTTAGGGCAAAAATTAAAATGCTTTTGAAACAAAAAACGATTGAAAACACACAAAAAGACGGTATGGATATGGCGTTGATGGTTATCAACCGTAAGACTATGGAACTTGATTATTCTGGTGCCTATATTCCTCTTAACTATATCAGAAACAATGAGTTGTATTCTTTGAAACCGACAAAAAATCCGATTGGTATTTATATTCACGAACAGCCTTTCGGTTCGACGAAAATCCAACTTCAAGAAGGCGACTGCATTTATTTATCTTCGGACGGTTTTTGTTCGCAGTTTAGCGAGAAAGACAATGCCAAACTCCGTCAAAGTATATACAAAAAACTACTCCTTGACAATCACCAACTTCCGATGAAAGAACAAGGAGTAATTTTAGAAAAGTTTTTTGACGAGTGGAAAGGCTCGAAAAAACAGGTTGACGATATTTTGGTCGCCGGTTTTAGGGTTTAATCCTCGGTAACGTCTTTTTCAAAAAATTCCCAAAGTTTATCATTAGGAACTTTTGCCGTTACGGAGATTTCTTTTTTGCTGACGGGGTGAATAAATTCGACTTTCCGAGCGTGAAGCGATAGTCCGCCGTCAGGGTTAGAACGCGGATAACCGTACTTTAAATCGCCTTTTACGGGACAGCCGATATTGGCTAACTGACAACGTATTTGATGATGACGACCCGTCAGAAGGTTGATTTCCCAAAGGTAATAACGGTCTGAAACTGAAAGAATTTTGTAATTCAAAATTGCTTTTTTTGCTTCTTTGTCCGAAGGTTTTGCGATAAAACTTTTGTTGAGTTTTTCGTTTTTCTTTAAGAAATCCTCGAGTGTTCCTTCGTCTTCATTCGGACGGTTTGAGGTTATCGCCCAATAGGTTTTGTGAATTTCGCCGTCGCGGAACATTGCATTGAGTCTTGACAAAGCCTTACTTGTCCGCGCAAAAATTACTATTCCTGACGTCGGACGGTCAAGACGGTGTGTCAGCCCCAAAAAAACTTCACCGGGTTTATTATACTTTTCTTTAATGTATTTTTTTACCTTGTCGATAAGGGTTTCATCGCCCGTTTTGTCGCCCTGAACGATTTCATTAACCGTTTTTGAAACGATTATTATATGATTATCTTCGTAAATTACTTGCATTTTGTTCTATAATTGAGGGACAAAAGTAGAACTTTTTTTTTGAATTGTAAAACAAAACTCGCCAAATCTATTTGTTTTTTTTAGATTTGGCGAGTTTTTAACAAATTTTCTGCAATATATCTCTAAAACTAATCCGTATGTTTAAAATAATCTAATATGTATAACAAGTTATCAGACTGTTCTTTAAGTTTATCCGAATTGGCTGCAACCTCTTCTGAAATAGAAGCAAAATGCTGTGTCGTGGCATTAAACCTCTGAACGGCTGTATTAATTTGATCACTGCCGGAGGCCTGTTCCTGACACGCTTCAGCAATTTCTTGAACCAAAGTCGTAGTACGTTGCATCTTAGGCAAAGCCTTTGCAAAAGCATCTCCGGTTTGAATTGCAACCGATTGACCGCCGGAACTTACGGAATCAATTTCTTTCGCTGCCAAAGCACACCTTTCAGCAAGTTTTCTGACCTCGGCGGCAACAACGGCAAAACCTTTTCCGTGTTCACCTGCGCGAGCCGCTTCAACGGCTGCATTAAGTGCTAAAATATTCGTTTGGAATGCAATTTCGTCAATAATACCAATCTTTTCTGCAATATCACGCATCGCCTTAGTGGATTTTTCGGCAGTAACACTATACTCTTGAATTGTATGAGAGGTTTCGATAGCAATTTTTTGTGTTTCTTTGGCGTTATCGGAATTTTGCTGAATTGAAGAGGACATTTCTTGAATCGAAGAACTGACTTCTTCGGCAGAAGCCGCCTGATCGTTTGCGGAATTACTCATCTGCTGACTTGCACGATTCATCTCATCGCTCGTATAAGCAATCTCCACCGCACAATTTTTAACGGAACTGACAATATTTTTCAGATTATCAACAAGATCGGCTACGGCATTATTAAGTATTGCGATTTCATCTCCGTTATCAGACCGTGTCGGTTTTATATTCAAATCACCCTTAGCAAGATTAACAGCATTTTTAATACTATCTTCCAAGGGTACGATAGTACGTGTTTTGAAATCTCGCGATGCTATCAAATACATAAAAACAGCAATTAAAATACCGATTATAATTATTAACAAACATGCCTCAGTATTTTGGGCAAGAGCCTCTGAAGTCTTTTTAATAACCGCTGCCGCAGAGGTCTGAAGTGATGCCGCCGAAACTGAAATTTTTTCACGCAACCCCGCTAATTCAGAAATATCACTTTCCCCGTTTGCCTGCAAATTAGCATTAACAATCGCTTGAAACTTTTCAAAACCTTCTTTACATGATTGGAAATCAGTCTGAATAGCAGTTTCCATATCTTTGTCGATAAAACCTGACAAAGCATCTAATTTTGCCTGAGCCTTACGACAATTTTCCAAAGCAACATTACGGTTTTCTGCTTGTTTATTCTGAGCATACAAAGTAATGTTTTTGTTTGCGGCATTAACGTCAATAACCATAGCGTCAGCCGTCTGCATTATATCAACATATTTGTCGGTGAGTTTATCGGCAAAATCGTCCGCACTTCTTACCTTTGCAAATACGACTAAAAGCGTTATCAAAAGCGGAAGTGATACTACGAGAACTCCTAAGGATACATTAAACGACAAAGATGTATTCCGCAGTTGTTTATCTAAAAGAAAAGCCATTTTTTGTTTATTTTATTAAGTATTATTTTTCGGCTAAGGTATGGAGATATTTCATAAAATGCAAATTTTTTCGGAGTTTTTTACCAAAAAAATTTGTTTGTTACCTAAAAGTAACATATCTTTGTAACCGAAAAGTAACATTAATTTTTTTTAATTATGATTAAGGATAGAGATCTTACAGAAAAACGTATACTTGACGCTGTGGGAAGAATTGTAGAGAGCGAGGGTTTTGAGGCGGTGGGCATCAACGCCGTTGCCGCAGAATCTGGCGTATCTAAAATACTTATTTACAGGTATTTCGGCACTATTGAACAATTGTTGGCAAAGTATATGGAACAAAACGACTTTTGGCTCAATTTCAACCTTACGCAACTGCCGCAGGGCGGGGTCAAAGAGTTTTCAAAACAGATTTTCAGGGCGTATATCCAAATGCTGAGAAATTCGCCCGCCTTACGGAAACTTTACCGCTGGGAACTTTCGTCGAAACACCCGTCAATAGAGCAACTTCGACAACGCCGCGAGGAAACAGCCCTAAAAATAATCGGTTCGGTCTGCGAACTTTCGGGCGAGAGTTTCGACCGTGTGGCAGGCATTTCGACACTTGTAACAGCCTCAGTATCGTACCTTTGTATTCTCGGCGAAAATTGTAGTGTATATAATTCGCTTGAAATCAACAGCGATTTAGGCTGGGAAAAACTGCTTGAAACAATAGACTTTATGTTTGACAAAATACTTTAAACTTTTTTTAACAATGGAACAACTCACATTTATTGAACTTGCGAAACTTTTGATTTCGTTTGCAGTACTTGCGCCCTCGGGACATAATTCGCAGCCGTGGAAATTTCAAGTTGTTGATAATAAAATTATTATCACTCCTGACTATTCCAAACAGCTTGACGTAGTGGACAAAGAAAACCGTGAACTTTTCATAAGTCTCGGTTGCGCCGTTCAAAATCTTCAAACCGCCGCCAGTCATTTCGGGTATAATTCAAATTATATCTACAATGACGGCAAAATCATTGTAACTATCACAAAACAAGATGTTTACAATGACGATACGCTATTTGATGCTATTAAGAAACGCCATACTTTCCGAGGCAGTTTTACGGGCGAAAAGATTCCCGCAAATTCTATCCAAAGTATTGAAAATGAAGGAAATGTATCGGTTATGGTCTACGAGTCAGAATGTCGTGAATCAGAAATCATCAAGCAAAAAATCACCGAAGGCAACGAAATTCAAATGTCAGACACGGCGTTTAAACGCGAACTAATTTCGTGGATGCGGTTCAATAAGAAGCAGGTAAATGAAACTCACAACGGTTTGTGTTACAATGTTTTGGGGTTTCCGGCAACACCCAAACCCATCGGACGGAAAATTATCGGAATGTTCCTAAACCCAAAATCACAAAACAAAACAGATGACGCCGTCAACGCTTCTGCTTCCGCATTCTGCGTGTTTGGTGTCAAGGAAAACAACGATAGAAATTGGATTGAACTCGGAGTATTTTTAGAACGTTTTCTCCTGAAAATCACTTCCGAAGGGTTGGCATATAGTTTCAGCAATCAGCCCTGCGAAATTTTGTCGTTGAACCAAAAACTTCAACAAGAACTCGCTTTAACTCACTATCCGTCAGTGATAATACGTGTAGGTTACGGCAAAGAGCCGAAAAATTTTGCACCGAGAGAAGAAGTGAAGTTGTAAGGTTATATTTTGTAGAGACGTGTCATAGCGCGTCTCTACAAAAATCACCTTAATTTTTTACCAATCCTAATCCAATTCTGTTTCTGTCAACATCAACGGTAAGCACTTTTACTCTTACGGGTTGATTGATTTTCAAGATGTTAGCGGGATTAACGGGGTTGCGTTTTGTGCCGCCGAACTGCGAAATGTGAATCAAACCGCTCACATGAACGCCTAAGTCCACAAACGCTCCGAAATTCGTAACGTTTGTAACAATGCCGTTAAGTTCCATGCCTTCTTTGAGGTCAGTAATTTTTTCCACATTTTGCTCAAATTCAGGTACTTTGAACTCGCCGCGAGGGTCTCTTCCCGGCTTTTCTAATTCCGCCATAATGTCCGTTAAAGTAGGCAAACCCGTCTTGTCATCAACGTATTTTTTGATGTCAATTTTTTTGCGGGTTTCGGCGTTTGAAATCAAATCTTTAACTTCACAGCCGAGGTCTTTCGCCATTTTGTTGACGATATAATACTTTTCGGGGTGAACGGCTGAATTGTCCAAAGGATTTTCCGCGCCTTCGATTCTTAAAAATCCGGCGCATTGTTCAAAGGCTTTTTCGCCCATGCGCGGCACTTTTTTCAGTTCGGTTCTCGTGCCGAAAGGTCCGTTTTCTTTTCTGTAATTGACAATGTTTTGCGCTAAGGTTGGACCTAATCCCGAAACATACATTAACAAATGTTTTGATGCCGTATTAACGTTTACGCCCACTTGGTTAACGCAACTAACCACCACATCGTCAAGACTTTCCTTTAATTTTGTTTGGTTGACATCGTGTTGATATTGTCCGACACCGATGGATTTCGGGTCTATTTTTACGAGTTCCGCTAACGGGTCGAGCAAACGTCTTCCGATAGAAACCGCACCTCTTACCGTAATGTCGTATTCGGGAAATTCTTCACGTGCGACTTCCGATGCCGAATAAATCGACGCGCCCGATTCAGAGACGATATAAACCTGAATGTCGCGGTTGAAACGAATCTTTTTAATAAAGCGTTCTGTTTCGCGACTTGCCGTTCCGTTTCCGATAGCGATACAATCGGCTTTGTACTGTTCTACAAGGGTTTCGACTTTGTTTAACGCCGCAAACGCCTCTTTCATGCCGGAGTGCGGATAAATGGTTTCGTTGTGAAGAAGATTGCCTTGTTCGTCAAGACAGACAAGTTTGCAGCCGGTGCGGAATCCAGGATCGAGAGCCAAAATTCTTTTCTTTCCTAACGGACTTTGTAACAATAAGTTACGCAAGTTTTCCGTGAAAACTTTTATCGCTTCTTCATCGGCTTTTTCCTTGGAAATGTTTGCAAATTCGGTTTCCATTGACGGTTGCAAAAGACGTTTATAACAGTCCTCGGCAGCGATTTTTATCTGTTTTGCGCCCTCGCCTTTGCCTTTAACGTATTGACGTTCAAGGATATTGAGTGCGTTTTCGTCTTCGGGTTTTATCGTGATTTTCAAAAAGCCTTCGTTTTCGCCTCTCATCATCGCCATAAGACGGTGCGAAGGTATGCGCGAAAGTCGTTCTGAATAGTCAAAATAATCTTTGAATTTTTGCGCCTCTTCTTCTTTATCTTTTACTAACTTTGAGAAAATCACCGCTTCACGGCTGTAAAGATTACGCATACGGTTTCTTGTATCGACATTTTCGTTGATATGTTCGGCGATAATGTCGCGTGCGCCTTGCAAAGCCTCTTCGATATTTTCAACTTTATCGTTCAAAAACTTCTCTGCTAATTGCTCACAATCAGCGTTTTGCTGCAAAAGAATCATATTTGCGAGCGGTTCAAGACCTTTTTCTTTGGCGATTGAAGCGCGGGTTTTCTTTTTCTGTTTGTAGGGAAGATAAAGGTCTTCGAGGTCGGTCATCGTGAGGACTTCGTCGATTTTTTTCTTCAATTCGTCCGTCAACTTTCCTTGACCTTCGATAGACTCCAAAACGGCGGTTTTACGTTTTTCGAGTTCCTCATATTTTTTGAGTTCGTCTTTTATCTGACTGACTTGCACTTCGTTAAGCGTTCCCGTTTGTTCTTTTCGGTAACGGCTTATGAAAGGCACTGTCGCACCTTGTGAAAACAAAAATGCGGTATTTTTTACCTGAATGTCTCTGATGCCGAGTTTTGCGGCTATGAGTTTTATGTATTTTTCGTCCATAATTCTAAAAAAAAAATTTGTCGTAAAGGTAAAAAATAAAAAAAAATAACGCAAAATTTTTATTCTGAAAAAATGTTGTAAATAAAAAAACTTTTTGTTAATTTTGAGCGGTATTATTTTTTTGTTTTATCAGAATCGTAATTTTTTTCGCAACGTTTTGGCTTACAATATTTTAATAGCGGACGAAGACAACGCGAGTTGTAACGAGATGTCGCAAATTCTTTGTAGCGACCTCTCGGTTGTGTATTCCGTTTATGTTACTAATAGTGTCGGACCGATATGGAAAATGTTGCAGATTCATCAGTTTGACTTGATTCTTTTGTCGGTAAGTATTTCGGACGGACGCGGAATCGAACAACTGAAAAAAATAAAATCTTCTTACAGAATTGTTCCTGTCGTGGTTTTGACCGAGGAGTTCAGCAGCAAAATCATCAATCTTGCCCTCGACAACGGCGCATCGGATTACCTTAGAAAACCTATTGAAGAAATCGAGTTTAAGGCACGGGTGAAGTCGGCATTGATGTTGCGCGAGGCAATGCTTGAACTTCAAAACAAAAACCGAATGATTGAAAATCAGATTTACGACCTTAATAAATTGTCGTTGATTGTAAAGCAGACGGATAATTCGGTGATTTTGTTTTCGCCTGAGGGTATTGCAGAATGGGCTAATGAGGGATTTCACAAAATGTACGGTTATAGTTTTGACGAATTTGTTGCAAAATACGGCGACAATATTTCTGATTTTAGTTATAATCCGGAGGTTTTGAGTTATGTTGAAAAACTGTTAGAACGCAAAAAATCAGTTAATTATACAACAAAATGCCGTGTTAAATACGGCGCGGTAAAATGGATTCAGACCACGTTAACACCGATTTTTGACGGAGAGAGAATCGAAAAAATCATTGCCATAGAGACTGACGTTTCAGCGCAAAAAAGTGTTGAATTTAAGTTGCTTAAACACAGCGAAGAAACTCAGAAACTTATGCAAAGTCTTCAAGAGGCAAACCGACAACTTGAAAAACAACGTTCAGAAATTTTAGAACAAAACCGCATAATCGAAATCGAAAGAAATAAAGCCGACGATTTGTTGTTGAATATTTTGCCGACCTACGTTGTCAGCGAACTCAAAAGTATGGGTTACGCCTCTCCTCGCAGTTATAAAATGGCTACGGTTATGTTCACTGATTTTAAGGGGTTTACAAAGTCTTGTGAAAATCTCAGACCCGAAGAAATTGTTGATGCTTTGGACTTTTTTTTCTCGAAATTCGACGATATAATTTCTTGTCATTATATTGAAAAAATTAAAACAATCGGAGATTCGTATATGTGTGTCGGGGGGATTCCGTTAAGAAACCGTTCTAATCCTTTTGATGTGGTATTAGCGGGTTTGGAAATCAAGCATTTTATGGCAACTTATAAGCAGCGTTTTGCCGATAAAAATTTACCTGATTGGCAGTTACGAATAGGCATTCATACGGGTTCGTTGGTTGCGGGCGTGGTAGGGAAAATAAAATTTGCTTACGATACTTGGGGTGATTCGGTTAACGTTGCCAAACGTATGGAAAGTGCCGACGAAATCGGTGCAGTCAACATATCCTCAGATACTTACGAGTATATAAAAAAATATTTTATTTGTCGGCACAGAGGTCAGGTTGAAATCAAAAATCATAACAGCGTTGATATGTATTTTGTAGACCGTTTGAAACCCGAATACTCTTTGGACGATGACGGCATTTATCCTAATGACAGATTTATTGAACTTTTAAACGAAATATAAAAAATAAGTTTTATTTTTGCAACCAACAATTTTAAAGCAAGAACAATTATGTCAAAGTACTTAGACCCGAAGGCGGATTTAACCTTCAAAAAAGTGTTCGGTGAACATCTGAACCTTGTTTTAAGCCTTTTAAACGCATTGTTGCCGTTACCTGAGGGTATGGAAATAAAAACCGTGGAGTATCTTTCGCCGGAAAACATTCCTGAAAATCCGGGCAAAAAATACTCCATCGTAGACGTGTATTGTACTGACAATTACAACAGACATTTCATCGTAGAAATGCAGTCATATTGGAATACGGAATTTTTTTCGCGGACACTCTTCAATGCGACTTCAATGTATGCCAAGCAGTTGGAAAAAGGCAAGAGTTTCGGCGAATTAAAGGACGTTTACGCTTTATGTTTGGTAAATGATGTTAAGGCATTTCCAGAGTATGGCAACGAGTACATTCAAGAATATTATTTGACGAATAAAAATCATACAGGCGACATTCATACGGATTTGTCGATGGTTTTTATTATTCTGCCGAATTATACTCCTCAAAACCGTGCCGAGAAAAAAATGCACGATTTGTGGTTAAGATTTTTAACGGAAATTGATGAAAACACTGACGATGCCGACCCTGAACTTTTGGCAAACGAAGAAACTTGTGAGGCTTTGCAAATAGTCAGACGTTCAGCGTTTACGCCCGGCGAATTGTTAACTTATAATCAGTATTGGCTTGACATCAGCACTGAAAAGTCGGCAATGGAACGCGAACGCAGAGAAGGTCGTGAAGAAGGTCGTGAAGAAGGTTTGGCGGAAGGCATTGAAAAAGGACGTGCGGAAAGTCGCAAAGAAACTGCAATCGCAATGCTGAAAGAATGTATGCCGATTGAATTAGTAGCCAAAATTTCAAAACTTTCCGTTGACGAAGTTTTAAAATTAAAAGAAACTTTGTCAATTTAACTAAAATTTAACTTTCACCCTTTGCCTAAACTGTTAATTTTTGTTACTTTTGTGCATTGCAAACCCAATAAAATAACAAAATTTAACTAAAACTTAAAATAAAAATGTTGCAAAATTCGATAAAAATATTACAACGCAACGCAACGCAACGCAA
>JAFPZK010000016.1 GCA_017417315.1 Bacteroidales bacterium
ACCAAGTTGAGATTTATACTTTGATTCCAAATTGTGTTTGTCAATTACTTGAAAAATGCAAATTATAATTGATATAATCAAAATTATTGCTAAAATCCAAATCCATGTTATGAATGTTGTATTTTTAGTTTGTAATTGTTTCCCGCATTTTTTACAATATTTCGCAAAAAACGGATTGTATGTATTGCAATGTTTACATTTTATAGTTGCAATAGGTTTATTATCAAAATGATTGCCGCAATGCTTGCAAAAAATTGCTGTTGACGGGTTTTCTGTATGGCATAACTCGCATTCTATTATTTTACAACTTGGTTTCATTGCTTTTTAATATAAAGATATTGCCCCATATTTATGTATCTCTGTTTGCCTTTTACAAGAAACAGAATGACAAATATGAACAAAATTACGAAAGGTAACCCAAATACAAGCGGTTTGTATGTATCTTGTGTATGGGCTATTAGCCAACCATAATCAGTTCTCATATTGTCAATGAAAATTGGAAATTGCATAAAGAATAACCAATTCCATTTACCATTTACGCCTATGTCGTGTAATCTTCTGACCGACACCGAAATAAGCGGTGAACAAAACACTACTTGGAACACAATCATTACATTAATAAATAGAACTTTTCGATATTCGTATTCACAAAGTAAATTATCCAATATCGCTGACATAACAGCAACTACTAATGCACATATCAAATAGAAGAGTACAAAATACCAAAACTCGCTTCGACTCGCTCTGCCATTGAAAGAGATATACTTGTCGAAGCAAATTCCGATAGCATCTTTTATGTCCATCTGCAATTTGCAACCACAATATTTGCAGTATTTTGCAATGTCGTGGTTCTCTGTATTGCAATTTTTACAAGTTTTCATATTGTTATTCTTGCTTGTTAGTCAATACGTTGCGTTCCACATATTATACAATACTTCTCTTCAGGTTCTAATTCTTTGCCGCAAAGTACGCAAAAACGCTTACCGATCTTTGTGTATTGAGATTTTTGCATCAAAACTTCAAATGGTTGTATTTTGTTCAAATCTTTGCTATTCAGATAAATTCGTAAAATATCACAAAGTTTTTCAAGTTGCGGACTTAATGACCTTATGTGTTTGAATAGTTTTGATTGGTCAATGTCGGCATAATCAGATGATTCCAAAGTTAAGGCGTAATCTTTTTTGTCAGCATTTATGTTGTACCACAATCGTAAATCTTCCGAAAATGCAATAATACTGATGTTATATTATTAGTTCGGAAAAATAGTCAACTTTTTCATTTGTTAGTTTCAAAGTTTTAAAAGTTGGATGTTGATAGGCTGGGAAGCCTACCGTTATTTTTGGGGTAACACCCATTTGTGGTATATAGAAAGAATCATAATCAATCAGTTTGATATTATTGGACATATCCACCATAATATTTGTATGTTGTAAATCGCCATGAGACATATTGTATTTATGCATTTCTCTGAATACATCATTCAATTTAGAAGCCAAAACTTGTAAATGTCGTTTTTTGACACAATCTGCACAATTGTCTTCTAAAATTTTTTTTGTATATTCTTTTAGATTCAAGCCATCAATCCATTGCGTACCTAATGCGTTAATTAAATTCCCGTTTACATTGAACCCATTTTTATAAAAACAAGTATTAATAATGAACGGAAACTTATTCTTATTGAAAAAATGCGCGAGAAAATTCATTCGTTCCGCTATATTTTCCACATCATTATACCATATTTTAAGTGCTATCTTTTGGTTGTCGCGTATCAAGGGAAAAACAAGAGCAAAGCCTCCTTGAAAATATTTAGGATGACTTAAAAAACCTTCTAATGTACTATATTCTTGCAATTCTGACGGCCAATTTGTTCTGTCTTCCATTGCATCTATGATTTTATCCCTTGTCGGCAACATAATTATTGGCGATTGTATTTGTCAGGATTTGGAATATACGGCTTGCTACTCGTCTGTACGATAGTTTTGCTGTATGTGTGATGATTTTTCTCTTTTGCTTGCTCTTCTAGAAATTCGGCAAGTATATCAGAATCTATTATGTCTTTTTGTTCAGGGCGGTCATATTTACTTCCACCCAAATAATGTAAAGACTTAATAGCAGTTAATGGTTTTTGTAAATCATCAATAATTTCATCAAATAAATCGTTGATTTCTTTTGGAATAGTAATAGGATTTTGTTTTTTTATGAAACGATATACCCGCGAGTTTGTTATGTTGTTGAAATCACTATTGTCAAAAAGAAATTCTTGTTCATTTTTAGTGATATCAATTTCCTGATACACATTTGGATAATATGCGAATATATAGAGACTTAAAATGATGACTTTTTCAGAAAAATAATCATCCTTTTCTGTGCTTGCAAGTTGTCCAATATTCGCATTAGTCCTATTAGGATGTTGATATGCTGAATACCCTTTTGTGTTTTGATTGCAATGACCCAACGTAGGAACATAAAGACAATCATAATCAACCAATTTGATAGATATTGTTTCTGTATCATCTTTGACAATCATAATATTGTCATGCTGCAAATCTCCGTGCGAAATGTGATTATCGTGTAGTTGTTTGAAACATTTTTTTAATAACTCAACAAGATTAAGCATCTTTTGTTTTTTTTCATCCTCACTTTTAGAATACTCCATCACTTCACACACGTACTTCTTCAATGAAATTCCATCTATCCACTCCATTTTAAGGGCTGATATTATTTCGGGATTTGGAGAGGGAATATTCAACCCTTTCTCCAAGAAAGAAAACGTTACAAAGTATGGCAAATTTACTTTCTTCAAATAGTCGGATATTATAATCAGTCTTTTTTGAATATCTGAAATTTCATTAAACCATACCTTAAAAGCGTACTTCTTTTGATTTTTTGTTGTCAGAGGGAAACATAATCCGAATCCTCCTCCATAATATAATGGACCTAATGGACCTTCATCATATGTACACTGATACAATTCAGCATCTTGAATGTTACCCACATTCTCTATTGCTTCCATTATGTTTATTCTACTTGCCATTTATTTATTTGTTTAATTGTTTTTTTCCGCTTGTTCTGATGACATTGTATTATTGTAATTGATTTTCTCAATATTAGAATCAATTGACTTTTCTATTGAATCGGTTTCATTTGGTAGCACATTATTAATCTCTCTTTTGGTTGAAATTGGCATAGAGATTAATGTAATACTAATAAATAACAATAATACGACTATGACTAAATCAAAACCAATTATATAAGTTTTGGCTGTATTCAACTTTTTTTTTATGTTAATCATCTCCCCATTCAGATAGTCAAAACGCTTGTTAATTTCGTCTTGATTATTTTGAATACCATCATTAGTAATTTTGAAATTATTATTGATTATACCATCAGTATAATCTAAATGCTTTATTATCACATCGTTGGTCTTTTGAGATACTTCTGTAATTTTATCTATGCATTTTTCCGACATATCATTACTGAAAGTTTTTATCTTGTCCGACATTTGGCATTTGTCTTCTGTATCTTTTTTATGAGAATCTTCTTTCACTGCCTCTTCACGTTTCTCTGATTCTGCTACTTTTTTATGTACATCTTTCTCAATATTTTTGCCTTCTTTTAATACCCGCCTTTGTCTGTCTTCTTCTTCCACCATTTCTTGCCGTTCAAGGGCATTAATATCATCGTAATTTTTGATAGAAAACTCAATATTGGGCTTTTGGATGTTAGATAATTCCCACGGCGATTTCATTTACTTTTTCTTGTATATTTAAGAAAGTTTTTTATCTTTGTAAAATTTATTTTACATAGGGTATACAGCAGGAGTTCCACTCCTGCGAGTGTTCCTCTTTAATTTGTATCATATTTATATTTTTTTATGAGGCGGTTTTGTTGTATTTTACATTACAACCCGCCTCGTTATTTGATATGCAAATATAGATAATATTTTTTTGATTTCCAAATAATTATGCAATTTTTTTTCTAAAAAAATATACTAAAAAATACTTTAATTTTTTTTGTTTTCTTAAAATATATTTGTAACTTAAAAGCGAAAAAAATATATTTATTTATCTTTAAAGAGGAACATGCCCGAATTGGTAAGGATTTGTTGGTATTTTTCAATTCCATACCTGACCACAGAAGAACAGAGTTCGGACATTTTGTCCATCCGCTTTCGGATATTCTGTTCTTGAATTTAATTGCCAAAGCCTGCGGCTGTATTGGACGCCCTGATGTGATTGCTTTCGGTAAGGCGAACTTGAAAAAGATAAGGAAACTGGGATTCTGCCATAGAGGTATCCCCTCAGAATCAACTCTTTGCAGAATTGACAAAGAACTTGACCCCGTAAAAATGGAAGATGCATTCCAATGCTTTACCAAAAAGTTTTTAGTTAACCCTAAAACCTTGAAAATAATGGCATTAGACGGTAAATGCACTAACGGTACAACACAGGAAAACGGTCGCAGTCCTGATCTTTTGTCGTTGTATTCTGTTGACAAGAAGATGACGATAGCAAAGGAAATGTGCGATGCGAAAAGTAACGAGATAACCGCTGCCCCTAAATTGTTGGACAAGGTAGAATTAGACGGTTGTCTTATAACGGCTGATGCGATATTTTGTCAAACGGCTATATTAGAGAAGATTATATCAAAAAACTGTGATTTTTTAGTTGAAGTCAAAGCCAATCAAAAGAACCTGCGCTGGTCGATGGAAGATAGGCTTAAAACTGTTGCTTGCAATGACTTTTATGTTTCCGAACCTGAACTTTCGCACGGGCGTATAGAGACACGGCAATGCAGAACTTTCAATGGCGCGGCAGTTGTCGTTGATACCAACAAATGGGGTAATAATTTGATTGTCATTGAATTAGAGACCACAAACATCGACAAGGCAACGAAGAAAGAAACATGCGAAAAGCGGATTTATATCTCCAACAAATGGTATTCGGCACAAGAGTTCGACACTCTTATCCGGAAGCATTGGGGAATAGAAACCAATCACTGGCATCTTGACTATAATATGAAACAAGATGACATCAAACGCAAATCTTCAAATGCCGCCCGTAATCTTGACACGATACAGCGTTTGGTTTTGAATATGTTTTCGGTTTGGAGTCATTGCCGCAAAAAACTTGCGGACAGAAACCTCGGAGTTGCGGAACTTTTGAGACGATGTAAAAATAACTTTTCATTTTTAAAACAAATATTAACACAAAAATAGAACAAAAACAAACTTTTTTACATTTTATAACTCATTTATTTCCAGATATTTAATCCAATATTCGTTGGGTAAGGGGAGATTGTGCCCGTTAAATTGAGTAAATGAAATCGCCGTGCAAAATTACAAAATCCCCTCCCGTTCCTTCTTGCTCAACTTCTTCACCACTTCTTGGTACGAATGGTCAACGAGTTCGAGAATCAACTTGTCGCTCACGTCGGAGTTGAAACGGACTTGGTTCCAATATTTCTTGTTCCAATGGAACGCTCCTTCGATGGCAGAATATTGCTCACGGAGTTCGATGGCGCGTTCGGGGTCGCATTTCATAACGGCAAGTTCGGGATTTCTCATGGCAATGCAAGCAAAAATCTTATTGCAGACACGGAATGTCAAGAGGTCTTCGTCAAAAGGGAAATCCTCTGTGGCACAGGGCTTTGAAATACAGTATTCTCGGAATTTTTCGATGTCCATAGGTGATATTTTTTTGTACAAAGATAATTATTTTTTGGAAAACATTAATAAAAAAACTATCTTTGTTAATTAAAAAATATTGAATGAATTAGGAACAGAATTTGATGTAATTTTTGTTGATAAAAGCCATACGATGCGGATACTGCTATTAACCATAATATTCTTAACAACCTTTGCTAATTATTGTAAGGGACAGTTCGAGTATGTTTATTCCAACATACGTTGTGAGGAAGAAATGCGTATTACCGCTTCCCTTAATTCTACTAACAGAAACAACAAACAATTGTGGATTACGACTTTGGAAGATGCTGAAAAAGTGCTGGAAGAAGAAACCGATACCGAAAAACTTACAGGTTCGCTTGCTCGTATTTACCAATTATACGACATCATTGAGAACGATGACGGCAGAAAACGTAGCCTCGAAAAAATGATGAACCTTGTCGAAAATACCGGTAATCTTGATATTTATGTCCGCGCTCAGATAATGCAGGCTTATGGTCTGATACAGCATAACAGAATTGATTTGGCTATCACAATTTTTCAAAAAGCCGTCAAATACCTTGAACAACAAAAAGCATATAAGCAACTTGCTAAGGTTTGTTGTATGCTCGGATTTACTTACGATTATGCTCATAATGAGGTACTTAGTATTCGTAATATGCTCAAAGCGGTGTCTATCGTAACAAACGATTACACGGAAGATACTCTTTTGACGGGTGAGGTGTTTCTCAACACCGCTATTACTTATTTTAATGACGGCGATTTTAATAAGGCAAACGGATATGTTTTAGATGCGATGAAAATGTTTAAAGGCGGTCAGACCTCGGACAACAAACTCTACCTTACTTACTTGAACATTGCACTAATCGTTTCCGCCGACATTAAACTTGCCATCGGACAATATGATGAGGCAATAACACTTTATGAAGAAGGCATTGACGGGTTCAATAAACAAGACCTTGATTCGTCATCATTCAATTCTTACAAATATCTCAGCGACGGTTACAACGGATTAGGCATTACATACCAAAAAAATAAAGTGTATGACAAAGCCCTCAAAAATATGCTAAGCAGTTTTGATATTCGCAAAAAATTGGGACTGAAAGACAAAATTGCGGACTCGTACATCACGTTAGCCGAATATTACACCGAAATCAAGCAGACCGATTCCGCATACAAAAATTTTGAAAGAGGTTTTAATACGGCATACGCTATTCGTAATGCCAAACTTCTTCATCAAGCCTCGCAGGGTTTGGCTAAATATTATCACAAAAAACGAAATTACGAAAAGGCATACAAATATCTCGAAATTGCCAATAATTATTACTTGGACGTCATTGATATGAGAAAAAGTAAAGAGGTGGCAAGAGAAGAAATGGACTTTTTGATAGAACAAGAACGCATATATGCTCAAAAAGTTAAAGAAGAACAAGATACGACAATCGAACGCGACAAGATAATAATCTATTGGACGGTAGCATTTTGCATAATGTCGGTTTTGATGTTGACGGTCATTATTCTCTTGTTTTACAAAAAGAAGAAGAAAAACCGACAACTCCGTGAACAACGCGATACTTTGGAACAACGTAACAAAGAACTCCGCATACTTTCTGCCGTGGCATCTATGACGAGCAACTCTATTTTTATTACGGATGCCAAAGGTAATTTTATTTGGTTCAACGATGCCTTTGCTCATGACACCAAAATAAAAAAAGAGGACATTTATACTCACCCCGCCCTCAAACCCTCGGCTATGCCGCCGCTGACAAAGAGTATTTACGAAAAAGTTGTTGCAACCAAACAACCTCAAACTTATTCCATGCAAATAACTCATGTTGAAGGTATGATACCGATGTGGGTACAGACAGCCGTTACGCCTGTGCTTGACGATAACGGTGAAATTTCGATGATTGTTTGGGTTAATACGGATATTTCCGAAATTCGTGCCATAAATCAAACACTTGAAGATCGCAACAAAGAACTTCAAATGCTCTCTGCCGTTGCCGCCACAACCGGTAATTCTATTTACATTACAACTAAGGAAGGTGAGTTTTTGTGGTTCAACGATGCTTTTTCGCAAGAGACAAACATTCCGAAAGAACAAATGCACACTCACCCTGCTCTCAAAGCCTCGGCAATGACCCCAGCGACAAGAGCAACATACGAAAAAGTTCTTGCCACCAAAGAGACTCAGTCATACACTGCCGAGATGACACATTTGAAAGGTAAGCCTTTTTGGATTCAGGCATACGTAACTCCCGTCTTAGACAATGACGGTGAAATTATGATGATAGTTTGGGTTAGTACAAACATCACCGAACTTCATCAGGCATACGAAAAAATTGAAGAACAAAACAAAGAAATCAACGCTTCTATTTCTTACGCACGTCGTATTCAAGATGCCGTACAGCCGATGAAGATTTTTTCTGACGAGATTTTGGGCAATCATTTTATCATTAATATGCCTCGAAATATCGTCAGCGGCGACTTTCATTGGGTGGGATATAAAAACGGCCTTGCAGTCTTTACCGTAGCAGACTGTACGGGACACGGCGTGCCGGGTGCATTTATCAGTATGCTCGGACAAGTTATGCTTGACCAAACTCTTTATAAACTTAACGAGATTACCTCCGCTAATATCTTGAATTTTGTGCGCAACGGAATCATTCGTCAACTCCATCAACGCGACAAAGATGATGCAACAAGCGACAGTATAGATGCAAGTATGTTTGTGTACGACCGGGAAAACTGCATTATCGATTACGCCGGAGCATATTCGCACGCATATTTGTTACGGTTCGGTACGCCTGATTCGGAAACTGAGACCGTATGTAATGTTTCGGGTTGCAAGATTATAAGTGATGACAAAAACGAGGCATATTTAATCCGCTTGAAACCCGACCGCATGACACTCGGTATCGGCAGACGTGATACAATTCCGTTTACGAGTATAAAATTTAAAGTCTGCCACGGCGATATTGCATACGCAACTACCGACGGTTATCCCGATCAATTCGGCGGCGACAAACAAAAAAGATTTTTCGTGGCTAATTTCGAAAAAGTTCTCCTCAAATACTGCTGTTTGCCTATGGAACAACAGCGCAAAGAGTTGGAACGGGTATTTTTGGAATGGAAAGGCGATTACGAACAGACCGATGATGTTCACGTGCTTGGAATTGTGTTATAAGACAAAACATATATAGTTGAAAAAACTTGTTTTTTTGAATAAAAAAAGTAAAAAAATGATAGGGTTTTTTATTTTAGGCGTGTTATAAGAGAAAGAAAACGAATAAAAAACAATATCTTATGGGAAAAAATATGAAATTCAAAAAAGCATTGACGTTTATTACGTTTAGTTTTACGACGGCTTTGTTGTCGGCTGTTGTTTCTCTGTTGGTTTTGTTGTTAAGAAAGATTATTACGTTATAGATTTTATGTCTAACGTTACAATCGTTTGATTGACTAATTGATAACAAATTTCTCCGTTTGCGACAGGTGCGTAAAGGGCAGCTAAATGTTTGCCTTGAAGTCCTGCGTAAAAATAATTCAAAATGCAGATTACTGCAAAGGTCGGCATTTTGGCAGGCGCGATTTTTAAAAATTCGGTTTCGATATTTTCTGTCGCTTTCGCAAATTTGTATGTAAAACCTTTGAAGATTGGCGCGAAAAACTTTACTTTTCCGTCGGTTATACAATAAAGGCTTGTGTTTATCATCGCTGAGTTCAAATCCGTTACTAACGGTAGTTTTAAGTCTATTTGCCGATTTAGAATATAATCGGCAAAATTCTGTTTTTCTCCGTTAATAAGCGCATCTGAGACCTCAAAACCGCTTTCTAAAAACTCGATTGTATCACCTTCTCCGTCTTGTGTATAAAAATTTACCAGATTGAGTTCGGCATATTTCCCTTTTTTCAACCGAATGTGCATTGCAACAGCCTTTTCGCATGTTTTTGAAGCCGCATTGCCTGAAAAAACATAACCTTTGCCGGGCGCACGGTCAGGATAAAAAACGTGAGAGGCAACCCAACCTATTAAAGGTGTCTGAGCAAATTTTTCGTATGTCGGTGCGTTAACGGCAAATGACGAATGAACTGCACTATAAGGCGGTATGATTAAGATAGTTACGCCGTTATCAAGACTGTCAGCATAAACATTTTTTATCGTGTTTTCATCGTAAGTTTTTATTAGGATTTCGTCTTGAAATTCCGTCATATCGGTTACGAAAATCTTATCCGTACATTCTTTACCGCCTTCTGCTGATATGAAATAATCACTTGTACCCGCAATCCAATTACCCTCTGGCAATTGTTCTAACAATTTTTCATCGCCTGCGAGTAAAAGTGTTTTGCCCGACAATATCATTGCTGACGTATCTTTAAGAGAAAGTAATTTTCTATCCATAATCGTTTTTATTTTTGTTTCGACAAAGTTTCTATATCGTTTTTTGCATGCGGGTTTGTTTCGCCTTTCAAATATATCATATACATTTCGTATGCAGCCTTTTCTACGGTATAACGTCCGATTTTGACCTGCAATTGTAAATGACTGAGCGCAATTTTACCTGCTAAGTATTTCAAAGGCACGGTAACTTGCCCCGAAATCAATTTCTGCCAAATGGGACTTGAAGAATTGATTTGCATAATTTTCCCTATTAAGTTTAGTGTACAATAATATTCCAAACCAACCGCTTAGTTTTGATTTTGAGGCGGTTTTTGCTTGTTCTGCTGCTGTTTATTGTTATTTTTTTTCTTCTTTTTCTTTTTCTTTTTGTCAAAACGGGTAATGCTGTCTGTGCCGCCGCCGTCCGTAAAATCGGTTTCAGTTTCTTTTTCGCTAACGGGTTCGCTTTCGCTGTTGCGGTCGTTGATCAGCAGAGTGTCAGGCTTTTTGCCTGCTTTATTCATTTCGATTATTTCTTTAACGCGGTCTATCGGCACAACGGTGATGTTTGCCGAAGAATGTTGGTCATAACTATACCACATAACACGTTTGAAAATGTCGGTTTTTTGGTGATAAGCCGTTCCGTCCATAGTTTCAAGCGGCTGACGGATATTCGGAAAATCTTTTTGAGCATCAATGTAAGCGTCGAGTTCGTAATTAAGACAGCATTTTAGTTTTCCGCATTGACCTGCAAGTTTTTGCGGGTTGAGCGAAAGTTCCTGATGACGTGCCGAATTTGTGGAAACCGAAACAAAATTCGTAATCCAAGTCGTGCAGCATAGTTCGCGACCACAGTGTCCGATTCCGCCTATTCTGCCGGCTTCCTGACGCGCACCGATTTGTTTCATTTCGATTCTTATTTTAAACTCTTCCGCCATAATTTTGATGAGTTCCCTAAAATCGACCCTTTCGTCAGCAATGTAATAAAAAATAGCCTTTGTGCCGTCGCCTTGAAATTCTACGTCGCCGATTTTCATGTTAAGACGCAGACTCTCAGCAATTTGGCGCGAACGCAACATTACTTGGTCTTCTCTTGCGACAAACTGTTTCCATTTTTCGATGTCAGAAGTTTTTGCCTTTCTGTAAATTTTTTTCAATTCGGAGTTAGGGTCAACTTTTGCTTTTTTGAGTTGAAACTTTATCATCGGACCTTTTATCGAAACAACTCCGATGTCGTGTCCGGGTGAGGCTTCAACTGCCACAAAATCACCGACTTGAAGGTCAAGATTGTTGATATTGCGATAAAATCCTTTTCTTGTATTTTTAAATCTGACTTCAACGATGTCAGTATATGCACTTGCAACCTCCGGAATATTATCAAGCCAGTCAATGGCGTTTAATTTGTTGCAACTATCGGTGTTAAGACATGCTGCGCAACCCTCGCCGTTGATGTCTTTTCCTGTGATTTTTATTCCGTAACAGCCGCGCTGAATATTTGTATAATTGTCTATTTCTTCCATTTTGTCCTATATTATTTCGGCAAAGGTACAAATTTTTCTACAAACTACAAAAAAAGTTTGCTGCGTGTTTGCCGCGATAAAATTTTACGTTTAACTTTGCGGTGTTTTTTGAAAAGAAAAAATGGAAGTTTTTAACAATTTAAATGGGCTTTTTAAGTTTTCTATATTGAACGGATTTCCTGAGGTTTTGAATTTTGTTACCACAAAACAGAATCCTTACGGCTTTGGGGATAACTTTAATATCGGATATTCGGGCGGCTCTGACAATGAAACTCTTGAAAACCGAATGTCTTTGGCTTCGGCACTTGGTTTACAGCCTGAAAATTTTGTAATTCAGACACAAATTCACAAGGACAATTACAAAATTGTTACCGAAGAAAATGCCGGAAACGGTTTTTTGACGAAAGAAACGGCGGTTAAGGATACCGATATTTTATTGACAAACAGAAAAAATCTGTGCCTTATAACGCGGAGTGCCGATTGCACGCCTGTTTTGCTGTATTGTCCTGATGTTAAGGCTGTTGCGGCGATACATTCGGGACGTGAAGGCACGTTTTTAGGGGTGGCGGCAAAGGCGGCAAAACTTTTAAAAGAGAATTTCGGCGCGGATTTTTCAAAAATGATTGCCTGCATCGGACCGGCGATAGGGAAGGAGTGTTATGAAGTTGGTTATGATTGTGCAGAAAAATTTTTCAAAAATCCGAGATTTTCCGACAATACAATCAGTAAAAAAGGTGAAAAATATTTTTTGGATTTAAAAACGATGATTTTCAATGATTTGACAGACTTGGGATTAAGGCATGAAAATATCGAAAAATCAGAGTTTTGTACCAAATGTGAGGATAAAAAATTTTTTTCGGCGCGGCGTGGTGAAAATCAGCGTTTTTGTGCCGGAATAATGTTAAAATAAAAAGTATAAAAAATATGAAAAATAGTTTGTTAACATCAATTTTATTGTCTGCGGTGTTTTGTGTGGCAGGTTGCGGGACTCCGACCGTAAAAAATGAACCCCAGCCGCAATCCGACATCAGTCTTGTTGACCGAGGAAAAACTTCAATCGGAAGTGCAGGCGTAAAGGAAGAAGAAGTCCTGAAATCGGAAGAGCCGGCTCCGAAAAGCGGTTCATTGGCATTCGGCAGATATGACATTTCGTTTTGGGATTCGCTTAAAGTCCGTCATGAAAAAAAACACGATAAGAGAATGCCGGGCAGTCATGATGTGAGAAATTTGAAACAAAACATATCGGCGTTTAAATTCGGTGTGGCTTTTGCCCGTGAAGACGAGGACAAAGATATTTGGGTGAAAAGATTTTTGCCTAAGTTTTACGAAACTATTTCTGAAGAAACCGATTCGGTAACAACTGAAATGCTTTTTAATCAATGTGTTACTGAAACTGAACAGAATCAGCAGGTTGGTACGGCGGCTATAATGGTTTCGGGCTATTTTTTCGAACAGTTGTCTCAAATCATCAGGGATGTTAACGAGTTGACACATTTGCCGGACGAAACAATACTTTCGGCGGGAATTGCAAAACTTGATTCTTTGAAAAGTTATTGCAACAACGCTCTGCTTTGTGAGCCTGACATTAACATGACGCTTCCTATTCAGCGTATTATAGCCGTAACAGATTCAATAAAAGCGACTTATAAAGACTGCTTGATGCTTGCTGGCGAAAACAAATACGAAAAACTTTACGCAAGAATTTCGGAATCTGAGTCCGTGATTTTTGAGGAAACGAAATAATCTATTGTTTTTCCTAACTTTTTTATGGCGGGCAAAACCTGCCATTTTTTTTCGTTTTTCGGGGCAACGTAGTTTGACGAACAGCGTATTTCTAAGAATTTTTGTTTTTCGTTCAGACACACTAACGCAAATGCAGCCGATTCCATAGTTTCGATTTCGGCGGGAAATTTTTTTAGCATTTTTTCCACATAGTTTTTTTCGGAGATGCATCGGCTTACTGTATTGCAAGCGGCGGTTTCAATGCCGAATTTTTTTGCTGACGAATTAAAAAAATAGCCGTCAGACATTTTAAAAGCGTTTTTGTTGAAAAAACTTGTTTCAGTTAGCGGTACGAAATTTTGGTTTTCGTCTTCGATTCCGCAGTCCGAAAACGTTGTTTTTTCTACGCTGTAAAGTTTTAAGAGTTCTTCGTTTTGGTTATAAACGCCGCATATTCCGAAGAAAATTGCCAAATCGTATTTGTTTTCAGAAAAAAGTTTTGTCAGAGTATAAATTGGTAAGAACGTTCCCGTTCCTGTTATAAAGATGTCAATATCAGTGTTTTGTGATAATTTTTCTGCCCCTGAAAGTTCGTTTTCGGTTGAAGCGGCTATTAAAAGTTTTTTATGAAGTTTCATTTTTTTTCAGTATTTTTGCAAACACAAAATTAAAGAAAAAAATGATAGAATTAACAGAAAAAGGTGCAGAAAATTCCCCTAAAACACGATACATAAAAGTTGAGCGTTATAAGTCAGAGACGACTCAAACAATCGCAGAAAGTGTTAGAAATATGATTTCCGTAACGGGTGAAGATTTGACCCGTGACGGAATTAAAGATACGCCTATGAGGGTTGCAAAAGCGTTTCAGTTTTGTACGCAGGGTTATCAAATAGATCCTAAAAAAATTCTCGAAGGCGCACTCTTTAAAGAGGATTATTCGCAAATGGTTTTGGTGAAAAACATCGAACTATATTCTATGTGCGAACATCATTTGTTGCCTTTTTTCGGCAAGGCTCACGTGGCGTATATTCCTAACGGCACGATAACGGGGCTTAGCAAAATAGCGAGGGTTGTTGACGCGTATGCAAGACGTTTGCAGGTTCAGGAGCGTTTGACGATGCAAATTCGCGATTGTATTCAAGAAACGCTTCACCCTTGGGGCGTTGCCGTTGTGATAGAAGCCTCGCACCTTTGTATGATGATGCGCGGCGTTCAGAAACAAAATTCGGTTACGACAACTTCGGCTTTTACCGGTGCGTTTTTGAAAAACACTTCTACGCGGGAAGAATTTTTAAGGCTTGTTAATGCCGATTTGCATTAAGAAACGCCTCTGCGACTTTGCATAATTCCGTATAAAAATCTTCGCCGAAAACCTGAGAAATCGGGTCTTTCAAAAATTTATAACACGGTACGCCGAGTTTTTTGCCGTTTTGAAACGCCGTTTGACAGATATGCCAGCGGTGAAATTTTATGGCTTTGAAAGGTCCTGACTCTACTATTCTTATAGGATAAAGATAACATGACGAGGGCTTTCTCCATGCGGTTTTGCCGTCAAGAAAAGCCCTTTCGTAACTGCACATTGCAATGCCGTCTTTGTAAGTAACGTAGGCACATTCGGCATTGTCAACAAGCGGTGTGCCGAGGTCGCCGTCAGAGTCTATAACGCCGAAACCTTGCTCTTGAACGGCTTTGATGTTTTTTTCGGTTAAATATTCTTTTGCGGCTGAAAAATTTTTTTCCAAGTCGTCTAATTCTTTTTCTAAAAGAGGTGCTCCTGAATCGCCTTCGATACAACATTCACCTTTGCATGCCGAAATGTCGCAGACAAATTTTTGTAAGAAAATATCTTCGTCAATTAATACGTCGTTTAGAATTAACATTTTCTGTCGTTTTTTTTACTATTGAAAAGTTTTTACATAAAAAAAACGGACACCGTTTTATTTCCGCCGTCCGTTTTGCTCTCCAAAGTGGACTTGAACCACTGACCCTCTGATTAACAGTCAGATGCTCTAACCAACTGAGCTATTGGAGATTGTTATCATCCCTTAATTCTATAACTATATAAAATCCAAATCTTGAAAATGCTCTCCAAAGTGGACTTGAACCACTGACCCTCTGATTAACAGTCAGATGCTCTAACCAACTGAGCTATTGGAGAATTTTTATAGTTTCAAAATAGAACCTTGTTTTTTCTTTTTGCGCTGCAAAGTTAATGTGTTTTTTTCGAAAAAAAAAATTATTTTTGCAAAAATTTTCAAAAAAAAATAATTTTTTTTATAATATATTGATTATGAGTAAATTAGTGATTGGCGGGAGTTTGGCTTTTGACGCAATTGAAACTCCTTTTGGCAAAACTGACAAGATTATCGGCGGTGCAACGCCGTATATTGCCTTGTCTGCGGGGTATTTCGGCGCGAAATCCCACATAATTTCCGTGGTCGGCAGCGATTTTACGGACAGTTATTTTGAAATCCTGCACAAAAGAGGCATCGACACCACGGGTGTTAAAGTTGACAAGGACAATAAAACGATGTTTTGGGCGGGAGTTTACAACAAAGATATGAATCAGAGAACAACTCTGACGACAGAACTCAACTGTTTTGAAAAATTTTCGCCCGTAGTGCCGGAGAGTTATCAAGAGGCAGACGTTTTGATGTTAGGCAACATTACGCCTAAAATTCAGCAGTCGATTATCAACCAAATGAAAAAACGTCCGAAACTTATTGTTATGGACACTATGAATTTTTGGATGGACACTGCGCTTAATGATTTGGAAGATACAATCAAAATGGTTGACGTTTTAACTATTAACGACGAAGAGGCGCGTCAACTTTCAGGCGAATTTATATTGTTGAAGGCTGCAAAAAAAATCCTCGCAAAAGGTCTTAAATATTTAATCATTAAAAAAGGTGATAACGGTGCGTTGTTGTTTTCTAATGACGGCGGCGTATTTTTTGCGCCGGCACTGATTTTGGACAGCGTTGTTGACCCCACGGGTGCGGGCGATAGTTTTGCCGGCGGATTTTCGGGATATATCGCTTCAAAAGGGAAAACCGATTTTGAGACCGTTAAAGCGGCGGTTGTTGCCGGTTCTGTTGCGGGAAGTTTTTGTTGCGAAAAATTCGGTACTGAAAACCTTCAAAACCTTACCGAAAAAGACATAAAAGAAAGGGTTAAAAGGTTTGAAGAAATGACAAAATTTAGTTTTTGAAAATAAAAAAGGGGGCAGAGAGATGCCCCTTTTTTTATTTCATTAAACTTTTTTGCCAATTCCAAGCGTTGAGCATTGTTTCTTTGAGCGGAACTACTGCCTTCCAGCCGAGTTCTTGATTTGCAAAAGAGGTGTCAGCCCAAACTTTTTCGATGTCGCCTTCTCTTCTGCCGACGATTTTGTAATTAAGTTTTACGCCGGTTGCCTCTTCAAACGCTTTTATTAATTGTAAAACTGACAAACCGTTGCCCGTGCCGATGTTGAAAAATTCAAGATTTTTCTTCTGTTTGCCGTCTTCCATGCGGTTGATTGCGGCAATGTGCGCGTTAGCGAGGTCGATAATGTCGATGTAATCGCGGATAGGTGTGCCGTCAGGTGTGTCGTAATCGTTGCCGAAAACGCTTAAACATTCGCGTATTCCGGCTGCCGTCTGCGTTATAAAAGGTACTAAGTTTGCCGGAACGCCGAGAGGTAATTCTCCGATTAACGATGACGGATGTGCGCCGACGGGGTTAAAATATCTTAACGCAATAGCGTGAATATCAGGATTTACCTTAACAAAATCGCGGATAATTTCTTCGTTGATTTGCTTAGTGTTGCCGTAGGGCGAAAGCGCGGGCTGAATCGGAGATTGTTCCGTTACGGGAAGTTTTTCGGGCTGACCGTAAACCGTACAAGATGAGGAGAATACAAGATTCTGAATCTTAAATTCTTTCATCGCCTCCAAAATATTGATAAGTCCGTTGATGTTGTTTCTGTAATATTTCAGCGGCACTTGAACCGATTCGCCGACTGCTTTTGAAGCCGCAAAATGTATAACGGATTCAATTCCCGGATTTTGTTTCAAAAAGTCGAAAAGTTGTTGTTTGTCGGCAACGTCAACCTTTCCGAAGACGGGTTTTACGCCGGTGATTTTTGCAATATTGTCGATGACCTCTGCGGAAGAGTTGCTAAGATTGTCAACGATAACTACCTGATAACCTTTTTGTTGAAGTTCAACCGTGGTGTGCGAACCGATAAAACCGGTACCGCCTGTTACTAAAATTTTTTTCATCTATTTTTTTTCGTATTAAATTGTTGCTGATTAATTATATTTTTTTCGGCTCAAAGATAAAAAAAAATTTTTATATAAAATAAAAAACCTTTATATTTGCTTTTTGAAATTTTGAATGAATTACAATCAAACATACTTGAAAAACGTTATTAACTTATGGCAAGTTTAAATTCGATATTCAAAGACATTTTGCTGACTTATGACAGCATTACGGTACCCGGATTCGGTACATTTGAAACGGCTTATCAGTCCGCTCAGTTAGATGAAAAAACAGGGGTGATTTATCCCCCGACAAAACTGGTAACTTTCAACCAAACTAAAACAGAAGACTCTGAAAATAAGTTGGTTAACTATCTTACCGAGAAGTTGAAATTCAGCGTGGAAGACGCCGGAAAAATGATTGCGGAATTTATCAATTCGGCTCAGGTAAAGTTCAACGAAAAGTCAGCCCTGACGATTGAAGAAGTAGGCGTTTTGTCTAAGGACGAAACCGGTAAGATAACTTTAAAAGCCGTTGCTTCCAACCTTTTGATAGACAACTACGGTATGGATTCTGTTGAAGTGGAGAAGGTGGAAGAAGGTCAGAGAATTGCTGCCGTTGCCGCTCCTGAGGTAAAAACTTCGCTCGGAAAGTCGTCAAAACAGGTTACGACAACAAAGGTTACGACCACAAAAACTACAACTACGACGACTTCAACAGAGAAAAAGCCGGAAGAAGAAAATAAAAAAGGCGGTCTTTTGAAACTTTTGGCTATTATTCTGCCGATTGTTGCACTTTTGACTATTTTGTTCTTTATTTTCAAGGACAATATTCTCGGATTTTTCAGCGGCAACGATACCGCTAAACAAGAGCCTGTAAAGACCGAGGAAATAGCAAAACCTGATGTTAATGTTTTGGATATTGAAGAGCCGGAAACCGTTGAAATTAAGGAAAATATCACAACGGATTCTGATTTAAGCGTTTTGGCTCGTGCAGGTTTCAGCAATGTTTCGCCGCAGTATTTGGGAACTAAATACAAAAAGTATTATTTGGTAGGCGGTTCTTTCAGAGATAAGGCTAATGCTAACAGAATAAAACGTCAAATCAACGCAAAAGAAGTGTTGAAGGCAGAAGGTTCTGAATATTACAGAGTTATAATCGTAGGCAGCGACGATGCGCAAGAAATTGTGGACGCTTATCAGGAGGCTCTTGCAAAAGGAATCAGAGCCGAGGATATGTGGCTGTTGAAAAATTCAAAATAGCACAAATTCATTTTTTTGTTAATTTTAGGGCAAAAAGTTTGTTATGAAAGAAAAAATAACGAACTTTGCGCCCGTTACAATAATTTTTTTATATAAAACATATTAATAAAATGGAGAAAAACGAACTTATAAACAAAATGAATTCCGTTCTCGCTAACGAGTTTGAGGTGGAAGTATCGGCTATTACGCCGGAGGCTAATATAAAAGAAACTTTGCAGTTGGACAGCCTCAGCCTTGTTGATATGATTGCGCTTGTTGAGGAGGAGTTCGGCGTTGCGATTAAGGGTCAAAGTGTCGCTCAGGTAAAAACTTTCCAAAACCTTTACGACTTCGTTTACGAAAAACTTAACGCTTAACACTTTTTATATAAGATGTCTGAGCCTGTAATGTATTCGGGTGAAGGGATTAAAACTTTTATTCCGCAGAGAGAACCGTTTTTGATGGTTGACAAGTTGTATTCTGCAACTGACAACTCTGTTGAAACCGGTCTTACCGTTAAAGAGGATAATATTCTCGTATCTGAGGACGGACGGTTTTCTGAAAGCGGTGTTATAGAGCATATAGCACAATCGGCGGCTTGTTTTGCAGGTTATAACGACTGGATAAACAAGCGTCCGATTGTCTTAGGTTATATAGCCGAAATAAAAAAGTTTAATCTTGAAAGTCCCGTATGTAAGGGCGACGAGTTGAAATCGTCGCTGAAAGTAGTTTCAAGCGCGATGAACGTTACCCTTATGGATGCGGAGGTCTTGTGTAACGGCAAAAAAGCCGCTTCTTGCAAGATTAAAATCTTTATGGATAAAAAGAAATAAATGAAGCAGACAGAGACTCCTCAGAAGCAGATGTTAAGCCTTGAATATGATTTTCAAGTGCCGTTTTATGATTTGGACGGCATTCAGATGGTTTGGCACGGCAACTATGTCAAGTATATGGAAGATGCCCGCGAAAAATTCGGCGCGAAATACGGTTTTGAATATTTGCATATTTTTAACAGCGGCTATCTTGCCCCTGTTGCCGATATGCACATAAAATATAGAAATTCGGCGCGGATAAGCGAAGTTTTGACGATGAAAATCACATACGTGCCTTCGAGGTCTGCTAAAATGGTGTTCGAGTACCTGATTACAAGAAAAAGCGACAACGCCGTTATCATAGAAGCCGAAACCTCGCAGTTGTTTGTCAGCCGCGAAGGAGTCTTTGAGGTATCAACTCCCGGTTTTTATGCTGATTGGAAAAAGCGTTGGAACATAATTTAAACTTCAAAAATGCTTATTAAAGATTTTTATACCGTCGTTTCCAAAGAAAAAAACGAAGCGGGGGAATATCTTTACGGGGTGAAACTCAATCCTGAACACGAGATTTACAAAGGTCATTTCCCCGAAAAGCCGATAACTCCCGGTGTTTGTAATATTTTGATGATTAAGGAGTTGGCGGAAAGTGCAATGTCAAGACGTTTTACGCTGAAAACAATAGACCGTTGTCGTCTTACCGCTATGGTAACGCCGGACGGCTCTCCTGATTTGACGGTAAAAATAAAAATTTCGGAAGATTATTCTCTTAACGCCGAAATTTTTTATGACGCAACCACATTTATGACCCTTTCGGGTAAACTTGTTACCGGTTTTTAAAAAAAAAGAAATGTACGACGTAGCGGTAATAGGAGCGGGGTTAGGCGGTTTGGAATGTGCATATCTTTTGTCAAAAAAAGGTATGAAAGTTATTGTATTGGAACAAAATCCCGTAATTGGAGGCTGTTTGCAGACTTTTAAACGAAGCGGCGTGGTCTTTGACACGGGGTTTCATTACATAGGCGGTTTGGATGAAGGGCAGCCTTTGAACCGCATTTTCAAACTCTTTAATTTGACCTCTCTTCCTTGGCAAAAACTTGATACAGAAGGGTTTGATGAGGTGTTTTATAACGGCAAATCTTACCTTTTTAAAAACGGCTACGATAATTTTTTAGCACAAATGACGGAATATTTTCCGAATGATAAGTCATGTTTGGAAAAATACGTCGATTTGCTGAAAAATGTCGGAGACAATATTTTTGAGGCTTTCTCCCGCAAACAGGAAGATATGTTGGCGGAAGATTCTTTGTTTTCTACTACTGCGATAGAATATCTTAGTCAAAATATTGAAAATCAGGTTTTAAGAAATGTTTTGTCAGGCACTTCGCCGAAATTGCCGCTTACTGACAAACTGCCGCTTTATCATTTTGCGCAGATAAATTCATCGTTTATTCAAAGTGCGTACCGCATAAAAGGCGGCGGAATGCAAATTGCTGACTCGCTTGCCGCTCAAATTAAGCAATTCGGCGGTGAGGTTTTGACGAAAGCAAAAGTGGTTTCGACGGAAGAAAAAGACGGTGCGGTTACGGCTTTGATGCTTGAAAACGGAGAAAAAATCGAAACAAAAAACGTCATTTCTAACACTCACCCGTTAGAATTGATGAAAATTGTTGACAAAGTATCGTTTATCCGCGCTGCTCAAAAGAGGCGTTATTCCTCGCTTGAAAACAGTTTCGGAATGTTTACCGTTAACATCGCCTTGAAAAAAAATGCGTTAAAGTATTTAAACAGAAATGTTTACATTCATCAAGGCGAGGTTTGGCAAGAGGGGTTTCAAAAAGCGGAAACTTCACCGACTTGTGCGCTGATAAGTTATGCCGTGCCTCAAAACGGCGAATACGCTGAAAATGTTGACCTCTTAACGCCGATGCTTTGGCAAGATGTAGTAAAATTTGATAACGGTTCAAAACCCGGACATCGCGGTGCTGAATACGAAGAATTTAAGCAGAAAAAAGCAGAGCAACTTATTCTTTTAGCGGACAAATATACGCCGGGATTAAAAAACGCCGTTGACAAATTTTATGTTTCTACTCCCCTGACTTACCGAGATTATACTTCGACGGCAGAGGGCAGTGCATACGGAATTTTGAAGAAAATGCCGTTTCAAAAACTTGCTTCAAACATTTATTGGACGGGGCAAAATATCGGACTTCACGGTATTTTAGGCGTTTCGATGACGGCATTGTTAACACAGAGACTTTTAACGGGCGATGTCCCGAAGTTATAAAAAATTTTAGGAAAATGGAATACAAAAGCGATAAAGAAGAATCGAAATTTTCGATGGCTCTTTCAAAAGAGAATTATAAACTGATGTTAATCGGTTTGGGAATAATCCTGCTCGGTTTTATTCTCATGGGCGGCGGCGGAAGCGATGACCCGAATGTTTTTGACGAATCGATTTTCAGTTTTACGCGCATAACCTTGGCACCGATTGTGGTTTTGGCAGGTTTCTGTTTTGAAATCTATGCAATAATGAAAAAGCCGAAAGAAGCATAAAAGACACCTTTATTCCGCTACGAAACCTTACAAAATGATTTCATAGCGGAAATAAAGGTTATTTTTCACTGAATCCGCTATGTTATAAAAACAATCTGCTATTTCTTTTTTCTTATTTCGTCGTGAATGTTTTCTGAAACAGACAGTTCGCGTTGCTCGCAAGCGGCTACGTGTTTGTGGAGTTTCTCTGTGTGCTGTTCGGTTTTAAGAAGTTTTTCGATTTTTCCTATGATTAAAATCTCCTATAATTTAAATGGTGAACAATTAATTATTTTTCGTAGTATGGTTCAGTATTTGCCAAACAGCTCTTCACTTATGGCTTTATCCAAACTCAGTGTCAAACTGACATTTAGGCGCAAAAACCGAACTTTTTGTCAGGAAAAATGACAATTTTGCCCAAATGACAAAATGACATTAGTTTTTAGAAATGGTACTACTTCTTTGCTCCTGATTGAACGTATTCATATTCCAACTGAGTTACAGAAGGAGCTCCCCATAATTGTCTACTTTTTTCTCCGTCAGTTGGGTCCGCCAAAATCTTTTCTCCTTGAATTAACTTCCTTATATTCCTACCTACAGCTCTAGGAACCTTAATATAATCATCAACAGTACCATAATGTTCTGTATACGTACCTACATCAACTTTAAAAGGATTTCCATAAACATGAGCATAAAATTTTTCTTCACCATTTTCTTCTACAACCTTTAGCCCAAGAACTCTAAATGGTTTATTTTTTTCAGGATAACCATGATACCCCTTAGGTCCAAAATCAGGTACATGACCATAAGGAATTATATATATATAATTTACTATAGTTTCACTGTTATTAGTCTCTCCTTTTCCCATATTCAAAAAGTTTAAATTATAATGATTTCCATCACTAGCAAAAGCTCTAGCTCCTTGTATTATTTCTTCTCTAGCATAATAAGAAACGATTTTTTGAATAGGTTGATAAATTTTTGCTTGTGTTTTTACATTCTCTAATAAAGAATCAGATAATGTAAAGTTTTGAAATACAAGGCTCAACACAACTGCACCTAAAATCGGCAAAGCCGTTTTCGCCGCCTGCTTGAAAAACTCTCTTCTCGATTGGAGTTCATCGTTTTGATTTTTCATCTCTTCCATAGTTTGAAAAAATTAAGGGATTAAACATTGAGTTAACTTTACAATTCAGTTTTTGGCTGAAATCTTTATCGGCAAAGAAAAGAAATTGTTATCAAACAGTGGCTATAATTTTGTAGCATAAAATTTTACAAAATGTAATAAATTATTTTACATCTTCATTTTTTTCCCTATATATTCCTGTGAAATACTCAAAAAAGTCATATTTTAAAGCAATAGAAATTCTCATAAGCAATTCTGTGTCAATGGTTTGGCGGTCAAAAATATCATATACGTTCACACGGTTGCAGTTGAGTTGGTCGGCAAGCCATATAGCACTCCTGCGCTGTTCTTTGAGGACTGCCTTAATTTTTTCTCCGATACTATATGTCTGATTTTGAGCCATTGACGATTGTATTTTTGAGGCTCACGGTCAAATTCAGATAAGCATATATAAAAAAGCGTGAAGCCGTTTCTTTTTCTTCTCTCTATTTGTATGCTTATTTCTATCGGAGGTGTCTGGAAACCCCTGCAAATAAATAAGCACGAAACGGCTCACGCCTATACAGCGTGAACCTATCACTGCTTATTCCCATTTACATGATTGTTTTCCAGACTTTCCGAAAGGAGAATAAGAGCGTAAAGCCCAATGTTATAATATGTTAGTTAAAAGTTATTTCTGTTTCGTAGTATTTCTGTTTAAATGTTCTGTTTATCAAGTGCAAATATAAGCAATTATTTTTTATCCTTAAAATAATGTTTTACAAATTGTTTAACGTCATCGTTGAAAATATCCCAACAGCCGCCACGAACAGGTCCGCTATGTCGGATAAAATCCATTCGTTTGAGTTCGTTGAAGTTATTGTTGACGGCGACGATGCTGATGTCCAACATTTGAGCCAACTTTTCCATTGTTACAAACGGATTTGCTATGATTGTTTCAAGGATTTTCATACGCCGCTCCACAACTTTTTGCGCAACCTTTTTGCCGTTCTTTTCACTTAACTTTTGTTCCAATTCATTAAAGTTTTGAAGCGGTTTTATTAAACTTTCGTTTTGTTTTATTAAACTTTCGTTTTGTTTTACTAAACTTTCGTCAAATGGAACAACAAGCCGCATAAAATGCTCTGTCCACGTGAAATTTTCACGGTTATACACACTCATAATCCTCGGCATTCCCGCCCCCAACGCCTCCACCATATCCACGTCGCGGAAAATGCGCATCAGTTCCTTGTTGCGCGGCAGACTTACGCCACTAAAAAACTCGTCTTCCGCAAGTCCTTCGGGCAGAGAGCCGTATGATGTTATTTCCAAACGGTCTGAAAAAATTTCGATCTTTGGCGGCACTTCACGACTGTAATCATTATGGACGATAAAATTGATGACCGCCTCGTGTATGGCTTGCGGATTCCAAAGCGGTGTATCAATGCGTTTTTTGTATGTTAGTGTTGTATGTATTTGATTTTCAACTTTTAATTTGTCAAGTAACCGATTGGTGGCAGTCAAAAGACAACAATATCCGTACTCATTGTTTGAAGTCAAATCCACCCTGTCAGTACCTGAATATTTTGCAAGTTTGATTGACATTCCATTCTCGTCTGCCAACAAATAGACTACATAATTCAGCCGTCCATCGTCAGTTAAAAGCTCAAGTGTACGCAAATAATTGCCGTTTAAATGCAATCCTTTTTCCTGATAATATATACGTAACTGACTGAATGTCAAATCTTGACGAGGCGAAACTATATTTCTGAGCGAATTTCTAACTCTATGCGCAAACAAATCCTCAATCATTGCGGTCGGCATCGGTTCGGCGGCTGTGCCGACACGGATATAACAGCCACGTGTACTCATTCCGTATTTGGTTTTGTAATACGGCTTTTCGCTGCCGGATGCAAGAAAGATTTTGATGACATCCACACCGTCAATGTTTTCAACCAAAACATCAAATAGTCCCATAGGTGACGGCGAAACATTTTTACGGATTTTATCCTTGATTTTAAGGACAACGCTGTCAATGTCATCAACGCCGACAGGTTTGCCGTCGTCATCAATGCCGATATAGATTATACCGCCCTCACGGTAGTTGAGGAACGCTATCACCTCTTTCTCAATGTCAAGTTCGTCGGTGTATTGACTTTTAAATTCTATGCGGTTCGTCTCTTGCATTGTAGTTAATGTTTGTCAAGTGCAAATATATCTTTTATTTTAGAAAAAACAAAAACAATTTTCTTCTCATGTTTAGTTTTCTCTAAAAAATTGACCCAACAAAAAACGCCTTTATTCCGCTACGAAACCTCAAAAAATAATTTCGTAGCGGAATAAAGGCGTTTTTCTGTAATAATTAACACTTATTAATAGTTTTGATTGAAAAAATCTGATTATTTTTGGCGCATAAAAAATCAAAAAAAGCGCGTTATAAATTTTAGGAATAGCATCGGAGGAGTCTTCGCTTATCGTAAAAGACAGTGAAAATTCAGGTATGCAAATTGACCTTTATAAATCCGCTTTTGCAGTAACTCCGCAATATGCAGAAAAACTCCGCAGCCGCATTGCCGCACTTGAAGAATCATACCGCAAAAAGATGTTTCATCTGACTTACATCGGTGTTACCCCGCTTGTCAGCAACGAATATGCGGACGTTTTTCAATCGGCGTTAACGGTTGAGGAGTTTTTTACTTAATTTTTATTTCGCTTCTTTCAGCAATTCTTTTATTCCGCCGATACTGCCTAAAAGGTTTGACGCTTCGTAAGGCATAAAAACCGTCTTTGTACCTTCGCCGGCAGTGAGATTTTTCATCATATCAATATACTTTTGAGCGATAAGATATTGAGCCGGATTTGCCGAATTGCCGATTGTTTGGGCAACTTTTTGAACCGCAGCCGCTTCTGCCTCGGCAATTTTCTGAATGGCAAACGCCTCTGCCTCAGCCTTTTGAAGTCTTGCTTGTGCCTCACCTTCGGCTTGAAGTATAGCCTGCTGTTTTGCGGCTTCGGCTTGATTAATCATCGCCGTTTTAGCACCCTCAGAAGCCAAAATCCGCGAGGCTTTTTCTCCCTCTGACGTCAAAATTGCTGCACGTTTGTTACGCTCTGCCTGCATTTGTTTTTCCATTGCAGTCAAAACGCTTTGAGGAGGTGTAATATCTTGAAGTTCAACGCGGTTGACTTTTACACCCCATTTGTCGGTGGCATCGTCCAAAACGGCACGGAGTTTCGTGTTAATCGTATCTCTTGATGTCAAAGTCTCGTCTAATTCCAATTCGCCGATAATATTACGCAGGGTTGTTTGCGTGAGTTTTTCGATTGCGTTAGGAAGATTGTCGATTTCGTATGCCGACTTAAACGGATCCATAATCTGAAAATACAACAACGCATTAATCTCCGTCTGAACATTATCTTTGGTGATAACGTTCTGTTTGTCAAAGTCATAGACTTGTTCCCTCAAATCTATCGTCGTCGAGTTGTAATAACGTCCGTTGCGGAGAATCACAATGCTTTTAGCCTGATCGATAAAGGGAATGATAATGTTAATGCCCGGTGAAAGTGTTGAATGATATTTTCCGAGCCTTTCGATAATTTTGGTTTCGGACTGAGGTATGATAACCAAAGTTTTCTTAACGAAAATAATTGCAAAAACCACTATTGCAATTATCACGATTACAGTAGGTTCCATCATGATGAATGTTTATTTATTAATTGGTTCAACAATAACGATTGTACTTTTTCTGTCAATTATTTTAACGCTTGTGTCGTTAGGAACGGGCAGACCGTCAAGGGTTTGAGCCTTCCAGACATCGCCGTCAAGGGCTATACGACCGAAACCGTCTTTTTCGATTGCTTCGGTAACTTTCCCCGTTCTGCCTATCATGGCATCGGCGTTGCTTTTACGTCCGCCTTTATGAAAATGCTCTGCGATAATGGGGCGCAAAAAGAAAATACTTGCTACCGCCGACAGCGCAAAAACTATCACCTGTACCGTCAGCGAAAAACCGAATAATGCCGTCAACATCGCAGAAACCGCTCCGATGCTGAAACAAATCATAACAAAGTTGCCTGCCGAAAGTTCTATCACTAAGAACACTATGGCGGCTATAATCCAAATTAAATATAAATTATCCATAACAATAATTATTTTTCCCAAATGTAAAAACAATTATTGTATAATGCAAATTATTTTTGAGAAAAAATTATTCCCATTCTTCCTCTTCTTTGCGTTTTTCTTCTTCTTCTTTCATGATGGATTCGTTAGAAATGACAGTTTCGGTAACTTTTGTCCATGAGAAAATATCTTCTGGTTTATACGGACGATGACTGTCATACCAAACGAAACCGTTAAGAAATGACTGACGTTTTGTAAGTCCTTCGAGAGGATAAAGCGTACCTTTCGGATTTTTATAGAACCACAGACGTTTCATTTTCCCTTTTTCAAAAAAGATGTCCATATCTTTTGAGGCGGCAGTATTCATGCCCGTAACGATAGAATCTTCCATTGTGTAGTAAATCGTCGCCGCATCAGAAATTACTTCAACCTCCTGAATCATATTGGAATCCAAATACGCAATCATATCTTTTCCCGTAATCTGATTGTACCTCGGGACGGAGTCAACTTGTTGTGAGACAAACGCATTGCCTAACATTTCCACCATATCAATGGTATTCCCCGTGGTGTAAAGTTTTATCATCTTGGCGGTGATTTGATTTTCAAGATGCCAAATTACCGGCGTTTTGTGCATGGTTATAATGCTGTCTGACATATTGTAAACCAAACTGTCGCACATCGTCTGAATGTCGCGGCGAAACATTTTGGCATGACTATAAGCGCGGATTATGCGGTAGACGGTGGTGTCTTTTTGCTCAAAAAGCGTGTCCGTTACCGAAATTATCGTGTCGGCATGAAGGTACATCGTATCTTTTTTAGAAAAGTAAATCATTAACGCGCTGTCCGTTAGAAGGCTTTTTTCGGGGACTTCATAATAACGGGCCTCGTTGCCTTTTAGTTTTACGTTTTGAACCGTATCCGTGATTTCAACCCTTGAACGTCCGATTCCGTATTTTTCGTTTCTGAAAAACATCACTGTATCGCCCGAAAGTCTATGTTCTTTGCTGATTAAAAGACTTTTTTTTGTGAGTTGACATTCGTCTTTTATGTGATTGTACCAGCCGCGCTCAGAATAGAGATAGTTGCTGTCGCCGACAATTTCCGTGGGACCGAGAAAGGTGGAAATTTTGCTTTTAATATTGTGTGTCAACGTGTCGGAATACATAACGTATTTAGGGTTATGGACAACGACATCTTTGTTGTAAACCAAATCGTTAGTTTTCGGATAAAAATACCCTAATTCCGAAATCAAAGTGTCTTCGCCCGTAAAAGTTGTTCCGCCGTTAAAATAATTGGCATAGTTTTTTGCCATATCGTAGTCGATGTTGTCGGTTAACATCGTCATAGAATCTTTCACCATTTTGACGTTTTCTCTCAGACGCGCAAATCTTGTTGCCCCGTCATAATCCAAAGAATCGCCCCAAAGATGAACGGTGTCTTTTTGCTCAACGAGCCTATACATGTGAACTCGTCCGTAAGCGCGGAATTTATTTTCTTTTGAATTATAAAGTGCTGAATCACAAAACATTGAAGCACTGTCATGATAAAACTGAACGTCTCCTTTTAAGACTTTAACGTCCGCACCGTGATATTCGTCAACTTCCAAAGTGTTGGAATTGACGATTTCGATTTTGCGACCGTTAGTTTTGGTAGTGTCTTGTGTTTGGGCGTTAACCGTCTGCAAAACACAAAGCAATAGTATTAATAAAAATGCGGTTTTCTTCACAATCAATAGAGTATTTTTTTCGAGTGCAAAATTATATAAAAAAATGAGATTTGCGAAATTTTTAACTTTTTGACAATTCAAAAAACGATACCCGTCGGAATGTGATTTTTTTTTTGACATTCCGGCGGGTATTGTTTTTTTGTTTGGTGCAAAATTATAAAATTACGGAATCACAATTCCTACAACAGAAATATCGTCAACTTGTTCTAATGCGCCCCGCCAAGTGAGATGTTCGTTTAAGAAAAAGTAGGACATTTTGTTGTAAGGCAGTTGTGAGGCTTTTATAATAAGGTTCGTAAAATTTTTGCGCCCCATTTTTTTGCCGTTTTCAAAGCCGAACTGATCCGCATAGCCGTCAGAGGACATCAAAAGAAAATCTCCGCTATAAATCTCGAATATGCTGTTTTGAAATTTGAAATCAGAGCCGGGCGTAATGCTTCCGAGCGAACATCTGTCGGGCAGAAGTTTAAATAATTCACCTTTTCTGACAATATACAAGGGACGATATGCTCCTGCATATTCTACTTCCGAATTGTTTTCGTTGATAATGCACAATGACAAATCCATGCCGTCGATACCGCCTACTTTGTTGCTAAGACTGCTTACCGATTCATAAAGTTTGTCGTTGAGTTGCTTGATGAGGTCGCCCGGAGTGTTGTCGTAGTGGGTTTCTTGCAAAATTTCGTCTAAAAACATTTTGCCCATCAAGGAGACAAATGCACCCGGAACGCCGTGTCCCGCGCAATCGCAAAGGGCGAGATATTTTCTGCTGAATTTCTGTCCCATCCAAAAGAAATCGCCTGAAACAATGGCTTTCGGAAGGTTTAAAAAGAAACTCTCCGGATAACATTCCATCAAAATGTTTTTGCCGGTCATAAGTGCCGACTGAATTACTGAGGCATATTCTATGGATTTTGTAACTTCTTTGTTTTTTTGTTCTATTTCGTCGTTTTGTTTTCTGATTTCTGCTTCGGCGCGTTTTACGGCAGAAATGTCCGTGTCAACAACAATTAACATTACTTTGTCATCTTCGTCAGTAATCGGCGTTATGGACGACTGAATCCATATTTCCTTGTCTTCTTTCGTATAATGCAAAAGCGTGAAAGTTACGGGTTTACAATCTTCGTATGCCTTGTCGTAATATTCTATTGCGGCAGGGTTTCTGAGGGCTTTTTTGTAATATGCACCGCCTGCAATAAATTCGTCAAGAGTATAACCGTAAATTTTTGTAAATCCGTAGTTTACCCAAGTGATATTTTTGTTTTCGTCCACCATGATGACGGCATTTTCGGTGTTTTTTACCGAAATCGAAAAGCGGTTGAGTTCTGCATTCAGGTTTACCAATTGGTTTTGTTGTTTTTTTAAATCTTGGTTTGCGGTTTGCAGCAGAGTGTTTCTTTCTTCCAACAATTTTTTTTGACTGCTGATTTTTCTCATGCACGAAATATTGACAATTGCATATTCAATATATGTCGCCAAGTTGTGGATAATGCCTAAATGATACGGTGTAAAATAGTTGGTTTTAAGACTTTTAACCGTTAATACTCCTATTGTCATATCGTTGTCGGAAAGCGGGACGTAAACCGCAGAGCCGAAAAGTGTCGTATCAATTTTAAATTTTTCAATGTCAACGTATTGTCCTATTTCGTTTTTATAATCGGAGATTACAAGCGATTTGTGATTAAGAAACGACCAAACAACCAAATTATTTTTGTTCTCAATATTATAACGGGCAAAAGCCATTGTAACACCGTTCATAACAAACGCCGAAAAGTCGATACTCGTATGCGGAGCGTTGTATACGCCGATTCCCATGCCGTCGGTCGGGAAAAATTTTGCTAATTCTTCTGCTGCAACTTTTGATAAGTTACTCATTGTTAAGGCTTTAATAATTTTTTGTCCTGACCGGCTAAGGACTGAAAGGTTTTGTAAGGTGTTGTTGAGATTTTCTTTTTGAATTTCCAACTGTGATTTGGTGTTGTTGAAATCTTCGTTTTGAACCGATAGGTCTTCTTCCAAGTCCGCTATTTTTTTTGCGGACTTGTGTTTTTTTATCATCAGAATAATGATAGAAACGGTAAGTATGCTGATGACAAGAATCAAAATGTTTTTTAAGTGTGTTTCAAAAGGGCGTTTGACCGTGAAATTAAGTCTTACGGGGTCTGAAACCAAAGAATTTGTTCTTGCTTTAACGGTGAAAGTGTATTTCCCTTCTGCCAAGTTGACGAAAATTGCGGTTTTTTGATTAGACCACGGAGAATATTCTTCATCATAATTTTCTAAGCGGTAAGAATATTCGGTATTGTAGATTTTTTTTCCGTCAGCATCGGCGGTATAAATGATTTTGATTTTGTTTTTTACTTGAATGCTGTCTATATGTTTTTTTGAGCCTGAATATTTGTCGGCAGAATATACTAATGAGTCTTGTTCGCAATATATCAATGTAATACGGCAGTCCAAACCACCGTTTTGAGCAATAGCCTTAACGCCGGTAATTACCGTTAACAAAAAAATAACGAAAAACGCTGAAATATTTTTTCCCTTTTTCATGGTGCTAAATTATAAAAAATCATTTTAATTTTAAAAAAAAAGACTAATTTTGCAAAAAATAATTTTAAAAATAAATTCAATACATAAAATGAATAAGCAGATAGCAGTTTTACCCGGCGACGGTATCGGTCCCGAGGTTATCGCTGAGGCTCAGAAATCTCTCCAAGCGATAGAAAAAATCAGAGGTCATAAATTTACATACGTTCCCGTTTTGGGCGGTGCAGCGGCAATTGATGCTTGCGGCAATCCTATGCCCGACGAGACGGTTGATATTTGCAAACAGTCAGACGCAGTGCTTTTCGGCGCGTTCGGAAGCCCGAAATACGACAACGACCCTAATGCAAAGGTTCGTCCCGAGCAAGGCTTGTTGGCAATCAGAAAACGTCTTGAACTTTTTGCAAATATCCGTCCGATTTACACTTTTCCGGCACTCATTCACAAATCACCGATTAAGAAAGAAATCGTTGACGGAGCAGATTTCGTTGTTGTAAGAGAACTTACGGGCGGAATGTACTTCGGTATGAAAGGCCGCACGGAAGACGGCAAATCGGCTTTCGATACCAACCTTTATTCGGTTTACGAAATCGAAAGAATTTTGAAATGCGCTTACGAACTCTCGCTCAAACGCCGCAAAAAACTCTTGGTTGTTGACAAGGCTAACGTTTTGGCTTCATCACGTTTGTGGAGAGAAACGGCTCAAAGAATGAGCAAAGATTATCCTGAGGTTGAAACTTCTTATATGTTTGTTGACAACGCTTCGATGAGAATCGTTACGACACCTAAGGATTTTGACGTTATGGTAACCGAGAATACTTTCGGCGACATTTTGACGGACGAGGCTTCGGTTATTACCGGAAGTATGGGCTTGATGCCGAGTGCTTCAATCGGTGTTTACACATCATTGTTCGAACCTATTCACGGCTCATATCCTCAGGCGGCAGGCAAAAACATCGCTAACCCGATGGCTGCAATTCTTTCGGCTGCAATGCTTTTGGAAACGGGATTCGGTTTAAAAGAAGAGGCTCAAATTGTTACAGATGCTGTTAACAAAGCCCTTGCAGACGGTATCCGCACCGAAGACATCGCCGAAGGCAAAGCATACGGTACAAAAGAAGTCGGCGACTATATTGCAAAAGTAATTTTGGAAACAAAATAATTTAAAATAAAAAAACGCCGCATTGTTTGATTAAAAATGCGGCGTTTTTTTTTATCTTATTTTCTTTGATGAAACTATAACGGCGTATGTATAATTGTAAGGTTTTGAGAATAAAACTTTTTTAGCACGTTCTTCGGTTATCGAAATGCCTGACAGCGACATATCTGCTTTTCCTTCGGCAATTAGAGGAATTATATCCGAAAACTGAACTATCGTTGTTTTTATCGGTCTGCCGATTTTATTCGCAAACATTGTCCATAATTCGGCATCAAGACCTGAAATTACGCCACCGTTAGAGAGATTAAACGGCGGATAATCACCTTCACAAAGAATTGTCAAAGGTTCTCCTTCCGTAACGGTTACCTCCGGAATCGGAAGCGAAGACGGTGAAGTTGCGCTAAACCATTTTTCTCTGATTTTATTGAGTTCGCCGCTTTTGTCCAAGTCGGTTATAAATTCATCAAATTGTTGTTTCAATGCCTCATTTTTCTTGTTGAAAACAGCCGCCATAGGTACTGCCTGCATATTAGCAACCGCAGTATCAATTGACAGACCGCTACTTAACATAAATACTGCTGAAACATCTTCATCGATGCCGTATTCCGCTGTTCCGGCAACGATGGCTTTGTATATCTCAAATGATGTGGAAACCCGTTGAATGTCAAACGTAGGATACTTCTCCGTAAAAATAGCGTCAAAGGTCGTTCCTTCCTGAACGGCAATTTTTTTGCCGTTTAATTTTTCAAAATCACGTATCTTGACATCTTCTGTGCCGTTGCAACTTACACAGACTGATGCAATAAAACATGCCAGAATAAAATTTATCGTTTTCATTTTATCACTTTTTTTTTAAAAATAATACAAAAATCTGAAATTAGCTCTATTTAAATCCTTGTAGAACATATCGTGCCAATCAACAGAAACGGTAACATGTTTGCCGAAAGTTTTTTGAACCGATAACATGCCGTAAACGTCAGTATCCGTAACTATTTTTTCGGGCGTGTTTTTGCTGCACCAAAGAGCCTGTGCCGAAATTTTTAAGTTTGACGGAAGATTAAGAGTAGGCATTAGGCGGATATATTCGTATGAAGTATTTTCGCCGTAATAATGATTGTTATAAAAACTTACGCCGCCGGTAAGAGTTAGTTTACCGGTAGTCCAAGTAGCACTTGCGTCAATGTTGGTGATTTGACATTTTTCAGGGTCGTTTTTATACGTGGTAACAGGTCCGTTTACATACCAACTTTGTGTTTCGGTTACGATGTCGCGGGTGTCAATATAACGTCCGATTAACGAACCCCAGAATTTTTTAGACGAATAAGTGTACATCAGACGGTAAACGTCAGCGGGTTGATAATCGAGTTTAGGATTGCCGATTGAAACAGGCGTGCCCATCTCGTTATAACGTGGAAAACTGTGAATGTTAATATAATCCGGTGCAACAAAACGGCGGTAATACGAGCCTTGAATTTGATGATGCCAATTAGGGGTGAGAGTTGCGCTTGCGACAATCAAGTTGTAAGGATTGTCGATTTTTTCGTCGCCGTAACCGTAATGATAACACATCACGCGGTCGCCGAGCGAGAAAGACAAAGGTCCGACAGTGTAATCAAACTGTGCGTAAAAGTCATTGTTATAGGTGGTAAGGTCGCGGTCGATTTCTAACTGTTGATCCATAAAACTGCTGAATAAGTCAACGGTTTGAAAATATTTTGAGTTGAGGTTTGTTGTTGCATAATCCAACTCCCAACCGCCGCAAAATTCAAGACCGCCTGCTATCGGCGTGTAGAGTTCAACGATATAAACTTGCCAAATCTCTTTTGTACGTTCTTTGCTGCTTATAAGAGAGAGCATTTCGTTTTTAGTACCGTCATCATAATATTCCACATCGGCAGAAACGCAGAGTGCCGTTCCCTTATCGTTGAAAATGCCGTCGTATTGAATTTGTCCGCCGTAATAGCGTGAATCAGAATTTCCGCCGTGTCCGTAACGCATTGCAAAATCGTACATTAAATTGTGATTTTCATTTAATGCGGTGTTGATTTTTGCCGCGCAACGTGCCGTGCCGTCATAATCACCGTGCCGTGAATTGTCATAAAGACTTGCTGAAACGAGTACGTCCGTTTTGCCGTTTCCGTAAACGGCGTTAATTACCGGCGCACTTTGCTGACCTTCCGTGTCAAATTCGGCACCGATATAAATGTCTTTTGTTTCAGAGCCTCTTACCATGTTGATGTCGATAACGCCGCCGAGACTTTTGCTGCCTTTCATAACGTCGGGGTTGTCGCAAACTTGTATTTTTTCAACGTATTTTGCTTTTAATGTTGAAAGAAATACGCGGATATTTGCCTCATAATTAAAGTTTTCTACCCTGACAACATACCTTTCGTCAAGGTTTTCGTAGTTGCGTGAAAGCGCCTCGGGAAACATTTGAAGCAAATCCATAACGGTAGTGTTTTCATTAAGAGCCATGCGTTGGGGGAATATAAGCACCCTGTCAGCGCGGTGTTCGATAACGGGTTCTTCTCCTAACAGGCCGTATTCAACGGTGTTTTCATCTTGTGCTAAAACTTGCGGCACAGAACACACTGTGAATGCCGAAAGCATTAAAACTGCCAATTTATTCATGACATTTAGTGTTTAAAGATTTTTATTAAAAGTGTTATATTTTCTTAACGCAAAATTTGTGCAAATGTTTTACCGTAGATATGGATTTAAATTTTAGGTAAGATTTAGTTAATATGAAAAAAGGCTGCCGCAAACGCAACAGCCCTATCAACAAAAAAAAATTACAAATTCTTTACAATCAAAGTTGAGTTAGTTCCGCCGAAACCGAATGAGTTAGAAAGGAACGTATCGAAATGAGCCTCAACTCTTTGAGCCGGAATATTCAGTCTTGCCGAATCTTCGTCCGGGTTTTCAAAATTTAAGTTTGCTGCGATGAAATTGTTTTTCATCATCAAAATTGAATAAATCGTTTCTGATGCGCCTGCCATCCACATTTCGTGTCCTGTTTGTGATTTTGTTGAAGTAACAAACGGTTTGTTGTTGCCGAAAACCTGAGCGATTGCTTTTGCCTCGTTCATATCACCGATGTGTGTTGAAGTTGCATGAGCATTAACGTAACCGATTGTCTTAATGTCGATTCCGGAATTTTTGATTGCTTTTTCGAGCGATTTAGCAGGACCTTCAACGTTAGGCGAAGAAATATGGTCGCCGTTAGAAGAAAATCCCCAGCCGAGAACCTCTGCAATTATCGGCGCACCGCGTTTAACGGCGTGTTCGTATTCTTCGATGATAACAGTTGCCGCGCCGCCGCCCGGAACCAGACCGTCTCTGTCTCTGTCAAAAGGTCTTGAAGCCGCTGTCGGATTGTCCTCGCGGGTAGAGAAAGCACTGATACCGTCAAAACTACCTACTGCGTAAGGGTTAACTTCCTGAGCACCACCGCAAACGACCATTTCTTCCAAGCCGTTTTTGATTAACAATGCGCCCAAACCTATTGCGTGGCTCGACGAAGCACAAGCGGCAGAAATCGTCAAATTGATACCGCGAAGTTTAAAAATACAGCCGAGGTTCATTGTAACGGTTGAGTTCATAGACTGGAAAATTCCGCCTGAACCGATTAAAGTTGTATCTTTTTTGCGGAACATTGTGTCAACACTCTTGTAAACCGGCTCTGCGCTCGAATCGTTACCGTAAAGCAAGCCTACATCATTTTTATCCAAATAATCTTGGTCGATGTTTGCGTTTTTCAATGCTTCAACGGTTGCTACGTATGCGTATTTTGCCTGTTCGGGCATAAAAACACGCTGAGCGCGTGAGAGTTGCCCTTTTAAATCGGGAATGTCAAGTTTTGAAGTTAAACCCGAACGGAAACCTAATTCTTTACGTTCTTGATCTAAAACGATGCCGGAGGTACCGTTCCAAAGTGAATTTTTCACTTCGTCAAGGTTTTTGCCGAGGCACGAATAAATGCCTAAACCCGTAATTACTACTCTTTTTTCCATGTATTCTTACTTAAAATTATTTGCGCAAAGATAAGCGGATTTTTTCTTAAACGCAAATATTTTTTTTGCATAACTGCTTTATTACATTTTTAATACTCGAAATTTTTTCCGAGGTCGTAAGTTTTGCCGTCTTCTACCTTGTTCATTTTCATAACGCCGGTTACAACGTGTCCGTAACGGTCTGTTACTTTGACGGTGAGGTCGCAGTTATATTGGTCGAACGGGCATTGAAGTTCCCAAAAAGCATTGTATTTGTACGGAGTCATTTCGTAAAACTTTTTGCCGTCTTTGGAGAGTTCTACTTTTTTAACACCGTACCGTCCGTTGAAAATAAATGCGCCTAAAAACCAATTATTTGAGCCGGATTTTATTTTTAGGACTAAGTTTTTATCAGTATAATAAGGTGTTTCCCTCCATTTTACGTTGACTTTTCCGAGTGCTTTGTCGCCGGTTAAAAATTCAAAACCTTCGGGCGTATTGTCAAACCAAGAATTATCACCGTCAGGACAAATATCTTTGCCGACAACGCGGATAGTTTTGTCCTTGTATTTTATTTCGTATGCCGAGCCGAGAATATAATCAGGAAAAAAATAAACGCCGACAGCCACGTTATAATAACCTTTTTCCATTTCGGGTAGGGGATAGGGGTAACTCTCGTTGCTCGAAGGCTGACCGTAAAAAGTGATATAACCGTCTTTCCAATCGGTAACGGTGCCGCCGTCTTCGGAAGACGAGGTTTGTTCTGTGTTTTCTTTGTTGTCAGTATTTTCATCGTCTTTGCACGATATACTGACCGTCAGCAATAATGCTAATAATATGTTTCTGATTTTCATAACAGTAAAATTTTGTGTGTCGCAAAGGTAAACGTTTTTCTGAAAAAATCAAAAATTGTTTTTTCCCTTGGCAAAATCCGTTTTTCTTTTTACATTTGCAGTCAATAATCTCGAAAACGTGTAAAATTTGCGTTTTGATAATCTCGAAAACGTGAAAATTTTACCGTTTAATAATCTCGAAAACGTGAAATGAAAAGGAAAATTTATTCGCAACTGCTTGAATGGAAGCAAAATAGGAAAGGTACAACCGCTTTGCTGATTGAAGGCGCAAGGCGCGTTGGCAAAAGTTATATCGTTGAACAGTTCGCACGTCAAGAATACAAGACATATATTTTGATTGATTTCAACATTGCAGGAGATGATATACGTCAGTTGTTTGATAATTACCTCGGTAATTTGAATACGCTTTTTATGTATTTAACCAATTATACCGGCGTGAAACTTTATGAAAGGCAGTCGCTTATAATTTTTGACGAGGTGCAGTTTTTTCCGAGGGCGCGGGCGGCAATAAAGTATTTAGTTGCTGACGGTAGGTACGATTACATTGAAACCGGTTCGTTAGTTTCTATAAAACAGAGTGTTGCAGGTATTATGTTGCCGTCAGAAGAAGAAACTTTGGAGATGTTTCCGATGGATTTTGAGGAATTTCTTTGGGCTTCTGACAACGATATACTGATGGATTTTATTCGCGACCGTTTCAACAATAAACAACCTTTGGGCAACTCTATGCACCGCAAAGCAATGGATTATTTCCGTCAGTATATGATAGTCGGCGGTATGCCGCAAGCCGTTGAAAAATATATCGTTACAAAAGATTTTCAAGAAACCGACCGTGTAAAACGTCAAATTCTTACTCTTTATCGACATAGTGCGGCACAATATGCCGGTGGGTATGCCGATAAGGTTGTCAGCCTTTTTGACGAAATTCCTTCGCAACTTCAACGCCACGAAAAACGTTTCAGACTTTCGGATTTGAAAAAAGATGCGAGGTTGAGGGATTATGAAAGTTCGTTTTTTTGGCTTTCTGACGCTAAAATCGTGAATATCTGTTATAATACGACAGAGCCGTCAGTCGGTTTGAATATGAAAAAAGACCGTGTAACTCTGAAATGTTATATGGCGGATACGGGTTTGCTTATAAGCCACGCTTTTGACGAAAAAGGTATCGTTTCTAACGAGGTCTATCAAAAAATTCTCAAAGACAAACTTGAATTTAACAGCGGAATGATTATTGAAAATATTGTGGCTCAAATGCTTAGAACATCAGGACACAAACTTTACTTCTATTCTAATCCGTCAGTTGATGACAAAGATGACCGTATGGAAATAGATTTTCTAATTCAGAAAAGCAAAATAACAAGCCGCCACAATATTATCCCGCTTGAAGTGAAATCGAATCAGCGTTACACACTTGTTTCGCTAAAAAAATGTATTGAAAAATACGGCAGTTACATTACTTCGCCGTGTGTTATTCATGCCGCTGATTTAAAAGAAGAAAACGGTATTTTGTATGTTCCGCTGTATATGACGGGGTTGTTATGAAAAAGTAATGGATTTTCATTTTGGATTTCACTTTTTTTGTGAAAAAGAAAAAATTGAATTATTTTCGCACTGATAAAAATTGTAAATTATGGGCATCACATTTGTAGAAGGGAGATTCGTTTTCGATTTTTCGCACGACGGTATAAACGATATTATCACGTTGACCGGCGACGGATATGAAGTCCGCGCATTTGGAAAATGTTTTTACTACGGTTATGAATTTTCCGGCGAAGTTGCAGGCAATGTTAGAACAGAGTTTATTAAATATCTGAAATTTACCGGCGATTTAAGACACAATCCCGATTTGACTGACTTTATAAAATCCGCCGTTGACAGCCTGCATAAAAAAATCAATCTTTATAATTACGACCTTGTTGTGTTGCCGGAATCATCAAGCGATGTAAACGACTATATGTTAAGATATATTTACAGATTTGCGCAGCCTAATTTACAAGAAATGCAACTTGTAAAAAATCTTCCTAAAAATATTGATTTTGATATGGCGGCATACGAAAGTCAATATCCTGATAAAAAACTTGAAGAGTTATGTTCAATGATACGGAATCAAAATATTCTAATTATTGACGATGTAACAACAAGTGGTTCAACACTTAATGAAATACTTCGCACATTAAGAATCTTAAATGAAGACAATGAAATAACAATTTTCAGTCTTATAGGCAGAAAAGATTTGATGGCATTTGAAAAACGAAGGACTAATCTAAAAAATTAACAAAATGAATACTTTAACATATAAAAATTATATCGGCTCGGTTGAATTTTCGGAAGAAGATAATGTATTTTTCGGAAAATTGGAAGGCATTAACGCCCTTGTAAATTACGAAGGAGAAAGCGTTACAGAACTGAAAAATGCTTTTAAGGAAGCGGTTGATGATTATTTGGAGTTCTGTAATGCCGAAAATATTACTCCCGAAAAACCGTATTCAGGCAAACTTAGTATTACAATTTCACCGGCAACTCACAATACCATAGTACATTTAGCACAAAAAAACGGAATTTCCGTCAACACTTTTGTTAATAGGGCTATTGAAAAACAAATCAGCGTTTTTGCATAAATAAAACGCATAAAAAAAGAGGCTGTCTAAACTTTTTTGACAGCCTCTTTTTTACCCCTTTCTCCATGCCTCTTTTTTCAAAATGCTGTCTAATTTATCAAACAGCGTTTTGCGCAAATTAATCGTTTCTTTGAGTCCCGTACCTCTGCGCTCGTGTTCCGAACGTTTTGAACGGACGTGAAACCGCCATTCACGTTTCAAACCGATGAAAAATTTTCTGTACGTCCACGCAAACAAGCCTAATGACGGCAGACAAACCAAGTGCAAAAGCGAACACCACCAGTTCCAAAAATACGATTCTATCGCAAAAAACAGCCCGTAAATCACCGGAAACGCCACCAACGAGCCGACCGCAAACCTTATTCCGCCTACAAACATCGTCATGTGAGCGTTGCCCGCTTTAAACTTTTTCGTCAACGGATACGGCGAAAGAAATATCAAAATGTTCGGAATCGAAGCCACTACAAACAGCGGAAACAATAAAATCAGACACAAAAACCTAATTAACAATGACCAAGGTTTCCACGGAATGTCAAAATTTTCGTCCGTAATCGTAAAACGTTTGCAGTTTTTTTTCAGCGTTAACGCATCAGAATAAAGTTGCGCAACTGTTTCGGGGTCGTCCTTTTTAACGTCTTCCAACTCTTTGAAAAGGGCTTTGTCGGAGGCTAATTTGTCCGGCAAATATTTTTTGTCGCCGCCGCAATCCGTACAATATTTAAAACCGTAAGTTTCTCTTATATAGTCGATTGCCTCGTAATTTTCAAGGTCGGTGATGTTCAGCATCATGTCCGAAATCCTTTGACGGACAAGCGCATTGACGTTTCGCTGCGCAGTGCGTGGTTTGGTTTGATAAAGTTCATAATAATCTTTGAGCGAAACTGGCTCGCCGCACTGAATTATCATATCTTCACGAAACTTGAAATAATTAGAATAGTGGTTAATCAGCGGTAAAATTTTTATATCTGCCTTAAAATCAGACTTTTTAGCTGCATCAAACGCCATTCTTAAATATCCTAACGAAAAGTCGCCGAGCCAACGTTTGTCTTGATTTAGGGCTTCGGGGAAAATCAAAACTGAACCGCCTTCCAAAATTCTTTCGCCCGCCTCGGCAAAAATATCGAAATTGTTTTTCAGAGCATCCACACCGTCAAAATCAATTCTGAAAGCCGGCAAAAGGTAAATGCTGCGTAAAAACTTTCCGATAAAAGGTCTGTTGAAAGCATCAGCCCGCGTAAAAATGCTGACAACACGATCCCTAAACGCAAACTCAACGCCGAGGGCGTCGTTAAGAGCGTTCTGATGGTTGGAAGCGATGATTAAAGGCGTGCCTTTTTCCGGAATGTTTTCTTTGCCCAAAACGTATATGTTCTTGTAATACATATTGTTATGACAAAGCCTGAGGTAATTTCTCAAAACCCTGAAAATAACTTCGCCGATTAAACTTCTCTTTTTCTTCTTCAACATTTTTTTACCTTATTTCTTACAACAAAATTGTTTCAATTTTCCTTCTCTTTTTAAAAGTCTTTGAACTGCAAAACGTCCCGTAACCAATGCGTTAGGCAGTCCGCCCGGAGTTTGCAGCCATTGTCCTGCCAAATAAAAATTGTCCAAACCCGGCAAAACTCCGCTGTGAACCTCTTTCTTAACATGTGGCGTTTGAATAAACCCCATATACGAACCTTTGTAAGAGCCGAGATAACGGTTAAAACTTTTCGGAGTAACCGTTTCCAAAACGCCGAGTTTGCCTTTTAACTTCGGATAATGTTTTTCGAGTCTTTCGAGTAAAGCGTTGGCTATCTGCATTTTAACGGCTTTGTATTCGTCTCTGTTTTCGTTATAAAGTTTTTCCCAATATTCGTATTCGTAATCGTATTGAACTATTAACACTTCAATAATGCCTTTGCCTTCGGGCGCAAAATTCGGCTGGTCGGCAAAATTATTCATTATTATAAAGTGATGTTTTCTGCCTGCGATTTCAAATGCTTCCGCGTTAAAAATCTCCATAACCGGCATATCTTCCGTTGTGTAATCAACTGAAAAATAAACGTTTACATCGCTGAAAACAGGAAATTTATCAGGATTGTCATAACAAAACTTAAAATGCTTGTCCATATATTTTTCGCCGATTAATTTGAAAATCACCGAAGCGTCTGTGGCGCAAATAATGTTTTGCGGTTCAACGGACGTGCCGTCTTCAAAATTAATCCGTTTGCATTTTGTGCCTTCGATGTCAATGTTAACAGCCTTTTTCTTAGTTGAAATTTTGCCGCCGAGTTGAAGATATTTGTCGCGCATTTTTAAAGCGATTGCGTCAGAGGCTCCGTAAGGCAAGTCAGCGTTGCCCGCCGAAAACATTGCGTACATATAAAACATCGAAATCGCAAAATATGCATCAGGAACATAATTATTGATTATTCTCTTAATAATCGGACTTTTAAAGCGTTCCGCATAATCATTTAAAGTGAGTTTTTGATATTTTGCGGCAACGGGAATTACTTTCCGCATTTTCCAAAGCAGTTTCATATTGTCCCAAAACGTCATTTGCTCTTTCGGTTTTAAGGCAGGAAGTTCTATGCCTTGAAAATTTTTTATTGCTTTGATGAGGCGTTTGATTTCCGTTTCGTCTTCGGGCGCAATGGATAGAAGTTCGGCTTGCATTTTGTTTAAATCGCGCCAAACATGCCCCTTAACTCCGTCAATATCAACCTGTAAGAAATAATCGTGGCTGACGATTTTTTGTCCTTCGCCCAAGACGCCGACATCTTTCCAAACCTGATAAATTTCTTTTTCGGGAGAGGTTCCCGTCATCCAGTGAACGCAGTTGTCTATGTGAAAACCTTTTCTTGTCCAAGAGGTGCATTGACCGCCTACGACGGAGTGCCCTTCAAAGATTTTGCTTTGAAGTCCGCTTAACTGAGCGTAAATACCTGCGCAAAGTCCTGATATTCCGCCGCCTATAATTGCTAATTCCGACATTGTGTTTATATTATTGTATCATGTCCGCAAAAGGTTAAGATTTGAGTTTACAAAAGTAAGGATTTTTTTTGAAAATGACAAAAAATAAAAATGTGCCGAACTCACAAAAAAATTGCGTTTCCGGCACATTGAGATATTGTTAAACATTAAATTACTTTTTCCAACTGCGCTACATTCTTTTTGATTTCTTCGTCTGAAACTTCAAAGTTTTGAAGCGAGCCGCTTAGGTATTGGTCGTATGCCGTCATGTCAATCAGACCGTGTCCTGAAAGATTGAAAAGTATGACTTTTTCTTCGCCCGTCTCTTTACATTTTAACGCTTCGTTAACCGTTGCGGCTATTGCGTGGCAACTTTCTGGCGCGGGAATTATACCTTCTGCCTGAGAAAACAAAAGTCCTGCTTTGAAACTTTCAAGTTGCTGAACGTCAACGGCTTCCATTAACTTATCTTTCATCAACTGACTTACGATAACGCCTGCGCCGTGATACCGTAAACCGCCTGCGTGAATGTTTGCCGGCATAAAGTTGTGTCCTAACGTGAACATCGGCAAAAGCGGCGTATAACCGGCTTCATCACCGAAATCATACTGAAAAACACCTTTTGTAAGTTTCGGACAACTTGCGGGTTCGGCTGCGATAAAGCGCGTTTTTTTGCCGTCCAAAATATTATGACGCATAAACGGAAACGCTATTCCGCCGAAATTGCTTCCGCCGCCGAAACAAGCAATCACCATGTCGGGATATTCGCCTGCCATTTCCATCTGTTTTTCGGCTTCAAGACCGATAACAGTCTGATGCAGAGTTACATGACTAAGAACCGAACCTAACGTGTATTTACAATTAGGAGTGTTCATCGCAAGTTCTATCGCCTCCGAAATCGCCGTTCCGAGCGAACCCTGACAATTAGGATTAACAGTCAAAATATCTTTTCCGGCTCTTGTTGACATTGACGGTGAGGGCGTAACCTGCGCACCGTAAGTCTGCATAATAGAGCGGCGGTAAGGTTTCTGATTGTAAGAGATTTTTACCTGATAAACGGCTGCTTCAAGTCCGAAAACTTTTGCTGCGTAACTAAGTGCCGCACCCCATTGACCTGCGCCGGTTTCTGTTGTGATGTTAGTAACGCCTTCTTTTTTGCAATAATACGCCTGAGCCAAAGCAGAGTTCAACTTGTGGCTGCCCACCGGCGAAACACTTTCGTTCTTAAAATAAATGTGTGCAGGGGTACCCAATGCTTTTTCCAAGCCGTAAGCCCTTACCAAAGGCGTTGAACGGTAATATTTGTACATTTCACGCACTTCTTCGGGAATTTCAATCCACTGATTTGTCTGGTCAAGTTCCTGTCTTGAAAGTTCCTGCGCAAAAATCGGAAACAAATCTTCCGGTTTTAACGGTTGTTTGGTTTTCGGGTGAATCGGCGGCATGGGTTTGTTAATCATATCCGCCTGAATGTTATACCATTTCGTGGGAATTTCTTCCTCGCTCAAAAAAAATCTTTTTTGTTTAGACATTGTAGGTATTATAATTATAGTGATTTAATTGCTTTTAACACGTTGCCGGCAAGTGAGGTTGCGCCTATTCTGAAAGAATACTTGTCAATTCTTTCGCCGCCGGTTATGTCTTTTAAAATTTGATAATAAGTTAACGCTTCTTCAACGCTGCGTATTCCGCCTGCGACTTTCAGACCTGCGTCTTTGCCGGTTTTGTTTTTGAAGTCCATCAACGCCAAAGCCATAATGACAGCGGCTCTCGGAGTTGCGGCGGGAGACATTTTGCCGGTTGAGGTTTTGATAAAGTTTGCGCCTGCTTGTAATGCAACGATTGAAGCGTCGTAAATGTCGGAGTCATACTGATAAATTCCCGTTTCGAGAATAACTTTCAGTTTTGCTGCTCCGGCTGCCTCTTTCATGGCTTGAAGTTCGTACAAGGCTTTGTCCTTGTTTCCGGCGATGATGTCGCCTGCGTTGATTACAACGTCAATTTCGTCTGCTCCGGCGTTGTAAGCGAGTTTTACCTCTTCCGTTTTTATCGTTAAAAAGGTCTGCGCGTGAGGAAATCCTCCTGCAACTGACACGATGTCAACCTCCGGCACGGTGCAGAGTTTTTTTACCAACTGTACAAACGACGGATAAACACAAATGCCCGCAACATTCGGAACGTCAGGGTTTTCCTTCTTATGGTTGTTGACTTGTTCTACGAGTTTTGTAATGCTTGCCTCATTGTCGGCATTGCTCAAACTCGTTAAATCTATGCACGAATAAATCGTTTTAAGTATTTCGGAGGTCGGTGTTAAAGGATTTTGACTATAAAAAGCAAGTTTGCTGTCTACGAGTTCCGACCCGTATCTTTGAAAACTGAAATCTCCCATATCGAAATTTTTTTTTATTGTTTATAATCGGTTTTTGCTGTCAATGATTATTGTAACGGGTCCGTCGTTAATAAGGCTTACTTTCATGTCTGCGCCGAAAATTCCCGTTTGAATTTTTTTGCCGACGGTTTCTTCCAAGATCTTTATAAAATTTTCGTAAAGAGGTTCGGCAATTTCGGGTTTTGCAGCCATAACGTATGACGGACGGTTGCCCTTTTTTGTCAGCGCATGAAGCGTAAACTGACTGATTAACAGAATGTCGCCGTCAACATCTTTTAACGACAAGTTCATAACTCCGTCTTGGTCGTCAAAAATCCTCAGCCCTGAAATTTTTCCTGCCGTCCAAGTTAAATCTTCTTTTGTATCTTCGGCAACAAAGCCGGCGAGTATCATAAAACCTTTTTTGATTTCGCCGTTTATTTTGCCGTCAATTTTAACGGAAGCCTCTGAAACCCTTTGAATTACAACTTTCATTTAAAGCGTTTATTAAATTCTTTTTTTAACAGATTTTTTTGTCTGCCTCTAATTCAGCCTGACGTTTTAGCGGAACGATTCCGTCAAGAATTTTTCTGGCGTTGAAGATGTCGATTGCCGTGTACAATGCGTTTTTGAACGAGGTTTCGTCAGCCAAATCTTTTCCTGCGATGTCGTAAGCCGGACCGTGAACCGTTGAAGTGCAGACAACCGGCAAACCGGCGGTGTAGAAAATACCTTTGTTGCCTTCTATCAATCTGAAACTCAGCATTGCCTGGTCGTAATACATTGCTAAAACCGCGTCAAATTTGGAGTATGCGCCTGAGGCAAAAAATCCTTCCGGACTATACGGACCAAAACACGTAATGCCTTCTTCGTTAGCGCGTTCTATTGCCGGCAATATTCTTTCGCCTTCTTCTATGCCGAAAACGTTGTAGTCTGAGGCAAAGGGATTTAAGCCTAAAACTGCAATTTTGGGTTTGCGTACCGTGAAATCGTCTTTTAATGCTTTGTCGAGTGTGCGGATTTTCCAAAGAATTTTTTCCGAGGTGAGGTTTTCGGATATTTTTGCAACGGGCATTGCGCTTGTAACGGTTGCTACTTTGAGTTTTTCGCCCACAAAAGTGATGATGAAATTTTTGCAGTTGAACTCTTGTGCGAGCGATTCCGAAATGCCTGCAAATCTGAATCCTGCGTCAAAAACGTTGAAACCGTTTACCGGCAGCGTAACGAGCATATCTATCAGTCCGTTTTTCAAATCAGCCTGTGCTCTGTTGATTGCCGCAACGCTACATTCGCCCGCTTGAATGGAACTGCTGCCGATTTCAACGCGGGTATTTTCGTCGCAAACGTTAATAATGTTGATACTGCAAGGTACGAGTTCTGTCGCACTATTAGCGTTGTTGACGGTTATATTATTGATATTTAGTAATTTACGGTGATAAGCTGCAATTTTGGGCGAACCGTATATTACGATTGTGAAATTTTCGTAAACCTCGGCATCGGCGAGGGCTTTGAAAACTATTTCATAACCTATTCCGTTGATGTCGCCTTGTGTAATGCCGATTACGTATTTGTTTTGACTATTCTTTTCCATCAAAAAATCTTATTTGTTTTGAAGTTACAAAAATAAAAAATTTTTTTCTGAAAAAAAATGTTTTGCCGCAAATTTTATTCCATCGGATTGACACACATTACGGGAATTTTGGCTTCGTTAGCGATAATTTGCTGTTCCGTTGCCCCGAAAACGTAATCCTGAAATCTTATGTTTTTGGTTGTCATAATTATAATAAGTCCGCTGCCGATGCTTTCGGCAAATTTTACCGTTTCCGTGGCAAACGCTGTCTTGCCGTCAAAGCGTTGAAGTTCATAGTTAATGGAGCGGCTTTCAAGGTATTTTACTGCGGTATTCAAGTTTGCGTGAGTGCGCTTAAATATCAGACTATCATTACTTTCTGTATAGCAGAGATAAAATTTGCATTTGAAAATTTTGTTTATGAAGTCAGCCCAAACGAGTTTTTCCCTTTCCTCGGCTTTGAAGTCAAGAGGTAATACTATTTTATGAATGTCAGCCTCGGTAGGTTTGTCCTGAACGACCACAAAAGGTGCTTTGCTGCCTGCAATTACTTTCAATGCCCAACTGCCGGTAAATTTTTGAAGACCTTTTATTCCGTGAGTTCCCATGACGGCGATTTCGGCATCACATTCTTGAATTATTGATTTTATTTCTTCGAAAATATTTCCAGTTTTAACGATTACCGAAGGGCGTATACCGTATTGATTCATAATGTCTTCGGCTTTGAGGTTGAGGCGTTCTACATTAAGGGCGACGTCGTTTTCCCATTTCGTGATATGCGCCAAAATGATTTCGCGATTTAGTGCTTTTGCGAAATCAATGGCATGGAGAAGTGCAAATTCCGACTTTTCGGAATAGTCCCATGTTACTAATACGGGTTTATTTATGTTTGGATTTTCTGACATAATTGTACTCATAAAAAAATATAGAGACGTAGCCTCGCTACGTCTCTACGTTAAAAACAAAAACTATACCGTTGTATTAGTTCTTCAAAGCAAATTTGATTGGCACCGAGTGCGAAACCTTAACGGCTTTACCTCTTTGTTTGCCCGGTTTCCAGTTCGGAAGGCTGTTAACCACTCTCAGAGCCTCTTTGTCGAGCAACGGGTCAACGCCTCTTAACAATTCTACGTTAGTAACTTTGCCTTTTTCGTCAACGACAAAACGTACATAAACCGTACCTTGAATATCGTTTTCTTTTGCCATTTCAGGATAGCGGACGTTTTCAGCGATGTATTTTCTAAGAGCCGTTTCGCCGCCGGGGAACTGAGGCATTTCTTCTACGATGAAGAAGATTTCGGGTTCTTCGGGTTTTTCTTCTTCCTGAACGATTTCTTCAACGGGAGCCGAAAAATCTACTTTGTCTTCGTCATCAAGTTCCTCTATCGGAGCGATGTCTTCTACTTCAACTTTATCGTCGAGAATTTCAAGAATTTCAGCAACCTGCTGCTTTGGAGGCGGGGGAGGAGGCAATTGTATGTCTTCTTGACGGGTAATCATGATTTCTTCCACCTCTTCTACTGCCGTCTGATTGCCGACTAATTCTTCTGCTTTTTCTACTTTTGTAGACCATTCGAAAATGCCCCAAAATGCCAAAAGCGTTACTGCAAGACCAATCTCTAAGAAAACGCCTTTTTTGTTTTCAAGATTGGCGGCCTCTGTCTTTCTTTGTTCCATTTTTTTTAATGTTATGACTGTTAAATACTTATGTTTCTCAAATTAAAGTTTTAATTTAAGTTTTGGCGTTTTTATGATTCCGCCGCGCTAAATTAATACTTTTTCTTTACAAAATGAAATTTTTGTTAATTTATTTTTTCATTTTTTTTCCTTTCGGGCGGTTTTACGTTTTTTACCGTTTTGTCAGATTTGTCAATAATACGGATTTGTAACCCCGAAATCAGAGTTTGTTTGTTTTCGTATTTTGGTTTCGGTTTTTCGTAGTTGAAAACGAGCAACGCTAATGCCAAAACGATTGAAAGAGCGATTTGAAAATACAATAACCGGTCTGTATTTTTTTTGTCATGCTTCATAATTTTAACGTTTTTGCCGGGTTTATAATTTTTCCGTTGACGGCTACTTTTATGTAAACAAGCGAATTATCTTTTGTTATTTTACATAAAACTTCACCTTCTTTTACGAAATCCCCCGCATTAAAACCGAGAAGAGAAACGTTTTCTCCGCCGATTGTAATTTCAAGGTTTTCTGCTTGCAAAATGATTTCTTTGTCGATAGTTTTAGCGACGGCGTCTGTGTTTGCAATTATTTCGGTGCCTTCGCTGACAAAAAAATCAATTTGCGGGTGCGAGACTTCAAAGACATTGCCTAAGGAGTCTGCATAGAGTTTGTTTTCAAAATAGCCGGTTGAAATTCTGAATTTTCCTTTGAAAGGAATTTCTAAACCGTAGTTTTCAGGACAGAAAAGTCCTATACATACTATATATGCTGACACTAATGTCAGTAAAATTGTCAGCGTAGATAAAAACCTGATTTTCCGGATTTTATCCGTATCCTTATTGAACAAAAGAATTAACCTCTGTGTTATGCTTCCCCGTTTTTTCTCTTGCGGAGAAGTTTCTTCTGGTTTGCTGACATTTTTTTCGCCTAACCTTAACAATAGTTTTGAATATTCCGTCAAACCGCTTTCTGACGAAACGCTACTGTCGGCAATATTTTCTGCAATTAACCTCGAATTTACGACCGCTTTTTTCAGACACGGGTTAAACCATTGTAAGGCTGAAAACAGTCCGAAAAATATCGAGTCTAATGAATCACGATTTTTTATGTGCTGTTTTTCGTGAGAAAACACCGTCTGTAAATCTTCCTTAGAAAGAGTTTTCGCTTTTTTGCCCAAGAATATGTTTTTGAAAAAAGAAAACGCTACGACATTAAGTTGAGTTTCAAATACTTTGATATTGTTATCCAAAGTATAGATTAATGGATTGCGTTTTAGTTTCAAAGTTTTGTTTAGTCCCCGACAAAAGGTGAAAAGTTTCACTGCAAAGCCCGCGAGGTAAACTGCGAAAAGAATTTCAACCGAAATTTCAAAGAACGCCGAGTCAAAAAAATTCTCGATTATAGTTTTAAACGTTTTTTCTTCACTGACGGTCATCATGTTTAGATTGTCAGTCAAGGGTTTTATTTCGAGAATTTTGAAGTTCGGATTATCTATCCTTTTTTCAAAGTATTTGACTTTCATTAAAGGAAGAAGATAACTCAAAAAAGTGCCGGAAGTCAAATATACTCTGTTCCATTTGTTGTAGCACAAGTTGCAATATACCTGGTTGAAGAAAAACTGGAAAACACAAAATATTATGCCGGCTTCAAGAGTGTATTTCAGTACTTCAACCATTACTTTGCTTTATCTTCGATAATCCGTTTTATTTCAGAGATTTCGCTATCCGAAATTTTTTCTTCGTCTACCATATACGAAACCATCGTTTGATAACTACCGTCGAAATAATTTCTTAGCATTTGCGAAAAAGTAAACTTTTTGTATTGAAGTTTTGAGACCCTCGGGAAATACTGATAAGTTTTACCATACGCCTTAAAGTCCACAAACCCCTTATCTTTCAAGATTCTTACGACCGAACTTATCGTGTTGTACGGCGGTTTCGGTTCGTTGATTTCCTCAATGATGTCTTTTACGAAAGCCTTTTTCAACTTCCATAAAATCTGCATCACTTTTTCTTCCGTTTTTGTGAGTTGTTCCATAGTAAAAATAGTTTTTGTTAAACTGAATAATCAGTTGTTTAATTGACAATGCAATTTTATAACTTATTTTTCAGTTTTCAAAATTTATTTATCAGTTTTATAACTGATTTTTCAGTTATAAACGATATTTTTGTAATTTTTTATGTATTATATTGAGTAAGAAGTGGTTATGTAAAAAATATTTTAGTTAAAAAGTTTTAAATTCTTTATAATTTTTCTTGAAATTTTGATTAAATCGCCCACAGTTTTGATATTTTCGATGTCTTCGTTCTCGAAATTAATGTCAAATTCTTGTTCTGCGGCGATTATTAGGCGTATTGCATCGTTTTCTTCGAGTTCAAGTTCAGGATTTATGTTTTTTTCGCTCGTAATATCGGCTGTTAATGAAAGAATTGCTTTCTTTACGTATTCTTGCGTGAAAATATCTTTTAGCCCCGTATCTTGGGTTTTGCAGTCTAAATTGTTGAGCCTCGGACGAATTTTAGACAATAATTGCTCCGTCAGTTCGTTGTAGTCGGGACATTCGTCTTTGAGGTTATCCTCTAAGTTGTTGTATACGGAAAGAAGTGTTTTACAGGTATCGTCTACACGGTCAAGAGTTTTGTCGTTAGAGGAATAGGCTTCTGCAAGGTCGTAAAGAGCCTCCAAAATTTCTGTTTCCGGCGTGAAGTCCGGGTGCATGGTTTGAACCCGTTGTTCATAACAAGATATAGCCTCTCTTGTGTAACCGAGTTTGTCGTATGTTAGAGCGAGGCTGCGGTATATTCCCGGTAGTGCCGCTTCCGAATGGTTTTGAGACAATTCTTCTTGAAAATACAATACGGCGTTTTCGTATTCGCCTTTTTTATAAAGCGTGTATGCGATAAGGTGTATGACATCTCTTATGCCGTCAAGGTCGCCTTGCTGACGTTTAATTTTTTCACATTCTTTGAAAGCAGAGGCAGCCTCGTCGTATTTTTCGAGGCTTAAAAGTATTTCGCCGTAAAGTTTCAGTTTATCCGGCAAGGATTCAATTTCGCCGTATTCGCGGTTGATTTCTATTGCTTCTTCGATTTGTTTTTGTGCTTTGAAATGTTTTTCTTCCAAATGGTAAATTTGTGCGAGATAGTAAAGTGCTTCGTCAAGATAGCCTATCCCGTCAATGTTTTGTGAAATGTCAACGGCTATTTCGAGAATTTTTTCGGCGTTAGGATAATCGTTTTCTTGACAAAGACATTTCGCCTGACCGATGAGGCTGAGCGAAACTCCACGGACGTTTTTTTGATTATGAAACATATCGGTGGACTTTTCAAAATGTTTGAAGGCTTTTTCGTATTTGTTAGTGTCGAATTTTTTTGAATATTCTAACATTCCCAAACAATATTCAGCAACTGCGCCGTTAGCTTCGTCGCCGAGTTCTTTGAAAAGTTTTGCCGCTTTGTTTAAATACAGAGAAGCACCGTAATACGATTCCGCAAAAATTTGCCCCGTTTTAAGACAAATTGAAGCGTTTTTTTTCTTGTCGCCGTTTTTATACATTTCCAACAGCCTGAATGCGGAGGCAAGCGCAGATTTTTTGTCGCCCGTCTTGAAATACAAATCGGTAAGCGTTTCTCTGTATTCAGCCGCTTTTTCGGTGTCGCCTTTGCTCTCAGCCAATCTGAGCAACATTACGGTATTTGAAATCTCCCTATTCATAATGAAAAAAGTTTTGCCAAATGTATGTATTTTTATTCTTAATAAAAAATTTTATTTGCTTTTGTTTTGATAAAAATGTTTTAATTTTGCGGCAAAAACTTATTTTATTGAAGTATGAAAATACATTGTTTGTCAGACAAAAATTCCACAGCAGGAAATTTTATCGCTCAAATGCGCGATATTAATATTCAAAAGGATTCGTTAAGATTCCGTAACAACATCAAACGCCTTTCGCATATTTTGGCTTACGAAATTTCGCAAGAACTTGATTTTGAGGAAATTTTGGTAACAACACCGCTTGATAAGGCTAAATGCAGTGTCATAAAAGATAAAATTGTTATCGCATCGGTTTTGCGTGCGGGACTACCTATGCACGAAGGCTTTATTGATATTTTTGACAATGCAGAAAATGCGTTTCTTTCAGAATACAGGGCTTATAATCCCGACGGAAAAACTTTTGAAATAAAGTTTGAATACATGGCTTCGCCCGAAATTGAAGGCAAAACTCTGATTATCGTTGATCCGATGTTAGCGACGGGGGCAAGTATTCTTGTTGCAATGAACGGTCTTATGAAAAACGGCAAACCGAAGCACATACATTTTGCGTCTATTTTTTCGTCAGAGCAGGGAATAGAAACTTTGAAAAATAACATTGACGAAGACCTTTGTGATATTTGGACGGCTGTTACAGACCCGCACTTAAATTCTCACGGATATATCGTGCCGGGGTTAGGAGATGCCGGAGATTTATGTTTCGGAGCAAAACTTTAAAAAAAAACAGACAGGCGTTTTTTTACGTCTGTCTGTGTAATGCTTTTCTTAGTTTTTTTGTATAAATCAAACATGCAATAAGAAAATATACCGCAGTTTGAATTGCAATTCCTTTCATCTCGAATGACACATCGGAAATTGATGCGCCCATACCTGAAATTCTCATGTAAGCGTTTAGCCCGAATGTTGACGGGAAAAGATATGAGAAATATTTTATGCCTTCCGGGATTGCCGAGCCGGGCCAAGAAAGTCCGCACATAAAATACAGCGGCAACGACATAAAGACGAAAATTAGCATACAATCTTCACGTCTGAAAATCATATAACTTAATACCATTCCTAAAAAGCAACAAGCGGTGATATAAGGAATAAAAAACAAAATAAAATCCCAATAATGACCGAGTTGCGGCAAATCGAAAAGTTTTGTTACTACAACAAAGGCATAAAGTCCGTGAATGATGTACAACATTAAGTAAAACAGCATTTTACCTAAAACAATTTCGACGGAATTTCTGTAATAACGGTTCAGCGGAATTACAAAACCTCCGTTTTGTTCTCTGCTGCGTCCCATACTCATACCGATACCCAAAAACAAAGACTGCTGAAATATCATCATCAGAATAGGCGGAATCATAAACGCCGCATAACCGCTTTGCGTGTTATAGAGCGGAGTATGCTGATAATCAATCGGTGTTGCCATAATTTCAGCCTCACGGTCGGTTTTAGGTCTCATATAGTTGTTGACCTTGATTCTGCGGTTCATTGCGATAGAAACGTTGCTGCAAGCCGATGCAGCACATTTGTAGTAAACCATACTCATCATGTTGCAATACAATCCTACTACGGTTTGACGACCTTTGTTGAGCGCAGTTTCAAAATCTCTGTCAATATGAATGACGGCGTATGCTTTTTGTTGTTCTATCATAGCGTATGCTTCGTTCATATTCAAGCAATTACCGACTATCTTGACGTCAGGCGTAGCATCTACTTTGCGGATAAATTCTCTACTGAGTGTAGATTTGCTGTCGTCAACAACGACAACGGGAGTATCTCTCTGAACCTCAGGCGTATACACGTATGCGTAAAGCAACGGGTAAGCAAGCGGTAATATTATCACGAAAAGGATAATTCCGACATCGTGAAACACCGTCCGCAATTCATCATACCATATTTTTGTGATGTTCATAATTTTTTTTTACGGTTTGTATTCTACATATTTGAAAGCGTGTGCTATCCTAAACAGCATTGTCAGCGGCAAAAGGCAAATTAATAACAAAGCCACTATTGACGGCCATGCGTAAACCAATTTGAAACCGTTCAACGCCTGATTAACATACAGCATATAATAATGTCTTAACGGACTTATCCACGCAAGATATTGAAACACAGGCTTCATTGCCGTCAGCGGAAACGTAAAGCCGCAGACCGAAATCTGCAAAACTCCGAATAACGAACAAGCACTCATACCCATTCTCAGCGTTAAAAATATTCCGAAAAAGAACACCGCCAATGCCTGTGAAGCAAAAATGCAAAGCCAGCCGGCACAAAGTATTCTTATCAGACTGACATTCAACGGAAAACCCTGATATTTGTAAAAATACACGTCAATCAGAGTCATCAAAACGCAATATAAAAGCGTTTGAGGCCAAAGTTTTCCGGCAAGGGCTATTGTAGAACTCTCGCCAGCCATTTCAAAAAGTTCTTTTTGCGTTCCCATTTTCCATTCGTAACCGATAGTGTACGCCGTAAACAGCATGATTATCAGGAAGAAAAGTCCCGGAACGACAATGTTATTAAGGTAAACCGAATAGTTAAGACCGGGGTTTGCGATAGGGTGCGTTTCTATTGAAATCGGCTGCAAAATGCCCATCATCAAACTCGTCGGAACACCTTTCGCACTCAGTGTCGCCCTTGTAACCGCTAAACCTGCAAGTTCGGAAGTCATTTGAAGGTCTTTCATCAAAAGGCTTCCGGCAGCATACCAAGTGTCGGCAGTGTAGAAAGAAATCTGCGGACGGCGGCTCGCTAAGGCCTTATCGGTCGTGTTTCGTGGAATGTAGAAAAAGGCATAAATTTCGCCCCTCTGCATAGCCTTACGCGCCTCGCTGAAACTACCGTAATGTGCCTTAATGTCAGTATTTTGCATCGAACCGAGTATTCTGACGATACTGCGGGTTGTAGAAGTGTTATCTTCGTCAACAACGCCGCACGGCATTTTGTCAGGCGTTCCGCTGCGCATTATCTGAGTAAAGTATATCAGACACAAAAGCGGTGCTATCAATATGACAAACAGATACATAGGACGGTGCGAGAAAATTCCTATTTCCCGCAAACCGATTCTAAATATCCGTGCAATAACTTCTCTCATTGTTAATTATTAATTATTCATTGTCAATTGTCAACTGTCAATTTGTCAATTGCAACTGTCAATTGCAACTGTCAATTGTCAATTATTTAAGTACCGCTGACATTCCGACACAAATACCGTCAACTTCCGTCTGATTCAATGGTTTGGCTTGAACTTCAAAAGTTTTTAAATCGTATTTGTCAAGTGCTTTTGTGGCTTTCCAAGCGGCAAAATTTCCGACGTTTTTCATACGGGTAATTTTTACGTCCACTTCTTTGTTAAGGGCGGGAATGAAAACTTTCTTTTGGTCGTTGACTTTTATTCCCGGCAGATAATCTTCTCTGACAGAAAATACAAACCAGTAATCACCCGTTTTAGAAATGTTCATAATTGGAGAGCCTGTGCCGACAAGTTCGCCGAGTTCAGGATAAATTTCTGTGATTTCACCGTCAGCCGTAGCGATTAAAACCATCTCGTCGATGTATGACGAAACTTCGCTGATAGCACCTTTTGCACGTTCAACCTGAGCGCGGGCTGCGGCTTTGTCCTCTTGTTGAGCACCGTTGACAGCCATGTCGTACTGAGATTTAGCGGCTTTTTCGGTTGCCTGCATTGCATCGTAATTGGCTTTTGCCTCGTCGCGTTTTTGAGCAGCGATTACGCCTTCTTTGAAAAGGTTTTCAGCGCGGTCGTAAGTAGCTTTTGCGAGTTCGAGACCGGCTTTTGCTTTCTGCCAAATCTCGTATGCGCCTTGAATCTGTTCTTTACGCGCACCATTTTGAGCCTTGTTTTCAATGGCTTTTGCTGCTGAATAAGCAGCGTTTGCCTGAGAAAGTTTTGCCATAATGTCGGGTGCTTCAAGGATAGCGAGGGTGTCGCCTTTTTTGACGCGGTCGCCTTCTTCAAAACGGATTTCGGCTATTCTGCCCGGCACTTTTGAGGACACTCTGTAAGAGGTTGCCTCAGTTTCGCCTTGAATTACTTCTTCGGGGTCGGTCTTTGTCAAACCGATAATTATTACTACTGCTATTACGGCTAAAATCACTGCCGCAAACAACAAATTTGCCGTTACTTTTCTGTTCATTTTATTTAATGTTTTTTATATCCTTAATAAGTTAATCTTCCCGTTGCTTTGTTTAAATAAAGTTGAGCGAGTTTGAGGTCTATTTTCGCCTGAACCATAGTTGATTGTGCTTTCAACCAACCGGTCTGCGCTTCCAAAACGTTTGATACGGGAATCACACCTTCTTTTAAACCGACGTTAGCGTACCGCAAATTTTCAGTCGCCGATTGAAGACTTTTTTGTGCCGTTGAGAGCCTTTTTGCCGCTTCAACAACTTTTTGTGAAGACTGTTTTACTTGAAGTTCAATTTTTTCTTGCGTTTCTTCTAACTTGCAAGCGGCTTTTTCGGCTTCAAGTTTTGCGACGCGGGTTTTGTAAATGCGTTCGCCAGAGGTTATAATCGGAATTTTAACGCCGACACCTACCGTCCACATTCCCTTCATTTTGTTTTCAAAACCGTCAAAACATGACGGATTTGTCCATGTATAACCGCCGGTTAAAGCCACATTCGGCAAAAATTCAGCACGGGCAACGTTGATTTTCTGCTCGTAAATTTTATCTGCGAGTTCCAAAGCACGAAGTTCGGGACGGTTGACGTTTTTACCGTCAATGTTCGTTGTATCAATATTTTCCGCCTCTGAAATGTCGGACAAGGTTACAATATCGTCATTATTGGAGTCCGCTAACGTGAAATCGCTGTCAAGCGGCATTCCGCAAATTTGACACAAAAGCATTTTGCAAAGAGCTAAACCGTTTTCTACCTGAATGATAGTAACTTCGGCTTCGTTGAGTTTTACTTTTACGCTAAGACCGTCGGCTTTTGTCGCAAAACCGTTTTCAACAAGTTTATCAACGTTTTTGTCTAAGGTTCTCAGCAATGTAGCGTAACTTTCCGCAAGTTTTTTCTTACTTTCAAGTGAGACGATTTGCCAATAAGCCTCGTCAACTTTTACGATAATTTCTTGATTAGCAAGTTCGTTTTTGTTTTCCTCCACTTGATAGAGGTAATCAGTAATTTTATTGTAAGCGACGATTTTTCCGCCCATATAAATAGGCTGTGTCAGCATTATGCTTGCTAAAAAGATATTGTGCGTGTTGAGGGTCAGAGCATCGGCAATTTCGTTTCCGACACCGCTTACCATACCGAGTGCCGATTCTATACGTCCCGGACTTTGAATCGCCTGAACAAGTTGAGGCATATAATTTTGAACCGCTTGCGCTAACTGCGGATTTGCTTGAAGCAATTGCAAAAATTGCGGATTCTGTTGAAGTTGTTGAATCTGCTGCAAAATTCCGGTTTTTGCCTCGTTGATTTGTCCCGTTAAATTAGTTCCTACGCCGCGCAGTTTTTCTTCTTGTTCTTCGCTGATAAGGTTGATGTTTTTGCTTGTGTAAACGTATGCTCCGAGAGCGTTAACCCTCGGAAGGTATTTTGAAAATGCCGTTTTTTTGTTATATTCGGCAATTTCCTTGTCAATAGCCGACATTCTCAAATCTTTGTTGCCGTTGATTGCCATTATTCTGCAACTGTCTAATGTTAAGACGGTTTGAGCATTTGTTAGGCCACCGAAAAGCAACACTGAAACTATGATTAAAAGCCTTTTCATTTTTGCAAAAAATTTTTTGCAAAATTACTTCAAAAATTTCGTTTATCAAACAAAAAAATATAAAAAATTAATAGTGAAAAAAATTTTTGAAATCAAAAAGTATTTGTAATTTTGCGGCGACAATATCAAAAAAATCATTAAAAAGTTTTAAAAAATTTAATTATGAAAAAATTAACTTATTTAGCGGCTTCAGCAGTTCTTGCCGTTTCCTTGCTTTCTTCTTGCGGCGGAAACAAAAACGCTAACAACGACAAAAATGCTCCGGCTACGGAACAAACAGCTACACAGGAAGATGCAGCAGCTAAGGCAGCAGCTGAAAAAGCAGCAGCAGAGGAAAAAGCACTTGCAGGCGCAACAGAATTTTTCGGTTGGATTAAATCTATTGACGGAAAAAACGTAACAATCGCAAACGCTGACGGTCAAGAAATCACTGTTACTATTCCTAACGCAGGCGACGAACTTATCGAAGGTTCTCCTATCACTATTAAATACATCGAAGTTGACGGTGCTAAGAAATCTGCAACTGATAATGAAAAATCGGTAAAACTTTCTCAAAACTTCAAAAAACTTCTTGGTAAATGGGGTACGGGCAAAGATAATGCCGAAATCACATTTGAACTCCGTAAAAGCGGTAAATGTAAAAATGTTGGTAAAGGTCAGAACGCACAGTTCAAATCTTGGCGTTTGAAAGACGATCAAACCATCGAATTTGAAGTTGAAGCAAACGGCAAATCATTCTTTATGCCTTGGACTGTTGATGGTCTTGCTGATGATGAAATGAATCTTGTAAACGGCGAGTCTAAATTGGCTATGAAACGTATTGATTCTAATCGCGAATAAAGAAGGTATTTTACATAGTATTTTATAAGTTTTAAAAGGTTGATACCCTGTTTTGATGTTTATCAAGACGGGGTATTTTTTTTAACATTTTTTTGCATAGGGTTTTCATCTTTTACCGTGTTATAAAAGTGAAAACAAATTTAGGCTACCTGAATTAAAATATATATGTATTCTGATTGAAAGTTTTTTTGATGATGTGTTTATATTGTTAGTTGTTACAAAGGTTAAAGTTCTCCTGAAAAAAGAGCTGTGATTTTATTTTTTTTGAGAAAGGAAAGCAGTGCTTTTTTTTGAAAAAAAGAGAAGTGCTGCTTTTTTTTATTGTCCCTGCCTCGGTCTCCGGTCTTCAAGAGGGACAATTGAAAGACCGGAGTTTCTTTTTAGATAAAAAGCGTTCTTGTTGATTAAAAGATTTTTAAAAGTTTGTCCGTATTCTATTCCTTAGTTATTTTTTATGTTTACTTTCTGAAATATTCAGAATCGCTCATCCACGCTTCGATTTCAAGCGGTGTCTCTTCGAGAGAGATTTTTTCGCTCATCCAAGGCTCTACTTCGAGTTTTTCTTCGGCGTTGAAGTTGATTTCTTCGCTCATCCAAGACTCTACTTCGAGTTTTTCTTCGGCGTTGAAGTTGATTTCTTCACTCATCCATGCTTCGATTGCCAAAGACTCTTCTTTGTTTACGACAACGGGTTCAAACATCCAACTTTCAAGTTCCAAAGCCGTTTCTTCAACAGCGTCTTCGCTATCCGGACCGATATTAGCCTCAGTGCCGTCTGCATACTTTAAAGTGTCGATTTTAACATTAGAATAACTGTTTACGGGATTCATCATCGTAGCCGCGAACATCGTTACAACGGCAATCATTTTTTTGCTGAACTTTTTCATAATCATACGTGTTTTTTAAAATTAATACTCACTTTTATTGTTTTCTTCCGTTTCAACTCCTTATGTGTGTTGGGGAGTTCTTTTTTTTGTTTTTTGCTACAAGTTTTGAAAAAGGACTTATTTCCTTTCAAAACAGGTAAAGGTAATTTTGTGTCGTCCGATTTATTGTTTTGTGATGAATTTTAGTAAACTTTTAAGAATCTTTTTCAAAGAACGTATATGCTGTAAATCTGTCCTCAGTATCTCTTCTGATTACGGTGCAAAGATATATCAAAAAACTGTTATGCAGAACACTTTTCTATTTAAGATTTTGTTAATTAAATAATACTTTTATCCGTCATTTTTTTTGTGTTTCGTATATATTTTTTATTTTTGCGTGATGTTAATTAATATTCTATTAAAATGAAAAAAATATTGTATTGTGCAGCGTTGTTATTTGCGTTTTACGGTTGTAACAACACGGAAAACGACATAAAAACGCTTAACGTTTTTTTTACGGATTTGTCGGAAGTTTATACCAATGAGTTCAACGGACCTGATGCGGACGATGTAACGAAGATTGATTTTGCCGTCAAAAAAATGCTTAACAAAAATCCGGAAATGTTTACGCCCTCCGGTAAACGCAGTTACGGAATTGATACTGCAAAAGTTCACGCTACGGTGTTGCAGTATTTTTCTTATCCCGTCAAGAAACCGCAAAACACTGTTGACGTAGATTTGACCTCTGACGGCAAATACGAAATCCTGAAAGCCGTTTCTAATGAAAAAGTTTTTTCGAGAGTGGAAAAAATTGTGGCAGAACGAAATGATACTTTGCTTTTAGATGTTAACGTGTATTCCGGCGAGGAGGGTGCTGAACCGGCGTTGTATAAAAAAATGCGTTCCGTCGTAGTTAGAAAAGATGACGGATTTAGGATTGTATCATATACGCCGTCAAAATGATTTTAGAAAAAAAGACGTTGAGGAAAAAGATTCGGGAACTTAAAACTTCTTTTTCTGTTTCTGAATTAAAAAACTTTTCATCTTTCGTAACGGATAAAATTAAAAGTGAAGCATTTTGGCAAAAAGCCTCTACGGTTTTACTTTATTATCCGCTAAAAGACGAACTTGATGTTACACCTCTTATAAAAGATGCGGCGTTGAATAATAAGACGGTGTTGTTGCCGGTTGTCGAAAACGAAATTTTAAAACTTGGTGTGTATAAAAACGACACCTTATTAATAGAAGGTGCTTTCGGAATTTTAGAACCGTCAACGGAATTGTTCCCGGAAGAAAAATATTCAGAAATAGATGTTGCAGTGATTCCGGGTGTGGCATTTGATAAAAACGGTAACCGTCTCGGCAGAGGTAAAGGTTATTACGACAGATTTTTGCCGGAATTAACTTCTGCATATATAATAGGTGTATGTTTTCCGTTTCAAATGTTCGAGGAGATTCCGTCAGAGGAGTTTGACGTCAGAATGGATAAAGTATTTTGTTAATAAAAAAAGGAACGTATTGTTTTTACGTTCCTTTTTTTAAAAGTTTTTTAGTCTGTTACAACGACTAATATTTTACTGTTTTCCCAGAATTTTACGGGGTCGGTGATTTCTATTTTTTCAACCGTCTTGCCTTTTTGAACTAATTTGTAAGAACCGCTCGGATGATTAGAAAGTATCTGAGCCTTTTTAACATTCAAATTGATTGTGTTGCAAGACCTTAAATCAACTTTCGTGAAATAATCCTTGTCCATTCCTGGACCGATTTTCAAGCCTTTGAAAACGCCGTCTTTTGCTACGATGTTGTGATTCATAAGTTCTTTTTTAGAGCCGACAACATAATATACGGTGTTAAGAGCCTCGTCCTGAGAAGAAATAATTTCTGATTTTTCATCGCTCAAACGTTGTTCTTCTTTGAGCGTAGAATCAATTATTGCCATCTGAGACTCCAATTGTTGAACGTCAAGATTAAGTTTTGATAATTGTGCTTTAAGATCCGTGATTTCAGAATCTTTGCTGTTGATCTGTTCGGTAAGGAGTTGAATGGTTTTTGCCATCTCCTTGTTTTTGAGACCGTTTTTTTGAAGTTTATTATTTAAGTCGTTGATTGTCTGTTTATTCTTCTGCATCAACTCGTAAATAGAAAGAATGTCGTTGTTGATTTGGTCGGCAGAAGTTTCATCAAGTTCTTTCCCGTTTCCGGTTTTTACTGAAATTATTTTTTCTTTTTCTTTAATTTTGTTAAGGTTTTCCTGAATAGAATTGAAAGCCGCAAAATATTCGTCAATTTTTACTCCGCCTGTTGTTGCAACGCTTCTAAGGCTGTCATTTTGCGCTTGAAGTCTTTGAAGTTCATCATTATTGCATGACGAACCGATTAACAAAGGTCCCGCAATGGCGACCGAAAGTAGTAATCTTTTCATTTTTATTATGTGTTATGTTATGAAAATGTTTATAAAAACAGCGCAAATTTAAAAAAGATTTTTTGATTATCGTGCCGTAGTAGAGAAAAAAAAACTTAATTTTGCACTTAAAAATATAAAATTATGTCCAAACTTTACATTGTGCCTACTCCGGTAGGTAATCTTGAAGATATGACTTTCAGGGCTATAAAAGTCTTGAAACAAGTCTCCTTGATACTTTGCGAAGATACCCGTACAAGTGCTGGGTTGTTGAAACATTTTGATATTCAGACACCTACTGCGTCTCATCATAAATTTAACGAGCATGAAAACTGCGAATATTACGCAAAGCGTATTGCCTCAGGCGAGGATATTGCGTTGATTTCTGATGCCGGAACGCCGGCTGTTTCGGATCCCGGTTTTATGCTTGTCAGGGCTTGTATAAAAGAAGGTGCTGAGGTGGAATGTCTTCCGGGAGCAACGGCTTTTGTGCCTGCGCTTGTGGATTCTGGTTTCGGGTGTGAAAGTTTTGTTTTTAACGGCTTTTTGCCGCAGAAAAAAGGTCGTCAAAAACGGCTTTCATACCTTGCCGGTTTGGAAATGACGGTTATTTTTTACGAATCACCTTTCAGAATAGTAAAATTGTTGGAAGAAATCAAAGAATATTTTTCTCCCGAAAGGCGTATTTCTGTATCACGTGAAATATCAAAACTTTACGAAGAGACCGTAAGAGGAACTGCTGACGAATTAATCGAATTTTTCAAAAACAAAACTCCGAAGGGCGAGTTTGTTGTCGTTGTGGATAAAAGAGATGCAGATGTTCAGGAATAAAAGCATAAAAAAGTCAGGAAAGGTATTAATTATTTTTGTTTCGATATTATCGGCGGCATTGTTTTTTTTGAAAGATGTCAACGCACAAGTTTATAAAGCGTATAAAAAACTGTCTTCGCCGGAAAAGAGTTGGGTTTTGCGCCACCCCGTTGCTGCAAGCAAGACTTACAAAATCCGTGACATTGTTGAAGCACAAGTCAGTAAGTGTAATAAAAACAAAGAATTGGACGGCGACGGTATCGGTGGACAACTTGATGCTTTTAAACATACTCTTTGGATGGCACTTTGCAGTCAGAAAATAGGAAGAGAAAAAGCCGTCGCCTTGGGAAAAGCACACGAAGACGGTAACCGATTACAATTTGAAAACGGTGGTTCAAGATATGTGGTTCAGGACAGCGTTTTGAGCCGTATGGATATGTTAAATAATGAGGTCGGAGCGGCATTAGGCGAAAAATATCCGACGGCCTCGCTTGACGAAATTGTGGAAATCGTCATGCAAAATGTTTTAGCCGGCAAATGTTATAAGACCAAAAAGAATCAAAAACGCCGTTATCTTGACAAAGACGGCAACATTATCGATGAAAAAAAATATGCCGGAATTTGGAATATTCCTAAGGTTATAGTCCCGTCTGATTATAAATTTTAACAAAGTTTAACAATATAGGTAAAATATGCGTTACAAATATCTGTAATAGGGATTTTTATGCCCAAAAACTATTAAAAAAGCATATAAAAAGGATAAAATTTTAGTGTTTTTATAAAATTTTCTAAGAAAAATTTGCATAATGAAAAATATAGTTATAACTTTGCAGCGTAATCAATAAAACAAGATTACAAACAACAACAACTTTATTTATTAACAACTTTAATTTTTTAAGAAAATGAGAACGATAAAAGTTAAATTACCCTTTACTAAACTTACGGGTATTGAAGAGAGACAGTCTAAATTAGGCATGTGGGTTAACGCATTGCTTAACGGTTCAAAAATCAACGTGATTGAAGAATTGCACTATTCGACGGGCAGTTACATCGTTGTGGAAAACACCAGAGATTACTCTCGGTAGCAAGCAAAACCCGGATAGTTTTGAATGCGGGTTGTTTAAAGAAGAGGATCCATAGAACAGGATTCTCTTTTTTTTTGTTTTATATGATAAAAAAAATCATATTTTTTTGCGTAAGGTGAAGTTTTTTTTTAATTTTGCCCCGTAAAAAATAATTTAGAAAAAGTTTAAGAATTATGTCAGGACATAATAAATGGTCAACCATTAAGAGAAAAAAAGGTGCTTTGGACGCTAAACGTTCAGCAATGTTTTCACGTATTGCAAAGGAAATCGCTGTTGCGGTAAAAGAAGGCGGTCCCGATCCGGACGGTAACCCCAGACTTAGAACCGCTATTCAGAATGCGAAAGGTGTTTCGATGCCCAAAGACAACATCGAACGCGCTATCTCTAAATCTGCCGGCGATGGTGTTAACTATCAGGAAATTACATTTGAAGGATACGCTCCGGGCGGTGTTGCAGTTTTTATTGAATGTCTTACCGACAACAACAACCGTACCGTGGCTTCGATTCGTTCGATTTTCAACAAGAGAAACGGCAACCTCGGAACTAACGGTTCTTTGAGTTTCTTGTTTGACAGAAAAGGCGTTTTCACGATTCCCGTTCCCGACGGCAAAGACGTTGATGAATTTCAGATGGAATTAATCGAAGCCGGTGCTGACGATTTTGACGACGTTGTAGAAGACGAAGAAGAGGGTACAAAATCATTGGTTGCATACACTTCGATGGAAGGTTTTGCAGCGTTCCAAAAACAACTCGACAGTTTAGGAATAGTTGCTACAAATGCTTCGTTGCAGCGTATACCTAACAATATGAAAGAACTTCCGACCTCTGACGGTGTTTCAGTTTTGAAAATGATTGAAGCATTTGAAGAAGATGACGACGTTCAGGCCGTATATCACAACCTCGAAGTTACCGAGGAAATGGAAGCACAAATGGAATAATGTTTTTTCTTCATGTAAAAAAATCTCCGTATAATGTTTTTTATGCGGAGATTTTTATTTTATCGTATTCTAATTGCCGTTTTAATTCTTCTAACGAGGAAAATTTTTTTTCGTCGCGTAATCGCCTTATCAGCGTTACCGTTATTTCTTTTGAATATAAATCTCCGGAAAAATTCAGTATATGCGCCTCAAAAAAGATTTTGTTGTTGTCAGCATTTACGGTAGGATTACTGCCGATATTCAGCATAACGCGGTATTTTATGCCGTTAATTATACAACAGCCTTCATATACGCCTGATTTCGGGACAATTTTGTGTTTGTCGTCTGATAGAATGTTAGCCGTCGGAAAACCGATTTTTCTGCCGAGATGTTTTCCGTGGACAACTTTTCCCGTTATGAAAAAATTATAGCCTAAAATTTCTGCAGCTTTATCAACCTTACCTTCATGAATCAGTTGTCTGACCGTTGTAGAAGATACGGGATAATGACTTTCGGTAAAAAGTTTCTGCGTTTCGGTTACCTCAAATCCCGCCTCTATACCGTATTGTCTGATTACGGAAATGTCAGAAAGCCTGTCTTTGCCGAAATGATTGTTGAAACCTTTGATTAAATGTTTCATTTTTAGTTTTTTACAAAGCAGGTCTTTGAAAAAAACTTCTGCCGGAAGTCCGGCAAATTCTTTGCTGAAAGGGTGAATTACCAAAAAATCAATACCTGATTTTGAAAAAGCCCTGATTTTTTCTTCTTTGGAAAGGACAAAACAAATATCAGCACCCGGAAATAAAACCTCTCTCGGGTGCGGCGAAAAAGTTATGACCGCGCTTTTGAGTTTTTTTCTCATCGCGGTATCTTTCAACTGTTTTAAAACTGCCTGATGACCGATATGCAAACCGTCAAAAGTTCCGACGGTAACACATGTAAAGTCTTGTATGCACGGAAAATTGTCAATGCCCGATATTATTTCCATAACTAAAATTCAAAGGGCGATATGGTGAAACCTCGGACACGGAACGGTCTTATAACCGCTTCTACAACCCGAAAACGCTGCTAAAAGTATTAAAACCAATACCGCAAAAATTATTTTTCTCATCATGTATTCTTGTTTATTTAAAATTGTTATAAAAAAAGGCTGCCATAATGGGCAACCTTTTATAAAATTAATGTTTCTATGATTAGTCAACAATTGCTTTGAATGCGCTTTCTTCAAAGTAGCGAATGAACTCTACGTCGTTTTTAGCGTAGTTTTTGAGTTCAGAGTTCTTTTTGCAAGCGTTTTTCAAATTGTCGATAACACCGTCTTTATCACTGTTTTTAGCAGCAACGATTGCTTTGAGGTAATCTACCCAAGCATCTTCGCTTTCAACGTTGTTGAGGGTTGATTTTGCGTCTGCGGTGCTTCTGTTAAGAGTTTCAGCAAGTGCCTTGTTGAATGTGGGAACAGTACCGAAGTTAACAACTGCTTTGTCATATTCGCCTTCGCGGATATTGATAACGCCGAGGTTGTAACCTGCTTCTTGTGAACCGAAGTTTTTAGCCTTGTTCCAGTTTTCTTTTGCACCTTCAACTTGGTTGTTAGAATAATCTACAACACCGAGGTTGTTGTAAACTGCACCTTGGTTGCCGTCGATTGATTTGGCTTTTTCAAACTGAGTTTTTGCAGAAGCCATATCACCGGTTTTAACGTAGTTAACACCTAAGTTGTTGAAACCTCTCCAATCGTTGGGGTTCTTTGAAGTGTAATCTTTCAACAAGTTGATTTTGGTCTGAGGATCAAGGTCAGCAAGAGTAGAAGCGTAGAGAGCCTCTTCTTTTGAAAGTTGTGCCGGAGCAGACTTAGCCAAAGACATCAACTCAGAATTTGTTTTTTCTTTGGTTTCCAAAATCGCTTTGATTTCAGAACGACGAAGTTTGGGAAGAACCGAAGTTTTAAGACCGGTGTAAGCAGCAGAGATGTTTTTGATTTCTCTTTCTCTTACGTTGGGGTCAGAATACATTGAAAGTACTCTCAAAATCAAATCTTTGTCTTTCAAGTTAGAAGCCTCAGCCTCTTTTTTGAAACCTTCCCAGTCCTCAGCCTGTGTGGTCTGACGAGAAACGATATTGCCGGCACCTTCTACTTTTTTGAGTTGGTCTTTTGCAAAACCTTCACCCGTTTTACCACGTTGGTCAACCAAGTTAGCGTTCATATCCTCAGGACCGTCAGGAGAAGCGTAAGAGGCAACTTGAATTGATTTCAAATTCGTGTTAGCGTCTTCTGCTGCTGCTTTAACGTCTGCTACGAAAGTAGAAACTTCGTTTTTCTTCTGCTCTTTTTTGTCAAGAGCGGCTTTCTGCATAGGATAGTATACGGTAAGGTCTTTGGTTGCAACGCTGCTCTTGGGTTTGTCTACTTTAACCTCTACCAAACGACCCGAACCTGCGTTTTTGCCGTTATTAGCACCGGAAATGACACCGTTGTCTACTTTCAAACCTTCTTCAACCAAAAGCGGGGTAACGTTAACTCCGTCGCCGATTTTGATGTCAGCAATGTCAACTGTTTCAGAACCTTTTGTTGCTTTCATGTTGAGGATAAGGTCTGATCTTCTGTAAGGATCAGAATAATCGAGTGTATCTTTGTAAGTGTAAGAACCTCCGTTTTTGTAAGAAATAGCGGGATTGTTATCCTTAACTTTTTCGCCTTGGATAGATGCCGGTTTCATTTTGATTTCTGCACCGCTGTTCAATTCCGATTTCAAAGAAGGCGTACAAACGATATACGCTTTTTTGTCGAAATATTTTGCGGGGAAACTTACCGTAATGCTTACCGGAACTTTGCCGGCGTGCATCTCCAAAGGAGACGGAGTAATACTACGCTGAATCAAATTAGCATTGTTCGCCATTTTTTTAAGGCCGTTACAACCGCTTGCTACAAAAGCAGTCGCAATCATCAATGCCAAATAGTTGGCAGATACTTTTTTCATAATTACTATTGAATTTTAATTTTTATTTTGTAATATCTATTTCTTTAATTGATTAAGATTTTGCAAAAGTACACTTTTTTTCTCAAACGAAAAAAAAAATTATATAATTTTTAGATTTTCCCTCTGTTTTTTGTCTTTGATTAAGCCAAATACGTATCCTAAGGAAACCGTAACAGAGAGCAAAATTAAAAAAAGTTTTTTCTTATAATCAAAATCACCGTCCGAAACAACTGATACAATTATTCCGATAACAATTCCCGCTAAAAAGCCGTACAAAGTATAAAGAGGTTTAAACCAATCTTTCTTTGAATACCCGTGCTTTTCTATAAGGTGTTCGGCAACAAAATCCGCAGCCGTTTCCAAATCTTTTTTACCTTCTTTGCCTTTTTCCATCATCATAGGATAATGCTCCGATAAGAAAAGCAATGTGTCCATATTCGCTTTACACTCCGAGCATTGACACGCTTCTTTTTCTGTTATCACGGCAAGCGATTCCAAAAAAGAAATGTTAAAGAATTTAAAATCCTTTGCATTAATTTTTTCAGAATTGTCCGAAACATTGTTTTTTATTTCTTCGGCTAAAATCATAACGTCATTTTTTTTCTTTCAAATTTTAATCCAAAAGTATAAAAAAATACATAAATAAAATAATTTTTCATATTTTTGTAAAAATTTTTCAAAAAAAAATGAAAATCACTTTTCTCGGCACGGGAACTTCGTTAGGCGTTCCTATAATCGGTTGCAAATGCAGGGTTTGTCAGTCAAAAGATTTGAGGGACAAGCGGTTCAGAAGTTCGGTTTTTATCGAAACCGAAGGTAGAAATTTTATCATCGACACAGGACCCGATTTTAGGATTCAGTGCCTCAATAACGGCGTGGAAAGGGTTGATGCCGTATTCATAACGCATATTCATAGAGACCATCTTTCTGGTTTGGACGACATACGGCCTTTTTGTTATCAGCAAAAAGCATTTATTCCCGTTTACGGCACAAAAACAACTTGCGAAAGAATTTTGAAAGATTTTGCGTATTGTTTCGGCGAAAACCGCTATCCGGGAGTCCCTGACATAACTTTGCAGGAGATTTCTACGGAAGATTTTCTCGTTCAAGGCGTTAAAGTAACACCGATACCAGTGCTTCACGGCAAAATGGAAGTTACGGCTTACAGAATCGGAAATTTTACGTACATCACCGATGCAAGCAAAATTTCGGAAGAAAGTATGAAAAAAATTGCCGGCACGGAATATTTGGTTGTCAACGCTTTAAGAAAAGAGCCACACCCGTCGCATTTTACGCTGTCTCAGGCTTTGGCGTTGATTGAAACAATCCGTCCGAAACATGCTTATATTACACATGTAGGACACGGTTTCGGCTTTTATGACGAAATGCAAAAGACCCTGCCCGAAAACGTTACACTCAGTTATGACGGCTTGAAAATTGAATTTTAATAGACAAAAATGAAAAATGGAAATCATAATTTTAGTTCTTACTATATTAAATAGTGTAGCGGTTTTGTTGATGGCGGTAAATTCGCGAAGAAATTTTGATGAATTGAGGCGTGATTCCGCAGATTTAGAAAATGCTTTCAGAGAAGAGTTCTCTAATCAGCGGCGTGAGAAAGAAACTTCCGATTCTCAATCGAGAATGGAAAATTCAGCACAATTCCGCCTTATGAGCGAAACATTGGGCAGAAATGTTGACGCTTTGGCTAAATCACAAAAAATTCAACTTCAACTTTTTTCTTCGCGTTTGAAAGAAATTAGCGATGAGACAACAAAAAAACTCTCTGAAATTCAGCAACTTGTTGACAACAAACTGAAAGAGACAATAGAAAACCGCTTCGACAAATCTTTCAATTTGATAAACGAGAGATTGGAGCAGGTTTCAAAGGGTTTGGGCGAAATGCACGGTTTAGCGCAAGGTGTCGGCGATTTAAAGAAAGTGCTGACAAATGTAAAAACGCGCGGCAATATGGGCGAAGTGGAATTAGGCAGCATCTTAGAACAGATTTTAAGTCCTGCACAATACGTTGTAAATGCCTCTGTTGAAGACGGTTCGCAAAAACGTGTGGAATATGCCGTAAAACTTCCCGGTTCAGACCCCGACGGAAAACCGATACTTTTGCCCGTTGACAGTAAATTTCCGATTGAGGATTATTACCGTCTTTTGGAGGCTTACGACAACGGTGGCGACCTTGAACACGAAGGTCAGCGTTTTGAAATTGCCGTCAGAAATGCCGCAAAAGAAATTCATGACAAATATATTCAACCGCCTGTAACGACGGATTTTGCGATAATGTTTGTGCCGACGGAAGGACTTTACGCGGAGATTCTGCGCCGCACGGGACTTTTTGAAGCCTTGCGCCGCGACTATAAAATCACGGTTACGGGACCGGCAAATTTAGCGGCGTTTTTGTCAAGTCTTCAAATGGGTTTCAGAACTCTCGCAATCGAAAAACGCAGCAGCGAGGTTTGGAAACTCTTGTCGCAAGTGAAAACCGAGTTTACGAATTTCGGCGACATATTGGACAAAACCCGCAAAAAACTTTCCGAGGCGGCTAACGTAATTGATTCAGCCGGAGTAAGAAGCCGCGCAATAGAACGCCGTTTGAGAGATGTGGAAAATTATAACGAATTAGACGAATAAAAAGTAGGAACTGATATTCCCGTTCAAAATATACAACTTTTTTTTAGCGAAGAACTTTTTTTCAAGAAAAAAGTTTTATTTTTGCAAAAACTTTTAATTCGAGAAAATTATGTCGAAATATCTGAACCCGAAAGTTGATTTAACTTTCAAAAAAGTTTTCGGTGAGCATGCAAATTTGGTAAAAAGCCTTTTGAATGCTCTTTTGCCGTTGCCCGCCGGTATGACAATCGAAACTGTTGAGTATTTAACGGCAGAAAACGTTCCTGAAAATCCTGCGAAAAAATATTCAATCGTAGATGTAAGATGTACAGATAATTACGGACGAGGCTTTATTGTTGAAATGCAGTCGTATTGGAACAAAGAATTTTTCTCGCGGACACTTTTTAACGCGGCTTCAATGTATTCGAAGCAGTTGGCAAAAGGCAATCCGTTTGAAAGATTAAAAGAGGTTTACGCCCTCGCTCTTGTCAATGATGAGGCGTTTAATTATGAAGGCGACAGCGATTATATGCAAGAGTTTTACATAATTAACAAAAAGCATCCGTCTGACATTCACAGAGATATATCGCTGATTTTTGTTGAACTAAAAAAATATAAACCTGCTGATAAAGGCAGCAAGGCGATAAAAGAACTTTGGCTGAAATTTTTAACGCAGATTGACGAGAATACGGTTGAAGTAGAAGATGCGATGTTAGAAAATCCTGAAATAAATGAGGCTCTGAATCTTGTAGAGCGTTCTGCTTACACGGATGCGGATATATATGTTTACGAGGATTATTTGCTTGAAGTTATGACACAGAGAAACTCTGTTGAAAATGCGCGAAATGAAGGCGAAGAAATCGGTTTTGAGAAAGGCGAAAAAGTCGGAATTGAAAAAGGACGTGCCGAAGGACGAGCCGAAGGCGAAAAACAAGCCAAACTTGCTATTGCCCGTAACCTTAAATCTTTGGGTACAATGACGTTGAAACAAATTGCTGAGGCGACCCAACTTTCCGTAGCAGACTTAACCTTAATTTAACCTAACACCTTTGTCTTAACTGTTAATTTTTGTTACTTTTGCACATTACAAACCCAATTAAACAACAAAATTTAACTAAAACTTAAAATAATAATGTTGCAAAATTCAATAAAAATATTACAACGCAACGCAACGCAACGCAACGGTATTTTATACCTCGTTTAGATATTTTTATATGATTGATATATAATCCCTTGTGGACGGAAAAATTTAATTCTGTCCGCAAGGGATTTTTGTTTTTTGTATATATTTTAAGTTTAATATTTTTTTAATCATGGAGAAAAACCAGAAGAAATCAGTCGTCATTGACGTAACGACAAAAAAGAAATACGTCAAACCCGATTTTGAAGTAATCGAGTTGAATATGGAAGCACCGCTTTTGATGCAGAGCGGCAAATTCGGTATACAAGAAGGACAACGTCATGAAATTTAAAAAAGGAGGAATTAAAATGAAAAAGACGTTTATTAAATTCTTGCCCTTTGCGGCAGCAGTTTTGCTTGCAACCTCTTGCGGCAAAGACGATAACAGCGACAACAACGTTGCTAATCCTAACAACGGAACAGAAGTAGTAACACCTGAAAACGGAGTTAAAACCGTGCCTTTTACCGTGAAAGTCGGTACTAACGGCAAAATCTCCAAAATTGCTTATTCAGGTGCTGACGGTACGGGTAACGTAACACCAACTTTTGAAGCAAGCGAAGTTGATAAACTTACGATGATAGTAACGGGAGAAGGTGTTAATACCACATTGACGTTGAAAGATGTTGACGGTACATTTAGCGGCGAAATTGCAGCGGGTTTAGCCACAGATTTTGATTTGACCGCCACAATTACTATTGACGGAGAAGCCGCTACTTCAAATACCAGTCTTAGTGATTTGATGAAAAATTGCGGACATATTTATTCTCAGTCATTTAAGTATGGTGATGTTACATCAGGTAACAAAATTATGTTAGTTGACAACAAATCATATATTGAAGTATCTTGGATAAACAAAGGCGGACAAGAAGTAACTATCAGTGGAGAAAAATACACCTTAAACTCTGACGGTAAAATTTGGATTGCCGTTGCAGCAGGCTCGAACATAGTTTCAGATGACCTTGGCGTTAGTTCAACTACTACCGTTGCCGGTGATATTTATACTATCAGTCGTACTTTTGTTGCAGTAACAAGTATCTCCATTTCCGGCGGTTTTGAATCGAGCGAAAGCAATCCTTACGTATGGGGTTCAGAAACCACCGACAATAAGTCCTTGACTGCTACCGTTTTGCCTGAAAACGCTACCAACAAAAATGTTACGTGGTCATCAGACGCACCGTCTCTTGTTACTGTTGATGAAAACGGCAAAATTACAATCATCGCTCCGAATACGGAAGCAAGTGCAAAGAAAGTTACCATTACAGCCACTGCTGCTGACGGTAGCGGAAGTTTTGGTACTTATGACCTTTGGCTTGACAACTACGTTGACCTCGGTATTTCGGGCATTCACTTTGCAACAACCAATAGTGCAGAAAGCAAATGGACTGACATTTCTGATAAAAATACTATTCCTTCAAAAGACGAGTGGACATCACTTTGGCAGAATTGCTATTGGGTGTGGAGTTCTGATTCTGAGGGTATGTACGTTTTTAAAGCGACTGGTTCAAATCAAAGTGCCCCCGCTAGATCATTTGACGATAATTATAAACTTGGCAATGGCGTTCCGTATATTTTCCTTCCGGTCACTCCGGACCGCTCCAACGGCATCTATTGGTCGAGTACGGAGGACGAGGGCGACGCGTACTGTTTGTACTTCCTCTCCAACGAAGTGAACACCGAGAACTACCTCGGCAACGTCAAGACTGGCACTTGGTCGGTTCGCACGGTTCGGCGCAGCAATTAACCATGTTTAACGGAACGAATTTTATAATTAAACGACTATCGGAATGCTTTTTTCGGTAGTCGTTTTTTTGTTGCAGAAAATAAAAAAAAGTTTTATTTTTACAGAAAAACTTTTAATTTTTGCGAAAAATAAAAAGTGTAATGATAGACGAAATTGAGAAAGGAAAAAGCGAAATCGTTATGTATCAGCCTGATGAAACAATAAAGTTAGAGGTTAGGCTTGATAATGAAACTGTTTGGTTGAATCGACAGCAAATGGCAGAATTGTTTAATCGCGATATTAAAACAATAGGTAAGCACATTAACAATGCTCTGCATGAAGAGTTGTCTGAAATTTCAACTGTCGCAAAATTTGCGACAGTTCAATTGGAAGGAGAGAGAATGGTAAAACGTAATGTTGAGTATTATAATCTCGATATGATTTTATCCGTAGGATATAGAGTAAAATCGGCTCAGGGTATTAAATTCAGGCAATGGTCGAATGCTGTTTTGAAACAATATTTATTAAAAGGTTATGTATTGAATCAACGACTTTCCGATTTAGAAACTACTGTTACAGCACACAAAAGTGATATTGCCGATTTACAAACCAAAGTTGATTTTTTTATTCGCACCTCGTTGCCGCCTATTGAAGGTATTTTTTATGACGGACAAATTTTTGACGCATACGTACAGATTGTCGGATTAATTAAAGCGGCGAAAAAAAATATTGTACTTATTGACAACTACGTTGATGAAACCGTTTTGACAATGCTCGGCAAAAGAACCGCCGGAGTGTCAGCAACAATTTATACAAAGCAAAATTCTAATAGTTTTCAATTAGATGTCAATCGTTATAATGCTCAATATCCGCCTATTATTGTAAATATCTGCCATAATGCCCATGACCGTTTTTTGATTATAGATGATATTGTTTATATCTTCGGAGCAAGTCTAAAAGATGCTGGTAAAAAATTGTTCGCTTTTATAAAAATGCAGGAAACATCTCCAACTGATATTTTATCTTTGATAAGGTAATATAATAAAAAAAGCTGCCCTTTTGGACAGCCTTTTTATTTTATGCTTGATTATTATTTCGAATAATCCATTGCTGCGTAGCGTTTGTAGTTGTTGTAACGTTTCAAAGCGGCCTCTTGACATGCAGCGTAAAGTTCTTCTGCTTGTCCGGGGAACGACTTTTGAAGCGATGCAAAACGAACTTCACCTAACAAGAAGTTTCTAAATTCTTCCCATTTTGGTTCTTTTGAATCCAAAGTGAACGGGTTCTTGCCCTCTTTTTCAAGTTCAGGATTGAATCTCCACAAGTGCCAGTAACCGCAATCAACTGCTTTCTTCTCCTCTGCCTGAGATTTACCCATACCGCCTTTGGCTTTCAAACCGTGGTTGATACAAGGTGCGTATGCTATTACCAATGAAGGTCCGGGATATGCCTCAGCCTCTTTCAACGCTTTCAAAGTCTGTGCTTGGTCGGCACCCATTGCAATTTGTGCTACGTAAACATAACCGTAAGTCGTTGCAATCAAACCGAGGTCTTTCTTTGAAACTCTCTTACCAGAAGCAGCAAATTTAGCAATTGCGCCAAGAGGTGTTGCTTTTGATGACTGTCCGCCCGTGTTAGAGTAAACCTCTGTGTCGATAACAAATACGTTAACGTCCTCGCCCGAAGCAATTACGTGGTCAAGTCCGCCGTATCCGATGTCGTATGAAGCACCGTCACCACCGATAATCCACTGTGAACGTTTTACCAAGTGATCTTTGTAGATGAGGATTTCTTTGCACTTGTCGCAACCGCAAGCCGTGCAAGCCTCTACAATCTTCGGACCTAAAACTTTCGTTGCTGCTGCATCGTTCTGTTTTTCAATCCATTCGTTGAACAACGCTTTCAATTCAGCAGAACAACATTCGCAACTTTGAGCCTCTGTCATCAACTTGGTCAAACGTGCTTTCATCTTCTTGTTAGCGATTGCCATACCGAGACCGAACTCGCAGAAGTCTTCAAACAATGAGTTTGCCCAAGCTGGACCCTGACCTTTTGCGTTTTTGGTGTAAGGTGTTGAAGGAACCGAACCTGAATAGATTGATGAACATCCTGTTGCGTTTGCAACGATTTCTCTGTCGCCGAAAAGTTGAGAAATAAGTTTTACGTAAGGTGTTTCACCGCAACCTGCGCATGCACCTGAGAACTCAAACAACGGTGTTGCAAACTGTGAGTTCTTAACGTTAGAGGTGATGTCAACCAAATCCTGTTTTGACGTAACTTTTTCAACGCAGTAATCCCAGTTAGCAGCCTCTTTTGCAGCAGCCTCTGAACCGTCGTCGTAAGGTTTCATCGTAAGAGCAGGACCGCCGAGTTTCGGATTGCCCGGACAAACGTCAGCACAGTTACCGCAAGCCAAACAGTCTTTAACGCCAACCTGCATTGTGAAGTACATGCCTTTCAATGCTGCCGGTGCTTTGATTTCGATGGTCTGACCATTGAAGCCCGCTTTCTCTTTTTCCGTCATAACAAACGGACGGATACAAGCGTGAGGACAAACGTAAGCACACTTGTTACACTGAATACATTTTTCAGCGTCCCAAACAGGCACAAATGCACCTACACCGCGTTTTTCAAATTTAGCAGTGCCGGCTTTCCATGTACCGTCTTCAATGCCTTTGAATGTTGATACAGGCAACAAATCACCGTCCTGAGCGTTGATAGGACGAACTACTTTGTTGATGAAGTCATCACCGTCAGTGTAAACTTTTTCAGTGATTTCAAGATTAGCCCAAGCGGGATCTACCGTTAATTCTTTGTACTCGCCGCCTCTGTCGATAGCGTTGTAGTTCATATTAACGATGTCTTCACCTTTCTTGCTGTATGATTTGTATGCGAAATGTTTCATTTCATCAACGGCTTTGTCAACAGGAATTACGCCCGTAATACGGAAGAATGCTGACTGCAAAATCGTATTCGTTCTGTTACCCAAACCGATTTCCTGACCGATTTTCGTAGCGTTGATGTAATAAACCTTTATATTATGCTTTGCGAAATAAGCCTTAACTTTGTTCGGAATGTTGTGAACCAAATCTTCACCGTCCCAAATCGTGTTCAAAAGGAACGAGCCGCCGTCTTGAAGACCTCTTGTAACATCGTACATGTTGAGGTAAGCCTGTTGATGGCAAGCAACGAAGTTAGGAGTGGTTACCAAATATGTTGAACGGATAGGTTCGTCGCCGAAACGGAGGTGTGAACATGTGAAACCGCCTGACTTTTTAGAGTCGTAAGAGAAGTAAGCCTGACAATATTTGTCAGTTGTTTCACCGATGATTTTAACAGAGTTTTTGTTTGCGCCGACAGTACCGTCAGAACCCAAACCGTAGAATTTTGCTTGGAACATACCTTTGCCGCCTACTGCAACTTCTTCGCCTACGGGCAATGAAGTAAACGTAACGTCATCGGTAATACCGAGTGTGAAGTGGTCTTTCGGTTTGTTCATTGCGAGGTTGTCATAAACGGCAATGATTTGAGCAGGTGTTGTGTCGTTAGAGCCGAGGCCGTAACGTCCGCCGCAAACACTTATATTATTAAGGAGACCGAGTTCTGACAATGCGTTAACAACGTCCAAATACAAAGGTTCTGCATTTGCGCCGGGTTCTTTTGTGCGGTCGAGAACGCAGATTCTCTTTGTTGAAGCGGGGATAGCCTCTTTTAAGAATTTCAAAGAGAACGGACGATACAAGTGAACTGAAATCAAACCTACTTTTTCGCCTTTTGAAAGTTTCAAGTCGATAACTTCTTTGATACATTCTGTTACCGAACCCATAGCGATGATAACGTTTTCTGCATCGGGTGCGCCGTAGTAGTCGAACGGACGATATTTTCTGCCGGTTAAAGCCGAAACTTGATCCATGTATTCAGAAACGATGTCGGCAACTTTGTCGTAATACGGGTTGCAAGACTCTCTGTGAGCGAAGAATACATCGGGGTTTTCAGCCATACCTCTCATTTCGGGTCTTTCGGGAGATAATGCTCTTTCTCTGAACTCTTTAACAGCGTTCCAATCAACGAGAGTTTTGAGGTCTTCTTGGTCAACAACTTCTACTTTCTGATATTCGTGAGAAGTACGGAAACCGTCGAAGAAGTTCAAGAAAGGAACTCTTGATTTGATTGTTGCAAGGTGAGCAACGCCTGCTAAGTCCATAACTTCCTGAACAGAGCCTTCTGCCAACATAGCAAAACCTGTCTGACGGCACGCATAAACGTCCTGATGGTCGCCGAAAATACAAAGTGCGTGAGAAGCCAAGGTTCTTGCCGAAACATGGAAAACGCAGGGGAGTAATTCACCGGCGATTTTGTACATGTTAGGAATCATAAGGAGAAGACCTTGTGAAGCGGTGAAAGTAGTTGTCAAAGCGCCGGCTTGCAAAGAGCCGTGAACCGTACCCGAAGCACCGCCTTCGGATTGCATTTCCTGAACGGTAACAGTTTCACCGAACATGTTTTTTCTGCCTTGTGCAGCCCATTCGTCAACGTTTTCTGCCATCGGGGAAGAAGGCGTGATGGGATAAATGGCGGCAACTTCCGTGAACATATACGCGATATGCGCAGCGGCGGTATTACCGTCACAAGTCATAAATTTCTTTTCTTTTGCCATAATTAATATTAACTATTTGTTTGAAATTTTCACTCACAAAGGTACAAATATTTTTTTAAGAACGGCAATATTTTATAAAAAGTTTTATATTTTTTTTGCAGAAAACGACTTTATTTATATTTTTGCGAAACCGTCATTTCGGAAACGGCGGTTTCGGAACTTTTGTAAACTTAAAAGATTATGAAATTTTTTGACAGGGAAAAAGAAATAAAAACGTTGAAAGAAATCAACGAAAAATCTAAGTCAAACGCACAATTTACCGTTTTGACGGGTCGTAGGCGTATCGGTAAGACTTCGCTTGTTTTTAAGGCATACGACGGTCTTGATTTTCTGTACTTTTTCGTCTCCAAAAAGAGCGAAAGCGAACTTTGTAACGATTACAAAAACGAGATTGAAAACAAACTGAAAATCTTAATTCCCGGCAAAATTACAAAGTTTTATGTTTTGTTTGAATATTTGATGCAACTTTCTTTAACGCGGCATTTAATTATTTTTATTGACGAGTTTCAGGAATTTTTGCACGTTAATCCGTCAGTTTACAGCGATATGCAGCGGATTTGGGACGTTAACAAAAATTCAGCACATCTTAACCTGATTGTTTGCGGCTCGGTTAATTCGCTTATTAACAGGATTTTCAGGGACTTAAAAGAACCGCTTTATGCACGTCAGACGGCATTTTTGAAAATTGAGGGTTTTGAAACAGGAGTTTTAAAAAACATTCTTTTGGAATATAACAGCGGTTACGATAACGAAGATTTGCTTGCTTTTTATGCTTTGACCGGCGGGGTCGCAAAATATGCGGAATTGTTGGTGGATAACAATGCTTTGACGAAGGACAAAATGTTGGATTATGTTTTGCAGAGCGAATCCGTTTTCTTGTCAGAAGGCAAAAATCTTTTGATTGAGGAGTTCGGAAAGGATTACGGCACGTATTTTACGATACTTTCGCATATTGCTTCGGGCGTTAATTCGCGACCGGCTATTGAGACGGAAATCGCTAAGGAAATCGGCGGTTATATTTCGCGGCTTGAAAACGATTACGGTATAATCGCCAAAAAACAGCCGCTTTTTGAAAAATCACCTAACAAAAATGTCCGTTATTTTATAAAGGATAATTTTTTGAATTTTTGGTTTCGCTTTATTTTTAAGTACAATTTTATGTTGGAAATCAATGCGCATGACCGTCTTAAAGAAATTATTAGACGTGATTGGGAAGTTTATAGCGGTTTTGCGCTTGAAAAATATTTTACTGCGCGGCTTATTGAAGAACAACGTTTTACGCGAATCGGTCAATGGTGGGACAGAAAAGGCGAAAACGAGATTGATGTTATTGCCGCTGACGAACTTTCTAAAACGGCTGAATTTTACGAAGTTAAGCGTCAAAAAAGCCGTATCAATATTGAGGTTTTGAAAGACAAAGCCGGGGCTTTTAACAAAGCGACCGGCGGATTCAAAAAGTTTGACGAAAAGTTTTTTGCGTTAAGCCTTGAAGATATGTAACAGTCTGTTTTTCAAAATCTTCCAATTCGCTTTTATTGTCATTTGGGTTTTGAAAATCTGTTTTTCTTGGGCGTTTAAGTCCGTTAAAGTGGATTTTCCGCCGAGGTGCTTTACTTTTGCATTTTCTGAAATGCCCGTTTTGTAACCTTTTTGCTTGATATAATCGAAAAGCAGCATTTCTTCGCCGTAAAGAAACGTTACCGGCAAAAACGCAAACTCCTCGTTTTCAATCCATTTTCTTGAAAACACAACGCACGAGCCGTGAAGAATACAATCCGTAATATTTTCTAAATTAACGCTCTGCTTGTGAAAACTCTGACTTGTAGTGTTGTATGTTTTGAGAATTTTTTTCTCGAAAAGTCCTGTTTTTAGGCATATTAATCTAAATATGTCAATGATATTTTGCTTAAAAATTCTGAGGCTTGAATACGGCTCTCTGAGCAGCGGATTTTGATGCTTTCCTTCTGGCGTTATGATGTCAGGACCGGTGATGTCAAAATGCTTTTCTAAAATGTTTTTCTCAAAATCTTTGTCGTCTATCATAACGTCATTGTTCATAACAACCATGAAATCAGCGTTATAATTCTTCTTTGCAAATTCATAGCCCGTGTTGTTGCCTTTTGCGAAACCGAGATTTTTTTCTGTTAAAAGGACGTTGACTGTCGGAAAAATTTCGCGCAGTTTTTCCGCACTGCCGTCGTTGCTGAAATTATCAACGATGACAATTTTTGACTCCGGAAAATTTTTCAAAAGTTTTTCCGTACATTCTTTTGTTAAGTCAAAAGTACGGTAATGAAGAATTACATAGACGAACATGATTTTAAGTAACGTTTTAGTTTATAATAGTTTATCACTTGTCTGAAAAGAGAACAATCATAGATTGTTTTAAAATTTTTCAATATTTTTTTGTCGACTTCGGTTGACGGACAAAAATTAAAATCCTCTTTTTCAAACGAAATTTCCGTGTCGTATTTTGAGGTTTGACCGACGTGTGTGCCTGAGCCGTCAGCACCGTTGTTGATGACAAAAGATTTTGTCGGATACATTGTCGGCATTTTAGCCTTAAACCCTGAATAACAGAACCTTATCGACCACGAATTAATTTCGCCTAATTGTTGCTTCAACAGCATTGCCCAAAGGTCTGAACCCGCTTCGTTGAATTTTTTTCGCTGCTTTTTGTCAGCAATAAAGGTCGAAAAATCCGAGACTTTAAAGTCAACTTTTTGCCAACGGTCTTTCCATGTTGCCCAGCCCCAAGAGCAGTTACGCATTATTGGATAAGTGGTAAAGTTATAATTTTCAGGGAGTTGGATTCTCGGCGTGTAGCCCGCAACCGAGAAAACGTTTTTGTCGGCATAATAATCCAAAGCCTTGTTCATATAGTTTAAAAAGCCGGGCGTAGTGATGAGGTCGTCTTCCAAAACGATTGCGCGGTCAAATGCGGAAAAAACTTCGTCAAGACCGCTGATAATATTGTTAGCAAGCCCGATGTTCTTATCTCTGAAAACTTTTTTTACGCTTTTGAATCCGATGATTGTGTTGATGAAATTTTTAACTTCTTCAACTTTTGGGTCTTTTGTCCCGATTTTTTGACCGTCGCAAAAAATAATTAAATCTGTTTCTGAGGCTTCCGCGTTCAAAAGCAGACTTTTAATGAGTTTTTCTAAATGTGATTTTCTGTTATATGCAAAAATTATTACGGGTGTCATGCACTTTTGTTTTTCTTATTGCGGCAAAGATAATATATTTGCACGGATTTTGACGTAAAACAGCAAAAAAATATGCTGAAAAAAATTCTTGACATATATAATGATTGTTTGGTCAGATTGTTTTTGGTAAAATGGTTCTGCGTTGATTATGAGCGTTTTATGAAACGAAACCATAATCCTAAAAAACTTATTTTGCGCATGAGTTTTATCACTGTTTTTCTGACCTTTTTGGCGACGATTCCTACTAACGTTTTCATTTCCATTCCGTTAGCGGTGTTGGATTTGTTGCAGTTTCAAGTTTTTATAAATTTGGTTCAGCAGTGTATTCTTTATCATTATGGTCAGGAAGATTTAAGGGATTCAGACGGCAAAATCGGTTTTAAAAACGGTGATTATTTGATGTGGCTTCAAGCCGAGGCGATGTTCGGATTAAGGGGCAGTGTTAATAATAAACTTAAAAGTGCAGGTAGTTTTATTGTCAGAAAATCAATCTCTTTGATTTTTACCAAATCGCCGTTCAGGGTTGTTTTGATGTCGCTTTTGAGGCAGTTTTTAAAGTGGTGCGGTGTTGTGGTAACGCATGAATTGCTGCTAAGTTCGCTTGATATTTTGGTTGTCGGGCTTTGTGCGCTGATTGCTGCGCTCGTTTCGCTTTGGCAGTTTTTGCCGATGTGCAAAAATTTTTACAAGAACATTCGCAATAACGGCGTTAGTTTTTATTCCACCTCCTTTTGTAATATTCATTCACCAAACTCCTGAAACCTAAACTTTTAAGTTCTGAGTACCGAACCTTAAAATTCTTTTTCGTGTGCCGTCCCGAAAAAAGGAAACGCATATATTGAATCAAATGTGTGTCAATTATTTTCAGACTTTTTGAAGTCGTCAAAAGCGGAAAATACCAGCGCGACCACGTAAAGCCGTCTTCGTTTTCGTCGTCGTAAAACTTTCTGTTGAAACAATCCGCTAAGTCAGCGGCAACGGTGTCAAAGTCTTCGTGTTTGCGCTTTTTACGCCTTAACAAGGCTTTGGCTTTGCGACGAATTTTGGCTTTTAATTTTTTTACTGACATTTCCGCTATGTCAATTTCCCCGTTTTGAAGCGAAAATCCTAAAAATTCCCATCTCTGCCCCGGAGAATAAGTTCTTAGTTTTTCTTGATTTATTGTCAGACCTTTTTCTATTATATAGTTGAAAATTAATGTTTTATATTCTTCCATTTCTTCTTTTGTGTTGCAGAGAACCAAAATGTCGTCAGAATATCTGAAATACGGTACGGCTTTCTCGAAAAATATTTTGTCAAGACCGCGTAAATAAATGTTTGCAAAAAATGCCGAAACAGGTGCGCCCGCCATTGCGCCGGTATTTTCTTCTATGACGGTGTATTTACCGTTGTCGCTTTTCAGACAGGCTTTGTTTTTGGTGACAAGTTGTTGAAGCAGAGCGCAAAGCGGGGCGTCGTCGGTGATAACCTCCGCAATTTCTTCGGCAAGTTTTTCCGAGGGTATTGAGTTGAAATAATCGTGAATGTCGATTTTCAACACGTATTGTTTGTTTCTGTTTTTTCGGCTGACGATTTCTTTTATCGCCGTCTGAGCGCAAAATCCACGTCTGAAAGAATAACAATTTGGGTAAAGTTTATAATCGTATTTGTAAAGTATAAACGTCAAATGTTTTAAAATATAACTTTCGATTTTCGGGAAACGGTATATAATGCGTTTTTTGTCAGTGCCTTTTTTGTTGACGGCTGTTTTTAGCGGATAACGAAATTTATATTCTCCCGAAATTATTTTTTCGGCGGTTTTGTGATATTCTTTATCGTCGATAAATTTTTTTAGTTTTTTTAATTTGCTTTTTTGTACGCTGGTAATTGAAGATTTAAACGTATAAAACGCGTTCCAATTTTTTTTACTGTCAAGTTTTTCGATTAGGCTCATGGTGTTTGTCAACAAAGAAAAAAACAAAGAGAAAATTGCTTTGAAAGAAGCAATGCTTCTGATAAAGGGCTGAACGCGTAAATGGTTGCCTGCAAAACCAGTGTGCTATGGGAAATTATTTTTACGCGCTTTGCCCGCCGCAGGCGCAAATTTATCACAGAAATAAATTTTGCATTTCTCTTTGTTTTATAATGTTTTATAAGTATTTCGAAAGTCTTTCCCTAATGTACTTTATTTCGTTAGGAAAATGTTCGAGAAAATTTATCATCGGTATCGAATTTTTTTCTGCCACCTCTTTCGACCAACGGTAAAGCCTATAACGGCAAGTGTTGCGACCGACTATCATGATGAAAAGTTTCGGTTTTCCGTTAGAATATATGCCGAAGGAATAATTCATAAATTTTCCCGTGCCGCCGAGTGTCAGGGGCGAAACATTTTCGCATACATCATATTGAGAGAAATTTTCTTTCAAAACTTCTTTCAATTTTTCACCGACATATCTTGTGTCCGAAAAGTCAAACGTTCTTTCCGGCTCGTAATATCTTTCCGGTTGCGGTTTGCGTGAAGTTTTCATCGGGACTTCGTCGTCTAATCCGCCGAAAACTTTTGCTAATCCGTTGAATATATTATCAAGTGTATTAATTAAGCCCATAATTTTTTTGCAAATATAAAAAGTTTTTTTTACCGAAAAAAGTTTTTTCTCTTTAAAATTCAGTATATTCGTCATCAAGTCTTATATCCGAACCGCCGGTTCTTAACTGACTGAAATATTGAAGTTCTTTTTCAACGTTTTTTTCGAGTTCGGTTTTTTTGTCCGTTTCTACAAGTTTTTCTTCCGTTACAGTATTTTTCGTGTCCTCGTCTTTTGTTTCGAGTTTTGTATTGTCGGGATAAGAGGGCGATAACAGCGAAATTTTTTCTTCGTAATTAATGCCGCCGAGTTCTAAAATTTTGGTTTTTAATCTTAGAATTTCCGTTGTGTGCGAACTGATTTCTTCTATGAGTTTTTGAGTTTTGCTGTCTTCTGTAATTTGCGTTTTGAAAAAGTTTGTAACCGTATTCAAGTCAGCAATATTTTTTGTTAAGTTTTCGGAATATGCGGCTGTTTGTTTCGCAAAGTCAGAATTGTTGGCGGCTATGCTGACAAGTTGCATAACTGACATACTTATCGAATATGTCATATTGAGTTGCTCTTTGCATATTTCGGAAATCGTGGAAACTTTTTCTGCAATTTTTTTGATGTTCGGTAAAATTTGCTGTATGAGTTCCGCCGATTGACTTGTGGTTTTTAGACTCCATTTTGACGACTCGTTGATTTCTGTTGAAGCTTCAAGACAATGTTCGGCGAGTTTTCGGATTTCTGAGGCAACCACGCCGAAGCCTTTTCCGTTTTCGCCAGCGCGTGCTGCTTCAACTGCCGCATTGATAGCCAAGAGGTCGGTTCTTTCGCTGATTTCGTCAATGATTTTAATTTTTTCCATGACGATTTGGATACTGTCCAAGGTGTTTTCGGAGGCTAATGTTATGTTGTTCATATCGCTTGCGACCTTGTCGGTAAAACTCTTGGTGTGCAGCGCGTTTTGAGTGTTTTGCTGAATCGAAACCGTCATTTTGTCAATCAAATCGTGAATCTGATTGCCGAACGAAACCTGTGATTTGGCTTCTTCCGAAACACTTTTAACGGATTTTTTCAGTGCGGAGTTTCCGTTAGCGATTGATTTTGAAATGGTGCGGATTTTTTTTACAGTTTCCGAAACCTTTTTTTGCATTTTTTCTGCCGAAAGTTTCAGGTCTCCGAACTCGTCGTTGCTCGTAATTGAGTTAGCGGCGTTGAGATACATTCTGCCTTCTGCAAAATCGTTGTTGAACTCTTTCATTTTATTGAGAGGTTTTTCAACAAAGGTTTTCGTAATTCTTTTTATTACAATGTATAACGCAATTATTGATATAATCGTGATTACAATCATTATGACAAGCAGAAGGTTAGGCAAAAGGTCAAGCAAAACTTTCGGAGTGTTTAGACTCATGCCTATATCGGTGCCGGGCAAAACGTAAATCATACCTATCATTTCAAAACCGTTGGAATTGTATGTGCCTATGTAACATTCAGGTGCTGCTTCTTCTTTGCCGTTATCAAGAAATGAAATAACGTTTTTTGCTCCGGCTTTTTCCATTTCTTCCGCCGTTACGTTCTTAATTTTATTGTCATAATATACACGAAAATTATAGTCTAAGTTTCCCAAAACTGCATAACCGTACCCGTTTGCTTTGGTTTTTAAAAGAATGCTGTCAATCGGGGCTGACGAAAATCCTATCGCCAAAACAGCCGCTACGGAGTCTTTGTGCCGGTAAACGGGAAGCGAAACTTCAAACATGTCAGAGCCTAAATCCTGAGGCAATGTAACGTACCAGTTGTATTTTTCATAAATTATTTTGTGAAATGCCTTAGTTTGCTTGAAATTTTTGGATATTTCTTTTTCGTTGCTTTGGTATGTTGAGCCTTCAACGGGATTTGACAGCGAAATGTATGAATAGGGCAGAGGCGTGCCTTTAATCATTTGTTCGCAATTCTCCAAAAATGCTTTCGGGTCGGCAGTTTCGGAATATCCTTGCTGCAAAATGTTTAATTCGGCTTTGTAACCCAAAAACGTATTTCTTAACGACTGACCTTGGGTTACTACCGACTGCTCATACATTTGTTTGGTGTTGTGAGTGTGCAGTTTAGAGACCGTTAGCAAAACTATGACGTTTATGCCGACGATTATCAGAAATGTTACGGGTATCAAAACTGACGTATATTTTTTCAAAACCGTTTTTCCGCTTTTTTCCAAACGTTTTTTTATGTATTCCGAAGTATTCATAACGATGTAATTTTTAGTTTTTTATCATTTATTACCTTTTTGATTTTATCTTTTTGCAATAAGGCGGTTTTTAAGTTTTGTAATTTCGCCTGAGTGCATTTCTATAAGGTCTATGATTTCTCTGTCTTCTTCGTTAGTTAAGTTGCTTTTCAGACGGAAAAATCCTATTGACTTGTTCAGGTCTTCGATTTTCCCGCTGATTCTGTCTGCAAAATGTGCCAAATCTTCCGCCGATTCGCTATTGTTTTGAGTAATGGTTACGAGGTGGTTAATGGCATTTTTTATGACGAGTGTTTTTGACATTTGGTCTGTACACGTGTCCGAAATCTCTGAAATTTTTTCTGCCGCTTCTTGTATTTTCGGTGAAATTTTGTCAATAAGTTCTACGGCATGACTTGTGATTTGAAGACTTTGTGCCGAAGATATATTGATTTCGGTTGAGGCTTTCAGACAACTTTCGGCGAGTTTGCGGATTTCGGTTGCAACTACCGAAAAACCTTTACCGTTTTCGCCGGCGCGGGCTGCCTCTACTGCCGCGTTTATTGCCAAAAGGTCTGTTCTTGTGGTGATTTCGTCAATGATTTTTATCTTTTCGATAACGTTTTTAATACATATCAAAGTATTTTCTGATGCCTCGGTAACGGTTTGAATGTCAGAGGCTATGCCTTGCGAATTAACGTGTGTGTTAACAGCCTTTTCGGTATTATCTCTGATAGAGTCGGCGATAGTTTCTACGGCGGCGGATATTTCTTGTACCGTTGCCGATTGAGAGCGGGCATCTTCGGCAATCGCTCCGATTGAATTTTTCATAACGCTGCTGCTCTTGGAGATTTCTCCCGAATATTCCCTTATTTCTTTTACCGCATCGTGAACCTGTTTTTGCATTTGTTGAAGGTTGTTGCGCAAGACCATAATTTCGTCATCGGAGTTGATTTCGTTGATTGCCGAAGAATAAAGTCTGCCGAAAGTAAAATCTTTGGTAAATTTATTGACTTTGGCAAGAGGTCGTATAATTCTCTTTTTCGTTATTATGTATAGTACAAACAACAAAACTAAGATTAAAACTGCTGATACGATTATAATAATGTATACCGTAGTGTACATATTTTTTTCGATTTCGCTTTTGGCGATGTTTAGTGTCAAAGCCCAGTTGAGACCTGCTACCATAGAGTAGAAAATCAACATTTCTTCTTTTTGCGGGTTGTAATAATGATTAGTGCCTGTCATACGTTTTACCTCACCCGGTTTTGCGCAATGCAGACCGTCTATATGAAAACCTTTTTCCATTGCTTGTTCAATACCCGTAAATCCGTTAGAGACGAGGTATTGCATCGGTATGGTTAAGATTTTGTTGACATAATACATTCTTAAATTGTATTCGGGGTCAACAAAACAGCAAAAACCTTTTTCGTTGATTCTCATGTCTTTTAATTCTGCGTCAATAACCGAGGCGGGAAAATTAGCGGTGAGTATGGCACTGACGGTATCCGAACCCATATTTTTTACGGGAATTGAAATGCTGAAAACTTCGGTTTTGTAAACCTCTGATTTGTGTGCCATTTCAAAGGAGATTTGTTTTTTCTCCGAGATGATTTCTCTGAAAAATTTTCTTGTTTGGGCAGACTCTTTTTCCATGCCGGCTAAGTCCGTATAAGAAATTCCCGAAGGCAGCGTTACCTGCAAAAATGCCCATTTGTTATAATGAGAAGAAAGCATATTGCGGTATGCCGTGAAAATTTTTTCGGGGTTTTTTATATCATAACTTTTTGACAAAACATTCAAATCGTCTGCATACCGATAAAAAATATTGCTGATATTATCGGCTTGTATGTTGATTGTCTGATGTATAGACGCACTTGTATTTTTTTTCGCCGCGCTGATGACACTATAAAACATCATGACGAAAATTAATACGACAAACACGATTACTAACGGAATAAGACCTTTGAGGTAATATGTCCAAATCGTTTTTTTACTTTTGTTGTTTGTTGTCTTTTCCATACGCTAATCTTTATTTGCAGTGAGTTTTGACCTTAACCGTATAATTTCCTGTGTGTGTTGTTCTATTTGAGAAACAATTTCAAGTTCGTTGTCCGCTTCGGGGCGGAGTTTAAAGAAATCCAAATACAAGTTCAGTTCGTAGAGTTTTTTGTTGAGTTCCTTTGCAAAACTTTCCATATCGTCTGCCGAAACGGAGTTAGTTTCCGTAATGGTCATAAGTTGGTTCATTGAATCAGCGATTACTGAAACCTGTTGACGTAAAGTGTTACAAGCCTCAGAAATTTCGTCCACCTTTTTTTCGTTTGAGATGATTTCGGGTGCAATTTTACCGATCAGCGAAGTGGTCTGTTCGGTGATTTTGAGGGTCTGCGCCGAGGAAATGTCTATTTCCTGCGATGCTTTTTTGCATTGTTCTGAGAGTTTGCGGATTTCAGCGGCTACTACTGCAAAACCTTTACCGTTTTCGCCGGCTCTCGAAGCCTCTACTGCCGCATTGATGGCAAGCAAATCCGTTTTGTTGGTGATTTCGTTGATAATCAGCGATTTTGATATAACGTTTTGGATACATTCCAAAGCGTTTGACGATGTTCCAGTGATGACGGAAATGTCAGAGGAAATCCGTTTTGAAATTATGGAAGTGTCGGTTGCCGTTTTTGCATTGTTTGTTATGATGTCTTCCATGTTTGTTATGCTGACCGAAATTTCTTCTATCGTGGAGGCTTGTATTTGCGCTCCGCTCGAAACGTCAGCGATTGCCTTGTTGAGTGTTTTGTTTTCTTCGGCGATAGTTTCAGAATAGTCTTTGACGGAACTTACGGCATCAAAAATTCTGTCTTTCATAACTTGAAGTTTTGATTTTAAGTTATGAAGTTCTTTCGCCTTGTCAAAACCTTCGCCGGTCTGACTGTATATATGTCCTTCCGAAAAGTCGCTTATAAATCCGTCTATTGCAGAAAGAGGCTCCGTGATAAGCCTTTTTGTGAGTTTTTGGGTAACAAAATAAACTGTCAAAATAGTAATTATTGACAATATTGCCATCAACACTCCTAACCAATAAAGGTTGCCGTAAAAAATATGATTGTAGACGCTCATTGAGAGAGCCATGTCTTTTATGCCGGGAATGTTGATGTAGACCATCTCCATTTTGTTCTTTTTGAACGAATCGAAAGTCGCCCTGCCGATGTATTTTTCTTTATCGTTGATGTGCGCCTGCATAGAGTCAAGCCCGTGTGAAAAAATATCATCTATGCCTGTGAATCCGACTTTCAATAATTGCGGTACGGTAAGAGTTTTTATTCCGAACTCAAAATAGCCCCTTACTCTGCCTTCTTTTTCCAAAATCGTGCAGTAACCCTCGTTGTTTACTTTGTAATGAGAGAGTTCTTCGTCGATTACCTCCGAAGGGAAATACGCTGTTAAAACGGCTTTGATGTTTCCGTCTTCGTCTCTGTCCGCTATCGAAACGCTGAATACTTCTTTGTTTTCTTCAAATTCATGCGGAAAAGCATTGCCGAAAGAAGTTTCTTCGTTTTCTTCAAATATCTGCCTAAAAAATTTTGAAGCCGTAAAATCAACCGTATCTTTTCCCGTTATGCTGTTGAAAGATTGTCCGTCTTGAAAAGTAAGACGGAAATAACTCCAAGGATTAGTGTGTCTTTCCAACAGATGATTTACCCTTTTCATGGTTTTGTCCATATTGGAATAGTCGAGAAGATATTTTATGATATTCAAATTGTCAACATACTGAGAGTATTTCAGCCCCGTGTTGACGGCGTGAATATAGAGATTTTCGTTGACGGTGTCTACGAAATTGGTGTTGATTTTTTTGAAGACAATTATATACACCGTAAAATTAATTGTTAATACGATAAGTATAATTGTCGGTATGAATATTCTTAGTAACTGTTCTCCTACGGTGTAATGTTCCGCAGGGTGAAGCAGTTTATTTATTTTGCTTTTTAAGTCCATAATGATTAATTTTTTTTAAAAATTTTCATAATTTTTGTCGCCCATATCAAGTGTTACGCCTTTATTAACAGGTTGTTCCGGCTCTGAAATTGCCGTTTGAGGCTGTTGGTTCGGTTTGTTTTGGTTTTCTTCCTCAAAAATGCCGAATCCGTCTTCGGTGTCTTTGTATAGCGAAACCTCTTTGGTATTGTTGAGCGTAGAGTCGATTATGGAGTTTACCTCGTCTACTACGTCAGGGCTTTCTGCTATGTTTACGAGTTCTGTTTTCAGTTTCAAAATTTCTTGTGTATGACTTTCTATCATAGAAATCATCTCATTGCGTTTGAGTTTTTTCAAAGTGTCCACTTGGAAAAAGTCGGTGCCGGCGTTCAAAACGGCGAGTTTGTCGCTGATTTGTTTTGAATAGTCAGCTATTTGATCGGCTGAGAGACGGTTGTTTGCCGTAATTTCCGCTAACTGCATTATCGCTTTGTGAACGGAAGCCGTTTTTGAAATTTGGTCAAGACAAATCTCTGATATTTCGGCAATTCTGTCGGCGGTTTCTTTTATTTTCGGCGAAATATTGTCGATGAGTGCTACTGCATGACGTGTTATGTCAAGACTTTCAGCCGAGGAGTGATTGATGTCGGCAGAGGCTTGTTGACAACGCTCTGAGAGTTTGCGGATTTCGGAGGCTACTACGGCAAAACCTTTTCCGTTTTCGCCCGCCCTTGATGCTTCAACTGCGGCATTTATTGCCAAAAGATCTGTCCTTGTGGTTATTTCGTTTATGATTTTTAGTTTTATCAAAACGTTTTTCAAATATATCAGACTATTTTCAGATGATTTCGTAACGTTTTGAATATCTTTTGAAATGCTTTCAGAGGCTTCTCTTGTTGCCTGTGTTTTTTCGTTAGTTTTTTTTATGGAGTCGATAATTTGGTTTATCGAATTAGAAATATTATCAACGGTTTGTTGTTGAACTTTGGCATCGGCGGAGATATTGTTTACCGAGCGTGCCCATATCTTGCTGCCTTCGTTGAAACTGTCGGAATATTCCTTTATGTTTTTTACCATTTCAGCGAGCCGACTCTGCATGGATTGAAGACTGTTTTTCAAAACAGAAAATTCGTCCGTAGTGTTTTTGAAATTATGTTTGCCGTCTAATTTTAGAGGTACGGAGTAGAGTTTGCCTTTCGAGAAATCTTTTGCTATTTCGTTGATTTCGCCCAGCGGTGTCAACACGTATTTGTCGGTGATTAATTTTACGAATACCACAATTAATATCAAGACGATAACCGTAAGGATAATCATTATTTTCAGAATAAGGTTTGAGGAGGCATGCAAAACGGCAGAGGGGACGTTAATACTTACGCCCCAAGGTGTTCCGTCGATTTTAGCAAAATATGCCACCATTTTATCACCGTCTTTGTTATAATATTCGCCTTTTGCGTTTACGTTATAATTCCGCATGAAATTGTCGTAGAGTTTGTAGAAGTCTTTATTGCCGTTTTTTTCGGTTTCTTCGGCAGTGGTGTTGACATAGTCTTGGTCGAGGACTCTCATATTGAGGGTTTCGTCTACGATTGCGACGAAACCTTCGCCGTTGATTTTCATTTTTTGCAGCATTTTGTCCATTTTTGTGGTCGCAAATGTCGCTGACAATGACGCTATGACATTTCCGGCGGTGTCTTTTACCGGAATCGTAACGCTGAAAACATCGTCTTTAATGATGTCAGTATGATGTGATATTCTGAAACTTATGTCTTTTTTGTCGATGAAAATTTCGCGGAAATATTTTCTTATTTTGGTGTTTACCGTATCCAAATACGTGTAGTTTGTCCATGTTGTGCCGTCAGGGACGGTAATTCTGAGATAAGCCCATTCGTTGGAGTGTTTATAAAGCGTTTCGTTGGCTTTTTTGATAAAACCCGATATGTCTCCGGGCGTGAAATACGATTTCAGAATATTTAAATCGTCGATGTATCTGTGCAGAAGATTCGACAAGTTATCGCTCTGAATGTTTACCGTCTGCAAAGCCATTTCTTGGGTTTTTGACTGTACGTCGTCGCTTATGGTGCGGTAAATCGTAAAATTCATGACGATAATCATAACAAGCACCGTCGGAAAAATATAATGAATGTATTTTTTCCAAATCGTGCTGTCTGAGGAATGAGTTATCTGTTTTATGATGTTTCTTAGGTTCATAATTTTCTTTTTTTTTTACGCGTTAAACTGCCGGTCTTTTTCTTCCAACTCTTGACGGAGTTCCGTGATTTTGTCGGAATGTTCCTTTATTTGGGCTGAAAGTTCTTCTATTTTTTCTTTCTTTGTGTCTGTCAGTTTAAAAAACTGTATGTTTTTCAACAAATCGTTTGCAAATTTGCCGAAATTATCCGCTTTTGTAGCGAGGATTTCGGATAGTGCCGAATTTTCGACCGAAATTTGCGTAAGTTGCTGGATTGCGTTGTTGATTTGTGAAGCACCGTTTTTTTGTTCGGCGCAGGCAACGGCTATTTCCGAAACTTTGTCGGCGTTGTCTTTGATTCTCGGAGTTATGTTTTCAATCAGCGAGGTTGACTCTTCCGTGATTGCAAGTGTTTCGTTTGAGGCTTCGTCGATTTGAGTGGAAGCCGTTTTGCATCTTTCGGCGAGTTTTTTGATTTCTGCCGCTACGGTCGAAAATCCTTTACCGTTTTCTCCCGCTCTTGAAGCCTCAACAGCCGCATTCACCGCTAATAAGTCGGTTTTTTTGGCGATGTCGTTGATGATTTTGATTTTTTCGATAATCATCTTTATACTTTCGAGACTCTTGTCGGAGGCTGAAAGTACGGCGTTGATGTCATTTGCTATTGCCTCAGAATTTCTGCGGGTGTTTTCGGCATTGCTTGCCGTTTGTGTTATTGACGAAGAAATCTGCTCGATTGTCGCCGAAATTTCTTCTATTGCCGAAGACTGGTCGCCGGCGCGTTTGTAAATCGTATCGGCTGAGTCGTTGAGTTCATGACTGTTTTTGGTGATTTTGCCGGTGTTCTTCTTTATTTCCGTCATGGTATCAATCAGTTTCTTCGACATTTTTGTCATGTTTTGCGCAAATTCGCCTATTTCGTCGGAATAATAAGTATTTTGATTATCAGCGTTGTACATAATGCCGTCAGAAAACTCTTTTACCGTCTGTTGAAGTTTATCCATCGGTTTTACGACCCTTTGTCGTATGTGAATGTAAAAGAATATCATCACGCAAATCAAAATCAAGATGTTGACGATGATGAACAAATTTCTTAAATGCACTCTTACGCCGTCTATACTGCTGAACCTTTCGTATATGATAAGATACCATCTTGTCCCTAAAATGCCGTGAAATGAGGTTTCAAATTTTTCGCCCGTAGAAGAGTTTATTATTTCTTGTAGACCTGACGGTACGCCGTTATTGATTCTGCTTTTCAGAAGTGCCTGACCCTCTAAGATCCGGGAGTCGGCTATGTTGAAGTTTTGGGCATCGTAGTTAGGTGATTTTGCGATGACGGTATTGAAGTCGTCCCGTTTTACGATAAGTGCGCCGCCGTCGGGATAGAGGTTAGAGTCTGAAATGATGTTGTCGATTTCATGAGCGTTTAAAGCAAGCGTGATGTATCCTACGAGACTTTTTTTCTTGTAGTACGGCACGCTGACGTAAAACACTTCTTTTGTAATATCCGATATATCAACATAGCGGTCGCTGATATAATATTGGTCTATGTATTTTAGCCCTTGTTCAAAGCGTTCTTGTCCTGAGATGTTTTCGGTATAATTGCCGATAGTGCTTGTGGTCGTACCGAAAATATCGGTAAATTGTCCGTACCGAACAAGCACGTCGCTGCTGTCGGCGATGTGTGACAATACGGGCATAATGAAATTTTTATCTGCATCTTTTAGCGACAGTTCTTTGGACAGTGCTTTCAACAGTCTTGCCGAAGATTGTATTTGTTGAGAGACGAGGTTTGCCTGCGCTTGTGCAATTTTGCTTTCGCTCCTAATGGTGTTGCCGAAATTGAGCCGTTGGAAATTTTTCAGCAGAAAAAAATCCGCACCTATAACCAAGCATATCGTTAGCAACAATATTCTGACAACCAAAACCGAAACTAAGGATTTGCGTTTAAAAACTATGGTTTTCATACAAAATAGCGAATTTTTAGATTACAAAATTAAAATCATACAAATTTCAGGCAAAAACTGTCGCTTTTGAATGAAATTTTATTTGTTAATATGCAGAATGTGTCCCATTCTGTCTTTTTTCGTCAGCATGTACCTTTTATTGTATTGGTTGACGGGTATTTCTATCGGGACGTTTTCTACGATTTCGAGTCCGAATGCCTCCAAGCCGACACGTTTTACGGGGTTGTTGGTCAAAAGCCGCATTTTTTTTACGCCGAGTTTTCTTAAAATTTCAGCACCTACGCCGTAATCTCTTTCATCGGGGTCAAAACCGAGGTGAATGTTAGCGTCTACCGTATCCATGCCTTCTTCTTGAAGTTTGTATGCTTTTATCTTGTTGAAAAGCCCTATTCCTCTGCCTTCCTGACTCATATATAAAAGCACACCTTTTCCGGCTTTGTCGATTTCCTGCATTGCCTTGTGAAGTTGATCACCGCAATCGCAACGGAAACTTCCGAAAATATCTCCTGTTGCACAAGAAGAATGAACTCTTACCAAAACGGGTTCGTCTTCGTCCCAAGTGCCTTTTACGAGAGCCGAATGTTCAAGACTGTTGTTTAACTGACGGAAAACCGTCATCTTGAAATTTCCGTATTTTGTCGGCATAATTACCTGAGGTCCGCTTTCTACGGTAGTTTCTTTTTTCAGCCTGTAAGCGATGAGGTCGGCTATTGACACGATTTTTATGTCGTATTTTTGGGCGATTTCTTCCAACTGAGGAAGTCTTGCCATTGTGCCGTCAGGGTTTAAGATTTCTATTAACGCCGCTGCCGGATAAAGTCCCGCCAAACGTGCAAAATCTACTGCTGCTTCCGTATGTCCGGCACGTTTCAAAACGCCTCTGTCCTGAGCGTAAAGCGGATTGATATGTCCGGGTCTTGCAAAACTTTCAGGAGTAGACTTCGGGTCTGCCAAAGCGCGTATGGTTGCCGTGCGGTCATGAACCGAAACTCCTGTCGTACAGCCTTCTATTTTGTCTACCGTTACGGTAAAAGGCGTTCCGAGTATCGAAGTGTTTTCTTCTACCTGAGCTGAAAGTTTAAGTTCTTTGGCTCTGGCTAAGGTTATAGGCGCACACAAAACTCCGCGTCCGTTTTGAAGCATAAAATTGATTTTGTCTTCCGTAACGGTCTGGGCGGCGGTTATGAAATCGCCTTCGTTTTCTCTGTCTTCGTCGTCTACGACTATGATAATTTTGCCTAAAGCAAAATCTTTGATTGCATCTTCTATCTTATTCATATTTTTTTAATTAAGTTTTTATTCTGACATTCCGAGTCTCTTGTTGAAGAATTTTCCGATTTTCTTGAAAAATGCGTCCCAAGCCTCTTTGTTGAAAATTTGTGCGTCAACAGTGGCTTTGTAAGTTAAAAATATTCCGAGCGGCAGAATTACGATCGAACTCAGCCACATACCTTTCCACGGATCCCAAACGCCCTCTCTTGCGAGTTTCATTCCGACAGTCGAAATCATATAGTACGCCAAAAATACCAAAACCGAAACCACAATCGGCAGTCCGAAACCACCTTTCTTTATAATTGCGCCCAGCGGTGCTCCGATAAAGAAAAATATCATGCAGGCAAACGACAAAGTAAATTTTTGATGCCAAGCGTTACGAAATTTTGCGATAAGGCGTTTGCGCGAGGTCAAATCTTCTTCGTTGCGGGTGATGACGGATTGTGCTTCGGTGGCAAATTCTTTTGCCTTGGCGAACACTTTTTTGCGGTCGTCTTCCGAAAATGTTTCGTAAAGAGAATCTAAGTTTACTGAAACTTTCAGGTCGTTGCCTTTAAGCGAAAATATGGTGCTTCTTATGGAATCTTTTACGAATGCTATTTTTAGTTTAATCAACGAATCTTCAACTACATACGCAGAATCGAGTTCGGCTTTTTCTTCCACGCTCATATCATCGATGTTGACGTATCTTGACGGTTTCGATTTATACGGAGTGTATTTGCGTGAGTGGAGAATGCTGTCGGTCATTATATTGTCGCGGTGAGTGGCGCGTTTTAAATAGTAACGCGTATTAAGAGATTGCGACAAATCGCCTGAACGTCTTGCAAAAAGTCTGTCCAAAGAGTCGGTACTCTGTGTCAGCCTCGTGATGTCCTGAACTTGAAAACTGTTTTTAAAATAACTTTCGTCCGTGCGGTCAAAGTCGAAACCCGCTAACGAAAACACAAAAGTCTGTTTGTCGAACTTATCTTTTCTATACGGATTGCGTTCCGAGACGTTAATCACCGACCCCGATTTTATGTCGGCTTCTTCATAACGCATTCCGTTATAAAGAGTTACGAGCATATATCTGCCGTCGCCGGTTACCGTCATCTGCCCTGAGTCCGCAACGGTAACGTTTGTACAACCGAGGTCTTTCGTATGGTCGTAGACGATAAAGTCGTACATCATGTTGGTTTTAGGATTTTTTGCCGAAATCCTTATCGAAAAGTTTTGAATGTCGTTGTTGAAAATTCCCGGTTTTATGTTCATCTCAGGTCTTTGGTTTTGAATACTGTAAATCAAAGCCCTAAATCTTAAATTCGCGCTCGGAATAATGTCGTTAGAGATGTAAAACGCACCGATACTAATCAGCAGTGTGAGTGCTATCAGCGGTCGCATTGTTCTTTGAAGTGAAATTCCGGCGGCTTTTATGGCCGTGAGTTCAAATCTTTCGCCCATGTTGCCGAAAGTCATAATCGAGGCTAACAAAATCGCAAGCGGCAAAGCCATCGGAATAAGGCTCACCGAGGCAAGCCCCATAAATTCGGCAATTACGGAGGAGTCGAGACCTTTGCCCACCAAATCGTCTATGTACTTCCAAAGAAATTGCATCAGAAGCACAAAGACCGAAATGAAAAACGTAGCAATCAAAGGTCCTGCGTATGATTTCAGAAGAAAAATGTCTAATTTTTTCATTTTTTTATGTAACTATCCAAATGCCGCGCTTTTTTCTCCGGCAATATATCTTCCACTTTTACTAATATGCCCGTTTCTTCAACCCCGCCGAAAAACGGATTTGTTACCGTCGGGAAAATTTTTGTTGTAGGCGATAGGTTCATATAAGCGTTCAAAAGCGGCGGAATATTTTCGCCGAAAGAACGTACCACACGGTTGAGTGTTTTGTAGTCTGCTTTATAGTCTTTTCCTGAAAAAGTATTTTTTAGTTCATCTTTTGTTAGAGAAATTTTTATTGCGTTGTCGGAGGTTATCAGATTTTCCTCGTCATGAAAATACACCGAAAGAAATCCCAAGATGTAATCACGTGCCGTTTTGTTGAAGGTCGTGTACATCGTTACCTTTCCGAAGAAATATTTTATATGGTCTTCTCTCTGACGGTAGATTGCTCCGAGACCGTCCCAAAGTCCGTCCAAGGCAAAAAGTCCGAGCCTTGAATTGTTTTTGCTTTGATATTTCGGCTGAACGAAACTGCGTCCGAGTTCTATCGTCTGAGGCATATACTCTTTTATAAAGGTGTCTGAGAATTTAAAAATCTCTGCCGTTGAAAGTTCCGGCTGACCCTCTGAATTAAATTCCACATCGAAACTTAAATCCTTGAATCTGTATCCGCCGAGAATTTCCTGCTCGGTATCATTCCATATAATTAATTGACTATAAGGCTTTTCTGCGGTGTCGGCAAAGTCAATGTCGCATTTTTTTCCCGTGCCGCCACCGGCCTCGCGGAATGAAATTTCCCTCAAACGTCCTACTTCTTGCATTAGGTAGGGCGAGTTTTGTGCCTGAAAGACATAAATCTTGTTTCCGCAATAATTTGCGGTTCTTAGCAATTTGTCATCAGAGAGTTCCTCCAAAAGTTTTTTCCTGTCAACAGGCGCGATTATATTTTCCATTTTTATTTTTTATTCCGATTGTTTTGCCCCGTAAGTTTTTTCCCTGACAAATTTTACGCGGTCTTCTTTGCTACTAATCTCTCTTAAAGTCTCCGGCATAATCGGTTCTCCGAAATAAAGCGAGATGTTTTTGTCATGGTACTTAAAAACCTCCGAGGGCAGCAATATAAGTTCGTAATTGAATTTTATGCCCGCTTTTTTTCTCAAAGCGGCTGTGTTGTAAAAAAAATTACTGTTGTAAGCCTCCACAAAAACCGGTACGATAGGAATATCGTATTTTACCGCCTTTTCGATAAAGTTTTTTTTCCAAGGCAGGTCGGTGATTTTGCCGTCAATTTTTCTCGAACACAGTCCCGCCGGAAAAACGCATACGTTCTCCTTTGACGAAAACAGCGTTTCGATATCCTCGGCGTTGTTTTGAGAGGCGTGTCCGTAGACGTTGACTCCGCAAAATACTTCCTTTAAATTGTCAATGTTCGTCAAAAGTTCGTTGACAACCGCTTTTGCTTTGCCGAAATTCTTGTTGACACTTGATATTACGGCAAGTCCGTCAATCCCGCCCAAAGGGTGGTTTGCCGTAAAAACGTACCTCTGCGTTAAGTCTATTTTTTCGAGTCCGTGGTTTATGATTTCGACGTTTAAGTCTTTGAAAACCGCGTCAATAAAGTCTACGCCGCTGAGATGTCCGTACAATGTTAAAAGTCTGTTGATTTTGTCCTGACAAATGATTTTTTTCAGCAGTCCGATGACAAAACCCGGCAACTTTTTATAAAGAGACGGATTTTTCGTTTTTATAATTTTTTCAATGTCAATAAGTTTTGCTGTTGTCTCCAATTCTTTACAAACTGTAATTTTTCAGGTTACAAAGTTAGGAAATTTTTTTAATTGTATGCAAAATTTTTTATTTATTATCGGCGGAGATTTTTTATGTTAAAAAGTTAAAAAAAATATTTTTTATATCGTTTTAAAAATTAATGTGTTAAGAAACTTAGAGTAAAAAAGTGGTAAAAAGTGGTAAAAAGTGGTTGTAATGTCAAAAAAAAACTGTAATTTTGAATGATTTTTTAATGAACTATCATGTGCATTTTTACAGGAGATTTTCAAATAAAAATTGACCAAAAAGGACGTTTTGTCTTCCCGTCTGCTTTTTTAGAGCAGTTGGAAGACAATACGTTACGCACTTTTGTGGTAAAAAGGGATCTCTACGAAAAATGCCTTACCGTTTACACTCAGAGCGGTTGGAGGGAAAAGGTTGAAAGCATAAAAGCCCGTCTTAATCCTTTCAACAGGCAGCACAACAGTTTTTTGAGGGAGTTTTTCAAGGATACCGCCGAGGTGGAATTAGACTCTAACAACCGGCTTTTAGTTCCGAAAAGGCTGGCTGAGGATTTAGGTCTTGAAAAAGATCTCTGTGTTATAGGTTTAGGTGACAGAATAGAGGTTTGGAGTACCGAAACCTTTGAAGCCTCGCGCCCCTCAAAAGATGATTTTGCAGCCATGGCTCAGGAATTTTTGGGAACTATTTAATAAGATAAGGAGGCGTAGAAAGTGGCTGAAAAAAACTTTTATCATAATCCCGTGATGCTCCGCGAGTGTATTGAAGGACTTAATATCAATACTTCGGGTGTGTATGCCGATGTAACTTTCGGCGGCGGCGGACATTCAAGAGAAATTTTGAAACATTTAGGTCCCGAGGGACGCCTTTTTGTATTTGATCAGGACTCTGATGCTAAGGAAAATGTTCCTAATGACAGCAGAATTATGTTTTTTAAGTCGAATTTTAAGTATTTCGCGCAGTTTTTAAGGCTTGCGGGTTATGAAAAAATCGACGGTATAATCGCAGACCTCGGTGTGTCAAGTCATCATTTTGATGATGCACAGCGTGGATTTTCTTTCCGTTTTGACGTCCCGCTTGATATGAGAATGAACAGGGACGCCGCTTTTTCGGCAAGAGACGTTCTTAATACTTACGGCGAAGAGGATTTGAAACGTATTTTCTTGGAATACGGTGAAATAAAAAATGCTTGGAAGTTAGCACGTGCGGTTACGACTTCACGAAAGGAAAAATCAATAGACACGGTAGGCGGATTTTTGGAGGCAATCAAGGATTGTGTTCCGAGATTTTCTGAAAATAAATACCTTGCAACCGTGTTTCAGTCAATAAGAATAGAGGTTAATGATGAAATAGGGGTCTTGAAACGTTTTTTGACCTCAACACCGAAGGCTCTGAAAAAAAAAGGCAGACTTGTTATAATGTCGTATCATTCGCTTGAAGACAGAGCCGTCAAGAATTTTATGAAATCGGGAAATTTTCTCGGAAAAGAAGAAAAGGACGTTTTCGGTAACGTGATTGCGCCGCTAATGCCCGTTAACAGAAAAGTTATAACACCTTCTTTCGAGGAAGCGGAACAAAATCCGAGGTCAAGAAGTGCAAAACTCAGAATTGCTGAACGTACGGTTTATTAAAAAACTTTTAGGAAAAAGACTTTTAGAAAAAAGATGATTGAAAGAGAAGAAGAGTGGGAAAATAGGGAAAACGAAGAAAATGAAAATGAAGAAGAAAACCAATCCTTAAACGAGGCGTATGACAAGGTTTCCGCATTAGGAGTACCGCCTTCGTTGCCGGATGGGTATTTTTCCTCCGATACTCCTTACGGTGGAAATTCTGAAATAGGGAACGAGGTCGGCGATATAAAATTATCCGGCGAGGTGTTTAGTGCGGAAGGCTTTTCTTTCGGCGGACAGTCTGAGGAAGAAAAAAAATCCGAAGAAGAACCCTCTGCTGAGCAAGATGATGGTTCGCTGACATTGAAATCCGTTTTGGACGGAACTATCTTCGCAAAGAATATGGTAAAACTTTTACCGTATCTTGGTTTTATCGGTTTCCTTTTTGTTTTGTACATCTCTAACAGAAATATAGCCGAATCGGTTATTAGGCGTAACATCGTCTTGAAACGCGAGGTCAGGGAATACCGTGCCGAGGCAATTATCAAAGCCGCCGAATTGATGAACATAAGTAAAGAAACGGAAGTTTCGTCAAGAATAGAAAAAAAACAGTTGGGCATTTTTGTTCAGCAGACACCGCCTCCGATTTTTTATATTGACAAATTTCAGAGGGCGGATTCTTTGAAAACTGACGGCGACAGCAATAACTCTCAAAAACAGTAGAAGAAAAAAATGAAAGACATCAAGAAAAATATAACTGTAAAACTGTTTTTTATATACGGAGTTGTTGCATTCGCTTTGGTTTCCGTCTTTATAAAAATTATGATTATCCAGACGCAAGACCCGAAGGAGTGGAAAAAACACATGATTTCGATACGTGCCGACAAGGTGGAGCCTTTCAGGGGTGATATTTGCGACACTCACGGACGTATACTCGCTACTTCGATTCCCTCTTACGCTCTTTATTGGGATTTTACGGTAAAAGGTCTCCGCGAAAAAGTTTATCCGAAATACATAGATTCTCTTACGGTTTGTATGAGCAAACTTTTCAAGGACAAAACTCCGAACGAATATAGGGCTTTTTTTGATTCAGCAATGCGTAACGAAAGACGTAACAAGTTTTATCCGATAAAGAGTTACGTTACTTTCGATCAGATGAACAAATTGAAAAAATTTCCTATTTTTAATCTCGGACGTTATAAAAGCGGACTTATTCCGAAGTACCGTTTTGCAAGACGTATGCCGCATAACACTCTGGCTGAAAGAACGATTGGACACATCAACAACGACGGGCCGACTTCGGGTTTGGAATATGTTTACGACAAGGAACTTCACGGTGTTGAGGGTCAGAAACTTATGGTAAAACTGCCTTCAAGCGACTATTACCCGATTAATTCCGACGACGAAATTGAGCCTATGGACGGCGCGGATATTATTTCGACGATAGATGTTAGTATTCAGGACATTGCCGAGCAGAGCCTTCTGAAATATTTGAAAAAATACCGCGCAAAACACGGTTGTGTTGTAGTTATGGAAGTTAAGACGGGCAGAATACGTGCAATCGCAAACCTCGATATGTGTTCGGACAGCGTTAATTATAAAGAGACGATGAACAATGCTGTCGGCGTTGCCATGGAGCCGGGTTCAACATTCAAACTGCCTGCTCTTATTGCCGTTATGGAAAAAACTAACTGCGGAATCAACGATTCGATAGACCTCGGAGACGGTAGTTATCAGGTTTCTAATCATACGATTTCGGACGACCACCCGCTGACGGGCAGACATTCGGTAAGGGAAATTTTTGAAAAATCCAGTAACGTCGGTATGGCGAGACTCGTTTACGACGCTTTCAGTCAAGACCCGAAAGAATTTGTGGACAATCTTTACGGTATGCACTTAAACCGTCAGACGGGAATTGACATTTACGGCGAGGCAACCCCGAAAATCAATTATCCGGGCGACAAATTCTGGTGGTCGGGTTCTATCGCAAAAATCGCTTACGGTTACGAGGTAAAAGTTACGCCGCTGCAAATTCTCACCTTTTATAATGCAATCGCTAACAACGGCGTGATGTTGCGTCCGCATTTGAGGGAGGCGGTAAGGCTTCACGGCGGTAAAAAAATTATTGACGAACCCGTAATCCTTCACTCGGCGGTTTGCAGCCGCGAGACGTTGGAAAAAGTGAAAGAACTTCTCAAAGGCGTTGTCGACAACGGAACGGCAATGAATTTGAAAACCAAATATTATTCGATAGCAGGCAAAACGGGAACGGCGCAAATCGCAAAAGGCACTTCGGGCTACAAAGACGAACTCGGAATGGCAACGCACTTGGCATCGTTTGTGGGATATTTCCCCGCTGAAAAACCGAAATACTCTTGTATCGTGGTTATAAATTCGCCGTCAAGAGGTTCTTATTACGGCGGAACGGTGGCAGGTCCGGTTTTTAGAGAAATTGCTGACAAACTTTATTCTAAGGATTACGATTTGCTTATCGGCAAAGAGTTTAATTTGGAAAAATATGTTGACAAAAATACTATTCCCGATGCTAAAAGCGGAAGGAAAGAAGTTTTGGACAGACTTTTCAGCGCGTTTAACGTCCGTGTGGAAAATGTTGAAAATTCACAAACGCCTTTTGTCTATACGTCGCGGGGCAAAGACGCGGTAAAATTAGACGCTTTTTCGGCACGCCGAGCCGTTATGCCTGATGTCAGAGGCATGGGACTAAGGGACGCGCTTTATGTTTTGAGAAATCACAACCTTGCCGTTACGGTTCACGGAAGAGGTGCTGTCATAAAACAGGACGTTGCGCCCGGCACAGCCGTAAAAGAAGGCACTAAGGTTACGATAGAATTGGACAATTAAAAAACAAAAAGATAAAAAAAATGAAACTTTCTGAAATTTTACAGCGGACAAAAATTCTCGAATCTGTCGGCAATATTGATGTTGAAATCCAAAACATCACCGCTGATTCGCGTAATATAAAGACGGACACGCTTTTCGTCGCCGTCAAAGGTACTAAAACCGACGGTCATACCTTTATAAACGATGTAGTTGAAAAAGGTGCGGCAGCGGTTATGTGTGAAGATTTGCCTGACAATTTGTCAGACAACGTTTGTTATGTCAAGGTAAAAGATTCGCACGAAGAACTTGGAAAAGTCGCTTCGGCGTTTTACGGCTATCCGTCAGAAAACCTGATACTTGCGGGCGTTACCGGCACTAACGGCAAAACCACTACCGCAACACTTTTATATAAGTTGTTCAAAAAACTCGGCTATAAGGCGGGCTTGTTGTCAACGGTTGAAAACTACGTTGACGATGAGGTTTTCCCGACTTCTAACACGACTCCCGACCCGCTGACAATCAACTCGCTCATGGCTAAAATGGTGGAAAAAGGTTGTCAGTATTGTTTTATGGAAGTAAGTTCGCACTCGGTGGTTCAAAAGAGAATCGCGGGACTTAATTTCGCACTCGGCATTTTCTCTAACATCACTCTCGACCATTTGGATTATCACAAAACATTTCAGGAATACATCAAAGCCAAAAAAATGTTTTTTGACAATCTGCCCAAAACCGCTTTCGCCCTCACAAACGGCGACGACAAAAACGGTATGGTCATGGTTCAAAACACAAAAGCGCAGATAAAAACTTACGGCTTGAAAGGCTTTTACGATTTCAAGGCCTCAATTCTTGAATGTGGTTTTGAAGGTATGTTGCTAAATATCTGCGGTAAAGAAATGTGGACATTCCTCCCCGGAGAGTTCAACGCTTATAATATTTTGGCAGTTTATTCATCGGCTGTCCTTTTGGGAGAACAGCCTGAGGCTGTTTTGCGGGAGTTGAGTGCGTTACATTCGGTAAAAGGTCGTTTTGATATTGTTAACTCTAACAAAATTACGGCGATAGTAGATTACGCTCATACGCCCGATGCTTTGGAAAACGTTTTGACGACCATTAACGCAATCCGTAGGGAATTGTCTATTCCGTCAACACTTATAACGCTTTGCGGCTGCGGCGGCGACAGAGATAAGTCGAAACGTCCGATTATGGCTCAAATCGCTTGCAAGTATTCTGACAAGGTGATTTTGACTTCTGACAATCCGAGGACGGAAAATCCCGAAAGCATTTTGGACGATATGTTTGCCGGATTAAAAGATGAGGATTTAAAGAAAACTGTAAGAATAACTGACAGAAAATCAGCGATTCAGACGGCGTGCTTGATGGCAAAGGCAGGCGACATAATTTTAATCGCCGGCAAAGGACATGAAAATTATCAGGACGTTAACGGTGTAAAACACCATTTTGACGATAAAGAAATTGTAACGGAATTTTTGAAATAACGATGTTATATTATTTGTTTGAATATTTGCAGCAGTTTAATTTTCCGGGGGCGAGATTGTTTTCGTACATATCTTTCCGCTCGGCGACGGCTGTTATTATATCGCTCGTTTTCACGATGGTAGCGGGCAGAAGACTTATTGCATATTTGCGTAAAAAACAAGTCGGCGAAACAGTCCGCAGCCTTTATCTTGAAGGTCAGAATCAAAAAGCCGGAACTCCGACTATGGGCGGAATTATCATTATCGGTGCGATTTTGATTCCCGTGTTTCTGCTTTGCAGATTAACGAATATTTATGTTATATTGTTGATTTTTACGACGATATGGCTCGGTGCAATCGGTTTTATGGACGATTACATCAAGATTTTTAAGAAAAACAAAGACGGCTTGAAAAGTACTTACAAACTTGTCGGTCAGATTTTTTTAGGAATCGTTATCGGCACGGCAATATATTTAAGTCCCGACATAGTTGTCAGAGAAAACGTACAGATTGAGACGGAACAAGTTTCGGAATTGTTGAATGATTTTCCTGACAGTCAGACGGTTAAAGGCGCAAGTGATGTAAAATCCCTGAAAACTACCGTTCCGTTTTTGAAAAACAATGAGTTTGACTATTCAAAAATCGTTTGGTTTCTTGATGCTGAAAAATACGGTTGGGTTGCCGGAATAATTTTTATTCTGATAGTTACTTTTATAATTACGGCGGTTTCTAACGGTGCAAACATCACTGACGGCATTGACGGTTTGGCTTCGAGTACTTCGGCGGTTTCGTCGGCGACGCTGTTGATTTTTGCATACGTGTCGGGTAACGTCATTTTTTCGCAATACCTTAATATAATGTATATTCCGGGTATCGGCGAACTGGTGGTTTTTACCTCAGCGTTTATCGGTGCGACGGTCGGTTTCTTGTGGTTCAACGCTTATCCGGCGCAAATTTTTATGGGCGATACGGGCAGTTTGACAATCGGCGGAATAATTGCCGTTATCGCGGTTTTGGTGAGAAAAGAACTTTTGATACCCGTTTTCTGCGGAATATTTCTCGTTGAAAATCTGAGCGTTATGCTTCAAGTGTGGTATTTTAAGAAGACTTTGAAAAAATACGGTCAAGGTTTGCATTTGTTTTTGATGGCACCTCTTCATCATCATTTTCAGAAGAAGGGAATGCACGAATCAAAAATTGTTGCAAGGTTTGTGATTATAACAATCGTATTGTCAGTAATTTCGGTGTTAACTTTAAAAATAAGATAATGAGCAGGATAGTAGTTTTAGGCGCAGGCGAAAGCGGTGTCGGCGCAGCAGTTTTGGCAAAGAAAAAGAATTTCGAGGTTTTTGTTTCTGACTTTTCTACAATAAAAGAAGAGTATAAAAAGACTCTCGAAGAAAATAATATAGCGTATGAAGAAGGCGGTCATACGTTGGAGAAAATTCTTAACAGTCAGGAAGTTATAAAATCTCCGGGCATTAAGGAAACCGCTCCCGTCATCGTTGCGTTAAGGGAGAAAAACATACCCGTTATTTCAGAAATTGAATTTGCGGGACGTTATCTTCCCGAAAATGCAAAAACAATCTGCGTTACGGGCAGCAACGGCAAGACAACGACTACCGAATTGATTTACAGAATGTTAGTCTATATGAGACAAAACGCTGTAATGTGCGGAAATATCGGGAAAAGTTTTGCCTCGGTAATCGCGGAAGGCAAACCTTACGATTATTACGTTTTGGAATTGTCAAGTTTTCAGTTGGACGGAATGTATAAGTTCAGGGCTGACGTTGCCGTTTTGCTTAACATAACGCCCGATCATCTTGACCGTTATGATTATAAGATTGAAAATTATGCGGCTTCAAAATTCCGCATTACGCAAAACCAGCGTCCCGAAGATGCGTTTATTTATTTCGGTCAGGACAGATACACTCTTGCAGAGATGAGAAAAACGCCGTTGAAGCAGACACTTTATTCGTTTTATACCTTGAATCAGGATAAAAATGATGTAAAAACTTCTTTTGCTTATACCCAAGATGACGGTATGATTATTCATACTATTGAGGGAAAATCAATGGGAGTGTATTATTTGTCAAAATATTGCAAATTACGCGGCGTTCATAATTATTGTAATATGATGGCGGCGTGGTTGACTGCTGCGCATTTAAAACTTTCTATTTCAGAGGCTTGGGAGAGTTTTAAGATTTTTTCTCCGATTGAACACAGAATAGAGCCGTGCGGCGAGATTAACGGCGTGGAATACATCAACGATTCCAAAGGCACTAACGTTGACGCGGTAAAAAAAGCCCTTGATTCTGTTAATACTGATGTAATTCTGATTCTCGGCGGCGTTGACAAAGGCAATGATTATGAGTATATTATGTGGTCGGTTAAGCATAAAGTCCGTGAAATTGTTGCTATGGGCGTTGACAACACACCTATTCATAAGGCTTTTGACGGCATAGTTCCCGTCAGCGACGTTAGAAGCATGAAAGATTGTATAGAAAAATGTGTTGAAATTGCAAAGCCGGGCGAGACGGTTTTACTTTCGCCGGCGTGTGCAAGTTTTGATTTGTTCACCTGTTACGAAGACAGAGGCGAACAATTCAAAGAAGAAGTGAAAAAAAGAATGAAAAATTAGAAAATGAAAAAGTTTTTTGAACTTTTAAAAGGTGACAGCGTGATATGGACTATGGTCATCTTGTTGTCGGGCATAGGCATCGTGGAGGTGTACAGCGCGACTTCAATGTTGGCATACAAATATCAGGACGGTCATACTACGTATTATTTTCTGCGGCATCTGATGTTTGTCTGCATAGGACTGATACTGATGTTTTGCGCAAGCAGGATTAGTTACAAATACTATTTTAAAATTGCAACTCCCGCTTTGTGCATGGCTGTGTTTTTCCTGATTTTGACCCTTATGACGGGAAAGGACACGAATGACGCGCGGCGTTGGTTGTCGCTTTTCGGAATACGGTTTCAGACTTCCGACCCCGCAAAACTTGCTTTGATGATATATTTGGCAAAAGTAATATCTTCGTCGCAAAATGCGGGTGTCAAGATGATTGACGTATTTAAAAAGTGTATGATTGCGATAGTTTTGGTTTGCGGACTTGTTTTGCCGGCAAACTTTTCAACCGCTTTTCTTATAGGTGTAGCATCGTTGACGGTTTTGTTTATCGGCAGGATTAACTATAAATGGCTGCTCGGTGCTATCGGTGGAGGAATTTTGTGTTTCGCGCTTTTTGTTTCGGTAATGCTTGCAACGGGGACACATTCAAGGGTCGGGACATGGGCAAAAAGAATTGAAACTTTTTTTGACCCGAAAGAAAATTCTAAGGATGATTTTCAGGCACAACAGTCAAAAATTGCAATCGCTTTGGGCGATGTTTTTGGTAAAGGTCCGGGCAATAGTACGCAAAGAAACATTTTGCCGCACCCGTATTCGGATTTTATTTATGCGATAATCGTGGAAGAAGGCGGACTTGTTGCCGGAACGGTTGTTATCGTTTTTTATTTGGTATTTTTTTATCGGTGCATACTGATAATCAAAAATTCGGAAAGGGCTTTTCCTGCCTTTATAGTCTTGGGACTGAGCCTTAACGTTATGCTGCAAGCGGTTGCTAATATGCTTGTGGCGGTTAACATAACGCCTGTTACGGGGCAGCCGTTGCCGTTTGTGAGCATGGGCGGAACGGCGTCGATTTTTACTTTGTTTTCGGTCGGCATTATTCTTAACATTTCCCGTTATACGGGCAAAAAAGAAGCCGTTGAAGAAATTGAAGAAGAATCTGATGTCGAGGAAGTAACTGATTATCCGTTTATTGCGGGTTAATAAAAACAAGGAGGGACAAAAGAAATGAGAGTTTTAATTAGCGGAGGCGGTACGGGAGGACATGTTTTTCCGGCAATCGCAATAGCACAGGCTTTGCAGCGCATTGACGAAAATATAGAAATACTTTTTGTCGGGGCATTAGGCAAAATCGAAATGGAAAAAGTTCCGGCAGCGGGCTTTAAAATTATCGGCTTGCCCTCGGCGGGTTTTCAGAGAAAACAACTTTGGAAAAACATAACCTTGCCTTTCAAACTCTTGAAATGTATGTCGATGGCAAAAAAGATTATAAAGGATTTTCGTCCTGACATTGCCGTCGGTGTAGGCGGTTATGCCTCTGGTCCGGCGTTGAAGGCGGCTGCAAAAGCCGGTATTCCGACCGTTTTGCAGGAACAAAACTCTCACGCCGGTATGACTAACAAACTTTTAGCCAAAAATGCAGTTAAAATTTTTACCGCTTATCAAAATATGGACAAATATTTTGATAAGGATAAAATAGTTTTGACCGGCAATCCCGTGCGTCCTGATATTGTCAACAATACTGCAACGAGGGACGAGGCTTTGGAGTTTTTTAATTTGAAAAAAGACAAACTTACGGTACTTTCAATAGGCGGCAGTCTCGGCGCAGGAACAATTAATAAAAGTATTTTGAACTCTGTTGAGAAATTTCAAAATGCTGATATTCAGGTGCTTTGGCAGACGGGAAAGTATTATTACGACGATATTGAAAAGCAATTACGGGACAAACATTGTCCTGATGTTCACGCAATGGCGTTTATTAAGCGTATGGATTTGGCGTATAAGGCCGCTGACGTTGTAGTTTCGCGTTCAGGAGCGTTGTCTGTTTCGGAATTGTGCATTGCGGGAATGCCCGTAATCTTTGTTCCCTCGCCGAATGTCGCAGAAGACCATCAGACAAAAAACGCGCAAGCACTTGTAAATCAGCAAGCAGCAATGATGTTGAGGGACGATGAAGCCGAAGAAAAGTTATTTGCACTTGTCTTAGAGTTGTGTAAAGATGTAAAAAAGCAAATTTTACTTAAAAATAACATTAAAAATTTGGCTATTTCAAATTCTTCTGATATAATTGCACAAGAAATTATAAAATTAGTAAAAAAATAAATAATCATTGTTTTGTTATAAGAAAAAAAATATTTAATTTTACGCGGAAAAATTTGGTTAAAATATGAAACGCATAAATTTACTAATATATGTTTTGGTTGCCTTTACGGCGGCTTTTACGGTTCAGGGTTGCGGCTCTAACATTACCGAAACTATAACGGTTACGAAGACTAAGTTAGAAAACAGCCTCGCCTTGAAGACGGAAGTGGTTATCGATGAGATGGTTTCAGTGTACACTCAAATGGACGAATTGTCTTTTCAAAACGAATACGACAATGCCCTTGCTGGTGTTTTGGCAAATACTGAGAGTGAGTTTCAGAGCAATTTAACTGACACGTCAGTTAGAAAAAAACTTTATTTGTTGACCCTTTATAAACAAGCGGTTCAGGAATACGCGCTTTTGGCTGACGACGGTTTTACGGGCAAGCAGTCGGCTTTTTCAAAATGCTGTACGATGATTCAGAAGGAGTTTTCTTCCCTCGGAGATTCTCTTGTTTCGGTTTACGCAAAGAGCATCAATTCATATCTTAAAACTCCCCGTTATGACCAAAACGAAGTTGCAAAAATCCTTTTGAAGGCTTTGCAGAGTGTTTGGGAAAAAGATGTGAAAACCTTTAATGAAAAATTAAACGATGATTTTGCTGCTTTTCAGTCTCTGTTAGCGCAAATGCCCGGCGAGGCGTTTTCGGAGGAAAAACTCTTGAAATACGTTTATCAGCCGTATGCAGGAAAAAAGAATCTCGTTGAAACATACAAACTTAATCTTGTAAAAGAAAAAAGACAGGAACTCAGAAAACTCGTTCAACAACAAGACGATATTTCTGCAGCTGTGTATTGTATCAACTGTGCTTTGACGGAGTTTTTGAAAAAAGACTGCGATAAAACAACGGTTCAAAATTATCTTAACAGAATAGATATTCTGCTTAAAGGTAATCAAGTTAATGAAAATGAAAACTAAAATGACAATTTGATATTTCTCTCAGTAAGGAAATGAATCATTTTGACAAAATTAATTATATATACTTTTTAGGTATAGGCGGAATCGGAATGAGTGCTTTGGCACGTTATTTCAATCTCTTGGGCAAGAAGGTTTACGGTTATGACCTTACACCTTCGCCGTTGACACAAAGTCTTGAAAAAGAAGGTATTGAGATTGTTTATAACGATGACATTTCGCTTATCCCGATGAATTGTATGGCACAGAAAGAGAAAACGATGGTTGTTTTTACCCCTGCCGTACCTCAGGACAATAAAATTTTCGGATATTTTGCTTCCGGACGCTACTTTATGATAAAAAGGGCGCGGGTTTTGGGCATGATTTCCGATAAGTATAATTTGATAGCCGTTTCGGGAACGCACGGAAAGACGACTACTTCGAGTGTTATTGCTAATATATTAAAGTGTAACAGCGAGGATAGTTTTGCGTTTTTGGGCGGTATTTCAAAAAATCTTGACAGCAATCTTATGATGCCCAAGCGTAAAGAACCGTTTGAAAATCCTGAAACTCTGCTTGTTGCGGAGGCTGATGAGTTTGACCGTTCTTTCTTGTGGTTAACGCCGAGAGTTTCGGTGATAACTTACGTTGATGCCGATCACTTGGATATTTACAAGGACAGGGCAGATTTGATTGAGACTTTCAACAGTTTCGCTCAAAAAGGCAAGCGCGACGGGGCGGTGATTGTTAACAAAAAAATTGAAGACCTTATTGATACCAAGGGTATTAAAAAAATAATATACTCGGAAGACGACAAAACGGCAGACTATTATGCAGAAAACGTCAGACTTGAAGACGGATTTTTTATTATAGATGCCGTAACTCCTAACGGCGTTATCAAAGACATTAAAATCGGTGCCCGTGGTCGTGTTAACATCGAAAACACGATGGCGTGCATTGCCGCAACTCAATTATCCGGCATAGATGATGAGACTATTAAAAAAGGCGTGGAAACTTTTATGGGCGTAAAACGCCGTATGGATTTTCACGTTCAGACCTCTGATGCCGTTTATATTGACGATTATGCTCATCATCCGAGAGAATTGTCGGCGACGATAAAATCCGTCAGGGAACTTTTTCCGGGAAAAAAACTGACGGGAATTTTTCAACCGCACCTTTATACGAGGACGCGGGATTTCGCAACTGACTTTGCAAAAAGTCTTGACCTTTTGGACGAGATTATTTTGATGGACATCTATCCTGCAAGAGAAAAACCTATTGTCGGGGTGGATTCTAAACTTATAGCCGGTTTGATGAAAAATAAGAATACTTTTTTGATTAACGATAAAGAAGATATAATTAAGAAAGTGTTATCAGATAGACCTCAGGTTCTTTTAACATTAGGCGCGGGCAGCATTGACAGACTTATTCAACCGTTAAAACAAGCGTTGGAAAACAATGAAAGTGTCAAAGCGGAAGATATTTAAGTTGTCGCTTGCGGTTTTGTTGCTGCTTGTGATGTGCTGGGCTACGGGCAGGTTTCACGATACGAGGTGCGATGAAATCGTTATCAGTATCGACAGTACCGAAGACGTACATTTTGTGGAGCAGAATGATGTTTTGCGGCTGATATATAATGTCGTGGACAAAATAGAAGGCTACAAAATGGACAGTATTGACATTTATAAAATTGACGGCGTATTAAAAAAACATCCTTTTATAAGGAGTGCCTCTATTTATAAAACAATATCGGGAAAACTTAAAATCGACATTGTTCAACGAAAACCTCTGCTTATGGTAATTAACAATACCGGGCAGTCGTATTATATTGACAATGACGGAATTATATTTGAGACTTCAAAAAAATCTTCGCCTCAGGTGATTGTTGCGAACGGTTTTATAAAAGATAAGTTCGACTTTTCGGACGGCAAGGTCTATAAAATTGACTTGGTCAACGGCGGTGAGCAGGGAACTCAGTCGGATCTTTTTAAACTGATAAAACTGATTGACGGCGATGACTTTTGGCGTGATCAGATTGAGCAGATTTATGTCAACTCGCTTTCGGAATACGAACTTGTTCCGATGTTGGGAAAACATATTCTTTCAATCGGCTCTATTGAGGATTATGACAAAAAAATGTACATTCTCAAAGAGTTTTATTTCAGAGGATTAAAAAAAGCGGGTTGGAACGCTTACAAACAGATTTCTGTTAAATACAAAAATCAGATAGTCTGTAAACGTTTTAAAAACCGCAAATAATATATAATAAAGTGAAATATTCGGACTAAACAGATATAGGGTATGGCTACTAAAAATCAAATTATCGCAGCAATAGACATAGGTACGACTAAGGTCGTTGCTATTGCCGGCGTAAAAGACGAATTCGGGAAAATCAATATTTTGGGCTACGGTCAGGCGGAGTCAAAAGGGGTCGTCAGAGGCTCGGTACAAAATGTAAGCGAGGTTTCGGCTGCGATAAATACGGCTGTTACCAAATGCAAAGCCAAAGCCGGTTGCGAGTTTCGTAACGTGTTTGTCGGTATAGCGGGTCAAAACGTAAGGACTGAAATCAATACTCATTCCAAGTTTATTGACAGCGGTATCATCAAACAAGCGGACATCGATCAACTGACAAGAGAGGTATATACTATAAGCAAAGATGCCGGAGAGGAGATTATTCATGTTATTCCGCAGGAGTATATCGTTGACGGCAGTAGTATTATCGGCAGTGCGGCAGGTTGTCCGGGCAGAAAACTTGAAGGCAAGTTTTTTGTTGCGGTCGGTAAAGCCAATTCCATAACGGCGATACGTCAGGCTGTTAATATGGCGGGACTTAATATCGTAAAAATCATTCTCGAACCAATTGCTTCGAGCGAGGCAGTTTTGACCGAGGACGAAAAAGAAGCCGGTGTTCTTGTTGCCGACATAGGCGGCGGTACTACTGATATTGCCGTTTATCAGAAAAAGGTTCTTAAAACAACCTCTTACGTTCCGTTTGGCGGTAATGCTGTTACAAACGATATTAAAAACGCTTGTCATATCATTGAACGTCAGGCAGAAAACTTGAAAGTTAAATACGGTTCGGCTCTTAATCTGTCCGAATACAGTAAAAAAATAGCCGTAGTAAATTCTTTCGGAACCGCAAAAGAGATTTCATTTTCCGACCTTGCTAACATAATTAATGCCCGTCTTGACGAAATTCTCGGCGGCATAGCCTGCCTTATCGAAAAATACGCTCTTAGAGACTCTCTTACGGCGGGAATCGTAATAACGGGCGGTGGCGCAAAACTCAACAATATTATCCGTCTGATAAAATTCAGACTTGGTACTGATGTTCGTTTAGGACAAGTAAGAAACGTAGATGTTAATGCAAGCGGACTTAATGATTCTGAGTATACCGCTTCGGTCGGATTGTTGATTAAGGGCTTTGAATATTTGGAAACCTATTTAGCCGGACAGAGTCGTGCGGCGCAGGAGACTCAGAAAAGCGACACAAATCTTGAAAAAGAACAACAATCTAAGTCTGCTACCTCAGGTACTTCTAAGGGAAAGAAAAAGGAAGGCGGATTTTTCTCGCGTATCAAAAAATGGGCTTCGGATTTTCTTGAAGACCCGGAAGATAATGCTTAGAATTTTTGTATAAAAAAAACTAAAAAATCTATATTTTTATCATGGCGGAGTTCGATTTCAGTAGTGAAAACAAAGTACTTAATTTTAGTTTTGAAACTAAAAAAAATATAATAAAAGTTCTCGGTGTCGGCGGCGGCGGCGGCAATGCTGTCGGACACATGTATGAATACGGTATCAAGGACGTTGACTTTATTGTTGCTAATACCGACAATCAGGTCTTGGAAGTCAGCAAGATACCTTCAAAAATCCAGTTGGGCGAAACAGTAACGCAAGGTTTGGGTGCCGGCAATAATCCTGAAAACGGAAAAGAGGCGGCAACCGAAAGTATTGAGTTGATTCGTTCGGCACTCGTTGACAATAGGGTTACCAAAATGCTGTTCATAACCGCCGGAATGGGCGGCGGAACCGGAACTGGTGCAGCACCCGTTATCGCAAAACTCGCAAAAGAGGAAATGGGTATTCTTACCGTTGCAATCGTTACGATTCCGTTCCGTTTTGAAGGTCCTAAGCGTGTGCGTCAGGCTCTCAAAGGTCTTGAAGAACTTGCCTCTTGCGTGGATTCGATGCTTGTGATTGACAACGAAAAAATCAACGATATTTACGGCGACTTGGCTTTGGACGAGGCTTTCTTGAAGGCCGACGACATCTTGACGATGGCGGCAAAAGGTATCGCCGAAATTATTACCGTTACGGGTAGCATCAACGTCGACTTTGCCGATGTCAATACGGTTATGAAGGACTCCGGCATCGCGCTTATGGGTACGGGTAAGGCGGAAGGCGAAGGTCGCGCTCTCAAAGCCGTTCAGACGGCTCTTGATTCTCCGCTTCTTAATAACAATGACATCAAGGGTGCAAAAAAACTCCTTCTTAACATATCTTCAAGCGACAAGGCTAAGGCTTCGATGAAAGAGGTTACGGCAATCAACGATTACGTTCAATCGAGGGCGGGAAACAAAGCCGACCTTATTTGGGGTAGTTCGTTTGATCAGGCTCTTGATAAAAATATCTGCGTTACGCTTATAGCGACGGGCTTTAATGCGAAAGAAATTCTTAACCCTTACGAGACGGAAAGTGGTTATCGCCCAAAAAATGACGGGTTGCAAATAGAGGAGGCTAATAATAATTATGCCGCCGGTGCGGTTGTGGATTTGGAGGTCGGTGATTCGGAAACTCCGTCAACAGAGGAATCAGAAAACGTTTCAGAGCAGGAAAGTGGTCAGGACGAGACACCTTTGACAGAAACCGTTGACAAAATTGAAGAGCAGCCTGTCGTAGAAGAAACTCCGGATGAGGAAGATGATGAAGAACCTGAAATCGGTGTCGAAGTTCCGATTCCGACGTCAAGTTTTCAAAACATAGACTTTACCGTCTTCCGCGAAAATGAAATTTCTGAATATGAAAATACTCCGGCATACGTTCGCAAAAACGTCAAGTTGAATATCGGTAATTATAAAGGCGAGAAATATCAGAAATTCCAGTTAGTATAGGTATATATTGGCATTTTTATTGCATAGAAAAAGTTATATATTTAATACTTCATCTGAGAAAAACATGGCAGCAGAGACGGGACAAAACCTTTTTGAAATCGCTTATCCCTTGTTTAACAGAGTTGATGATAACGATTTCGAGTACGTATACAGGGGTTATTTTGACCACAGTATTACGAAAAAAATACTTTTTTTGGCGGATACGAATATTGCAAAAGTTACCAATCAAAGTCAGGCTACATTGCAAAAACGTATTTATTATATAATGGTGGAGGGACTTCAAAACATAACCCATCATCAGGAAGAGATAGCCAATAACAGAGAGTTTGAAAAGTATCCCGGAATTTTTGCCATTCAAAAAAACGGGGACAAGTATTTTATTTCGACGGGCAATATAGTGGCTAACGACAAGATTGAAAGTTTGAAATCAAAACTTGACATTATTAATTCGCTTACGCCGGACGAGTTGAAAAAAATTCACCGCGAAATCTTGTCTAACGGAAGCATTTCCGACAAGGGCGGCGCTGGCTTAGGATTGATTGAGATGTCAAGAAAATCAGGAAACAAACTGCTTTATTGCTTTGAAAAACTTGACGAAGAGTTTACGTATTTTTATCTTCAAACCCTGATTCCGACGGATTCTACTTACGGAAAAAATCAACACGCCACTCATTCGTCGCTCGAGAGCGTAAAAGAGTTGCACCGTCAGATGAATGAAGATAATATTTTGTTGTATTTCAACGGTTTCTTTAATCAGGAGAATCTTCTGAGCCTTTTGGCGATTATAAAATCGAGAATGAATATGCCGCTTACGACCATAAAGATTTCTAATGTTATGGTGGAAATGCTTCAAAATATTATTAAGCACGGTTTCAAGACCAAAGACGGTTTAGCGGGAATTTCAGGCTTGTTTTTCTTGGGACAAACCGGTAACGAGACCCTTTTGACATCAGGAAATATTATTCCGAATGAGGCTGTCTCTACAATTACCGAAAGGTTGGAGTTTGTTAACGGTATGTCAAAAGAGGAATTGTCGGATTATTACGACGATATTTTGCTCGATTTTGATACTGCCGATGCTAAAAAGACAGGTTTGGGATTTTCGGATTTGAGGATAAAATCAGACAAACCCTTGAAGTATAAATTTTTGCCGATAAACGATAACGAACAGTTTTATCTGCTTCAAACAAGTGTTAGAACCAAGAAATAAAGAACTTACGATATGGAAAAATTTTTTAGAGAAGAGACGGAAGATACACCTGAAATAATTTTTGATCCCGAAGGCGGAATTTTTAAGATTTCGAAGATTTCGGTACCGGAAAATGCTTTGGAGTTTTATGCGCCTGTTTTGGAGTGGATAAAACAGTATGCCGAAGAACCGAATATTCAGACGAAGTTTGACTTTGATTTGGAATACGTTAATACGGCTTCGAGCAAGCAGGTGATTCAAATAATTTTACTGCTTCAAAAAGTTGCGGAAAAGGGCGATGTCCGTGTCCGTTGGTTTTATGAATCAATCGATGAGGATATGAAAGCCTTAGGTGCAAGGTACAAAAAACTTGTCAACGTTCCTTTTGAACTCGTGGAAATTGACGAATAGAAATTTTCGTGAAAAGATTTTGTAAAAACGGTTGTCTGAGTTTTTCAGCAGTCGTTTTTTTTTGTGTATTGATAAAAAAACGTTACCTTTGCCGTCATAAAAACGTTATCATTATGAAATATTACGACCCTCGTGCAGATGTATTGTTTAAAAAGATTTTCGGGCGCAACGAAGACCTTACGATTAGTTTTTTGAACGCAATGTTACCGTTAGAAGGTGATGGAAGAGTTCAAACGATAAAGTATTTGCAACCCGAAGAGTTGCCGATAATTCCCGAACTTAAAAACAGCATAGTTGATGTTTTGTGCGTTGATATAAAGGGTCGGACATTTGTAGTTGAAATGCAGATGTATTGGACATCGTATTTTAAGCAACGTATACTTTTCAACGCAGCGAAAATGTATGTTACCCAAATTGAAAAAGGAGAAAACTACGATGCTTTAATGCCTGTTTACGGTTTGAATCTTGTGAACGATATTTTTGATTCGACGAGTGAGGATTATTATCATCGTTATAAAATGTGCGAGCAGTCAAATCCCGAAAAAACAATTGACGGAATCGAATTATTTTTCTTTGAACTGCCGAAATTTAAGCCGAAAAATTTTTCGGAAAAGAAAATGCAGTTTTTATGGTTGAAGTTTTTGACGGAAATCAACGAAAAAACCGTGGACGTAGACCCCGCGCTTTTTGAAAGTCCTGAAATTACCAAAGCGTTGGATATTTGTACATACTTAACTCAGGAAGAGATTTTGGGTTATGATATGTATTGGGATGCTGTCAGCACAGCCAAAACTCTTGCATCGGGAAAATTTAAAGACGGAATGGACATCGGTCTCGAAAAAGGAGAGAAAATCGGTCTTGTAAAAGGTCGTGCGGAAGGTCGTGCGGAAGGTCGTGCGGAAGGTCGCACCGAACAACTCGTTGAAAGCATTAAAAACCTCATATCTGCCGGTTTTGATTTTGATAAAGCAGTTGAAATGTTAAAAGTTCCTTCCGACCAAATCCCCGAACTCAAACGTTTGGTTTTTAATTCTTAACCTTAATTTAATCTAAAACCTTTGCCATAACTGTTAATTTTTGTTACTTTTGCACATTACAAACCCAATTAAACAATAAAATTTAACTAAAACTTAAAATAAAAATGTTGCAAAATTCAATAAAAATATTACAACGCAACGCAACGCAACGCAACGGTAATTTATACCTCGTTTAGATATTTTTATATGATTGATATACAAATCCCTTGCGGACGGAAATTTTAATTCTGTCCGCAAGGGATTTTTGTTTTTATGTGAATTTTTTATAAATTATAAACATTTTTCAACAATGGAAAAGTTAAATCAACAATCAGTCGTTAGCGGCGTAACGACAAAAAAGAAATACGTCAAACCCGATTTTGAAGTAATCGAGTTGCATTGGGAAGCACCGCTGCTCAGTGCAAGCGGAGAGCCGAACAGAACTTTTGGTTTTGAAAGTAACAAACGCCAGACATGGTAAAAAAGGAGGGCTAAAATGAAAAGAAGATTTTTTAGAGGTCTGCCTTTGGTAGTAGCAGTTTTGCTTGCAACCTCTTGTAGTAAAGATGAAAACAATGACAAGGAAGTTGTCAACAGCGGTACAGAAGTCGTAACTCCTGAAAACAATGTTAAAACCGTTCCTTTTACGTTGAAAGTTAAGAACGGAAAAGGCATTTCAAAAGTTAGTTACGCAGATAATGGAACTGAAGTACAGCCGAGTTTTGAAGTTGGTGACAAAGTTGTAATTTCAGGTACAGGCATTTCTGACACTGAACTTACTTGCGAAAAAGTAGAAGACGGCGTGGCAGTATTTACCGGTGATATTGCATCAGGTATTGCAGACGGAACAACTTTGACCGCTACTGTTAAAGTAAATGAAGGTTCAGTTACTGTATCCTCTACAACTTCTATGGTAGATTTGATTGAAAACTGCGCTCATAATTACGAGGGAACGTTTGAGTATACAAGCGGAAAAGATGCAGAATGTACTTTAAAAGATGACAAATCTTACCTCGAATTTACTTTGGCAGAAGGTCAGAAAAAAGTTTCTGTTAATGGTACTTGGTACGATGTAAATCAAACATCTCATCAGGCTTGGGTTGCAGTTGACGGTGGAGCAACAGTTGTAACTCGTATAAAAGGCAGCAAACAAGTAACTGCCGGTGTAATTTATACAATAGAATGTACCGATGTAGTTGACCTCGGACCAGATTGGAACATTTTTTGGAAAGCAGCAAATGAAACAGAAAATTCAAGTTTAGTATTTCAAGGATTAGCATATTATGATTGGGCGGCAGCTGAAGTTTTTGCTTCACAAGATGCTAACGGATATCGTTTGCCGACAAAAACAGAAATGGAGAGTCTTTATGCGTTAGCACAAGGCGGATATGTTAACAAAGATAATGTATCTTATAAGGAATTTAGCAATGAATACGGTTCTGTATTTTTGCAGCCGGCAGGTTACAAAGACTCTGACGATGACCCTGTATTAGGGGTTGGTGCATATTGGACTAATACTGTTTATAATGACGAGCGTATATGGCGGTTAAAATTTAATACGGGAACAAATAATATAGGCGTGAATGATGGTGATTTAAAAAGTTGTCATTTGTCCGTTCGGCTTGTGCGTGGCTTGTAGAATTTACTAATATTCTTTTGATAATAACGACTATCGAAATTCATTTTTCGTAGTCGTTTTTTTGTTGTGAAAAATAAAAAAAGTTTTATTTTTGCAAAAAAATATTATTCTCCTATGACGAAATAGCAACTTTTAAACAGGCTCGGCGGTATTTATGTTGACAATCCTTACACGACAACACCGCTTGGCATTTCGCCGGAAGACGATTCGCAATTATACGCATTAAGGGAAGGGTTAATTAATTTTTTGGCTCATTCTGATTGGTTCAGTCCGATGCACCCGACTATCAGGGTTTTTAATGATAGAATTGAATTTTAAAATCCGGGCGGCTTTATTGTCCCTGTTGAATTGAGTTACAAAACAGACTTGAATTGTCTGAATCTACAATTAGGAGGGTATTAAAAAAACTTCGTTTAAGCGGACTTCTTCTCCGCGAAGGCTCTGATAAAACTGGTAGGTGGGTTGTTACTGAAAAAGGTAAAAAAATTACAAAAATTTAACAATACCCTTTAACTATTTTATAATCAGTAACTTACCCTCAAAAAATCGCTTAAAATAAAAAAAGTTGAAAAAAAGTCGGAGAAAAATGTTTGTAATTAATTAAAAATTACTAATTTTGCAGTCCAAAATGTATAAATTTCAAAGATAAGAGAAATGCCTACAATTCAACAATTAGTAAGAAAAGGTAGAAAGACCATTACTGTAAAAAGTAAGTCTCCGGCATTGGATTCTTGTCCTCAGAAACGCGGCGTTTGTATGCGTGTTTATACGACAACCCCTAAGAAACCGAATTCTGCAATGCGCAAAGTTGCCAGAGTAAGGCTTTCTAACAAGAAGGAAGTCAATGCATACATTCCGGGCGAAGGACACAATCTTCAGGAGCACTCTATCGTAATGGTAAGAGGTGGTCGTGTAAAAGATCTCCCTGGTGTACGTTATCACATTATCCGCGGTACTCTTGATACTGCCGGCGTGGCTAACAGAGGTCAACAGAGATCTAAATACGGCGCAAAGAAACCTAAGCAGAAAAAGTAAAATTTTAGTAAAAAAATGAGAAAAGCAAAACCGAAGAAAAGAGTAATTCTTCCCGATCCCGTTTACGGCGATTCACTTGTTACCCGCTTTGTAAACGACATGATGATCGACGGAAAGAAAAGTGTGGCTTTTAAAATTTTCTACAAGGCTTTGGAAATTGTCGGTGAAAAAACAAAAGAAACCGGCAAAACCCCTACCGAAGTGTGGAAAAAGGCTATGGAAAACATTACTCCGGACGTTGAGGTTAAATCTCGCAGAATCGGCGGTGCTACTTTCCAAGTTCCTATGGAAATCCGTCCTGATAGAAAAGAATCTATCGGCGTAAAGCACTTAATCCGTTATGCAAGATTGCGTTCGGGTCATTCTATGGCTGAAAAGTTGGCTGCTGAGATAGTGGCTGCTTACAACGAAGAAGGTGCGGCTTTCAAGAAAAAAGAAGACACTCACCGTATGGCGGAGGCTAACAAAGCGTTTGCATTCTTCAGATTCTAAGACATTTATTAACATTTTAGACGCTAAAACGAAATGGACAATATGCTTCAAAACACGAGAAACATCGGAATTATGGCTCACATAGACGCGGGTAAAACCACGACTATGGAGCGTATATTGTATTATACAGGTGTTACTCACAGAATGGGCGAGGTTCACGACGGAGCGGCTACGATGGACTGGATGTCCCAAGAAAAGGAGAGAGGCATAACGATAACCTCTGCTGCTATCACCGCTTATTGGAATTATAACGGCGTTAAACACACAATCAACATCATTGACACTCCCGGACACGTGGATTTCACCGTTGAAGTGGAAAGGTCTTTGAGGGTTTTGGACGGCGCAGTTGCAGTTTTTTGCGGTGTAGGCGGCGTAGAACCTCAGTCGGAAACGGTTTGGAAACAGGCTGACAGATACAATGTTCCGAGAATCGCGTTCGTTAACAAAATGGACAGAATCGGAGCGGATTTCTTTTCGGTGTTGATGGAAATTGAAGAAAAATTGGGTGCAAACCCGATTGCGGTTCAAATTCCTATCGGCAGCGAAGACAAATTTAAGGGTGTCGTTGACCTGATTGAAATGAAAGCATACGTTTGGCAAGGCAGTGATGACGGAATGACTTTTGAGGTAACGGACATTCCCGAAGACCTTAAAGACCAAGCCGCTGAATACCGCGACAAAATGCTTGAAAAATGTGCCGACTTAGGTGATGATAGTTTTCTTGAAAAGTACTTGGAGGACAGTTCGTTAATATCAGAAGACGATATTAAAAACGTTCTCAGACGAGCAACTGTTGGTCTGAAAGCAGTTCCAGTTTTGTGCGGTTCGTCGCTCAAAAACAAGGGAGTTCAGAAACTTTTGGACGCAGTAACGGCTTATTTGCCGAGTCCGCTTGACTTAGGTGCGGTTAAAGGCACAGACCCCGCAAACCCTGACAAAGAGATACTTAGAAAGCCGGATTCAAAAGAGCCTTTTGCGGCTTTGGCTTTCAAGATTGCCGTAGACCCGTTTGTGGGACGGCTTGTTTATATCAGAGTATATTCGGGACGTTTAAATGCCGGCGAAACCGTTTACAATGTCAGGACGGGAAAAAGGGAAAGGATTGCAAACCTTTACAGAATGTCCGCAAACAAACAGCAGGCTTTAGAATTTGTTGAAGCTGGCGATATTTGTGGCGCGGCGGGTTTTAAGGACATCAGAACGGGAGATTCCCTGACTGAACAGAAACACCCCGTAGTTTTTGAGGCTATTCAGTTTCCTGACCCGGTTATCGGAGTGGCAATAGAGCCTAAAACTCAGGCTGATCTTGACAAAATGGACGTTGCCCTTGGCAAATTATCTGAGGAAGACCCGACTTTCAAAGTTGAAACTGACAACGAAACGGGTCAGACGATTATCAGAGGAATGGGCGAGTTGCATTTGGATATTTTAGTAGACCGTTTGAAACGCGAATACAATATCGAAATCACTCAGGGCAAGCCTCAGGTTACATACAAGGAGAGGATTACGAAAACCGTTGAACATCACGAAGTTTTCAAGAAACAGACCGGCGGAAAAGGCAAATTTGCCGACATTACCGTCAGAGTTTCTCCGTCCGAAGAAAATGAAACCGGCTTGAAGTTCATTAATTCAATCAAAGGCGGAAACATTCCGAAAGAGTTTATCCCTGCTATCGAAAAGGGATTCTCTGAGGCAATGAACAACGGACCTTTGGGAGGATTCAAGATGCAGAGCCTTACCGTCGAACTTTTAGACGGTAGTTATCACAGCGTAGATTCAGACGCTCTGTCGTTTGAGATTGCCGCAAAACAGGCTTTTAAAGCGGCTACCGAACAGGCAAAAGCAGTATTACTGGAACCCGTAATGGAACTTACGGTGGATACGCCCGAAGAATATATGGGCGACGTTATCGCCGACGTAAATAAGAGAAGGGGACAGGTGATAAGCACTGATTCAAAAGCAAAAGTGAAGATTATCAAATCGTTAGTACCACTTGCCGAGACATTCGGATATGTTACTGTTTTGCGCACTTTAACATCAGGAAGGGCTATTTCGTCAATGCAGTTTAAGGATTACGAACAAGTACCCCCGCAGATTGCTCAGGGTATTATCGATATGGTAAAAGGTAAAATTACATTTATTGACCAGTTATAATTAATTAAAGTATTATGAGTCAGAAGATTCGTATCAAATTAAAATCTTACGACCACAACTTGGTTGACAATTCGGCTGAGAAGATTGTTAAGACCGTAAAAAGCACGGGTGCAGTTGTAAGCGGACCGGTTCCGTTGCCGACACACAAAAGAATTTTTACGATTAACAGATCTACTTTCGTTAACAAAAAATCGAGAGAACAGTTTCAGTTGTCATCTTTCAAGAGATTAATCGACATTTATAGTTCTACTCAGAAGACTATTGATGCCCTTATGAAACTTGAATTGCCGAGCGGTGTTTCGGTTAAAATTGAGGTTTAATAATTTGATTTTTAGTTAAAAGTAAAAAATTAACAGTTTACCGCTGTCGGCTGAGCCCGTTCAAGTAAACAAAAAGCATTTTAAAAAAATGTCAGGAATAATAGGAAAAAAAGTAGGCATGACCTCGGTTTTCAATGAGAACGGTGTAAACGTACCCGTTACCGTTATTGAAGCGGGTCCTTGCGTGGTAACACAAGTTAAAACCGTAGAAACTGACGGTTACAATGCCGTTCAGCTCGCTTTTGACGAGAAAAAAGCAAAAAACACGTCAAAGCCGGAATTAAAACATTTTGAAAAGGCTGGTACAACCCCCAAAGCAAAATTAGTTGAGTTCAAGAATATTGAAGGCGACGTAAAATTGGGTGATACTATCACGGTTGAAAGCCTTAAAGACATCAAATTTGTAGACGTAAGCGGTATTTCCAAAGGTAAAGGTTATCAGGGACCGGTAAAACGTTACCATTTTAACGGCGTAGGCGGCACTACCCACGGTCAGCACAACAGACTTAGAGCACCGGGAGGTTTGGGCGCATCGTCTTATCCGTCAAAAGTGTTCAAAGGTATGAGAATGGCAGGTAGAACTGGCGGCGACAGCATTAAGGTTCGTAACTTGCAGGTTGTTAAAATTATCGCAGAACACAACTTGTTATTAGTAAAAGGTGCCGTTCCGGGACCTAAAGGTTCATATTTAATTATCGAAGACTAATGGAAATAGCAGTTTTAAACATCAACGGTCAGGACACCGGCAAAAAAGTCGTTTTGAATGACGATATTTTCGGTGTTGAAACTAACGACCATGCTATGTACCTTGACGTAAAACGTTTTTTGGCAGACCAAAGACAAGGTACGGCAAAGGCAAAGGAAAGAAGTGAAATGAGCGGTTCAACCCGTAAACTTCACAAACAAAAAGGCACGGGCGGCGCACGTGTGGGTGATATTAACTCTCCCGTTATGGTTGGCGGTGCAAGATGTTTCGGACCCCGTCCCCGTGATTACAGTTTCAAACTCAATAAAAAAGTTAAAGTATTGGCAAGAAAGTCTGCTTTGACTTATAAGGCAAAAGACGGACAGATTATCGTAGTCGAGGATTTCGATTTTGAGGCTCCCAAAACTAAAAAAATGGTTGATTTGAAAAATAATTTAAAAATTAACGATAAAAAATCACTTTTAGTTTTGCAGAAAGAAAATAAAAACGTATATTTGTCGTCAAGAAATTTGGACAAATCCAAAATCACAACTGCTTGTCAATTAACGACTTACGATGTACTCAATGCTCAGGCTTTGGTGTTTACGGTGAGTGCAGTTGAGGCTTTGAATAAGGTTTTCGAAAACAAATAATTTTATTTTAAGAGATGGAAATCATTGAAAGACCGATAGTTACGGAAAAATTTTCCGCTTTGTCGTCGAGGACAATCCACACGGGAAAAAAAGGTAACAAAAAAGGCAGACCTGACACAAGGGCAACAAAAACCCTCGCGCAGTTCGCTTTTGTCGTAAACCCCAACGCCAACAAAATTCAAATTAAGGAGGCAGTGGAAAGTTTGTACAACGTAACCGTAACAGCGGTTAACACTATGAAATATGCCGGAAAAGTAAAATCCCGTATGACAAAGGCGGGTGTAATTGCCGGCAAGACAAAAACTTACAAGAAAGCGGTTGTTACCTTGAAAGAAGGCGACAACATAGATTTTTATAGCAATATCTAAAAATGGCAGTAAGACAATTTAAACCGACAACTCCGGGACAAAGAGGAAAAGTATTAAGTACTTTTGAAGAGATTACCGCTTCTAAACCCGAAAAATCGTTGACCTTCGGTTATGCGAAATCGGGCGGAAGAAACAACACCGGAAAAATGACTGTACGCTATATTGGCGGCGGTCATAAGCAAAAATACAGAATGGTGGATTTTTGGCGTGCGAAAGACGGTATTCCCGCTACTGTAAAAACTATTGAATACGACCCGAATAGAACGGCTCGTATCGCTTTGGTTTTTTATGCTGACGGCGAAAAAAGTTATATTATCGCTCCTAACGGTCTCCAAGTAGGACAAAAAATTGAGTCAGGCAAAAACGCTGCTCCTGAAATCGGAAATGCTTTGTTTTTGGCAGACATTCCTTTGGGAACTGTTATTCACAACATCGAATTAAGACCCGGTGAGGGCGCAAAACTCGCAAGAAGTGCAGGTTCTTATGCTCAACTTACTGCAAGGGACGGCAAATATGCAATCGTAAAACTTCCTTCGGGTGAAACGAGAATGATTCTCACCACATGTAAGGCTACCGTAGGAAGCGTTTCTAACGGCGATCATGAACTTGAAAAATCCGGTAAAGCCGGTCGTTCAAGATGGCTCGGACGCAGACCGCACAACAGAGGTGTTGTTATGAACCCTGTTGATCACCCGATGGGTGGTGGTGAAGGTCGCGCTTCAGGAGGTCATCCGAGATCAAGAAAAGGCTTGTTGGCTAAGGGTTACAAGACAAGAAGACCCAAAAAATTGTCCAATAAGTTTATTATAGAAAGAAGAAGTAAATAATTTTAATTGCATAAAGAAAAATGAGTCGTTCAATTAAAAAAGGCCCGTTCATCGACTACAACCTCGAAAAAAAGGTTCTTGCTATGAATGCTTCTGGCAAGAAATCGGTTATTAAATCGTGGGCGAGAGCCTCTATTATTTCTCCTGATTTCGTAGGTCATACCATTGCCCTTCACAACGGCAACAAATTTATTCCCGTTTACGTAACGGAAAATATGGTGGGACACAAATTAGGCGAATTTGCGCCGACACGTATTTTCAGAGGTCACGGCGGTAACAAGAAGAAATAATTTTAAAAGTTAAAGGAAATGTCAGAAGAAATAAAAAAGCATAGAACCAAGAAAAAAGAGAGGGCTGAAAGACTTAAAGCCCAAAGAAAGGATTTGGCTTTTGCTGTTTTAAGAAACAATCCCACTTCTCCCAGAAAGATGCGCCTTGTGGCGGGTCTGATTAGGAATCAGGACGTTACTAAGGCTTTGGATATTTTGCAGTATTCTCCTCAGGAGGCAGCTATAAAGTTGAGAAAACTTTTACAGTCTGCTATTGCGAACTGGACAAAGAAAAACGAAGGTGCGCATATTGAAGACGCTAATCTTATCGTTAAGGAAGTAAAAGTAGACGGCGCAAGAATGTTGAAAAGACTTCGTCCGGCTCCGCAAGGAAGGGCTTATAGGATAAGAAAAAGGTCAAACCATGTTACTATAATTTTAGGTAATAAAGTAAATACGCAAGAATAATGGGACAGAAAACGAATCCGATCAGCAACAGATTGGGAATCATTAAAGGTTGGGATTCAGAATGGTTTGACCCGAAAAACTATTCTGACAAAATCGTGGAAGACGACAAAATCAGAAAATATCTTAACGTTCGTCTTGCAAAAGCCAGCATCTCGAAGATTATCATTCAGAGAACGCTTAAACTGATTACCGTTACCGTTAATACCGCCCGTCCGGGTATCATTATCGGCAAAGGCGGTCAGGAAGTTGACAAAATAAAAGAAGAGTTGAAAAACATTACGAAAAAGGACGTTCAGATTAACATCCTCGAAATCAAACGTCCCGAATTGGATGCCGTAATTGTTGCCAACAACGTAGCACGTCAGATTGAAGGTCGTATCGCTTACCGCCGCGCAATCAAGACTGCTGTCGCTTCTACTATGAGAATGGGTGCCGAGGGTATTAAATTTGTAATTTCCGGCCGTCTTAACGGTGCTGAAATGGCAAGAACCGAGGCGTACAAAGAAGGCAGGATTCCTTTGCACACTTTAAGAGCCGACATCGATTACGCTTTGGCTGTTGCTAACACCAAAGTAGGTTGCGTTGGTATCAAAGTTTGGATTTGCAAAGGCGAGGTTTACGGAAAAAAAGACCTCTCGAACAACGTAAACGTCAACAAACCTGTTAAGAAATCTAATTATAGTAATAATCAAAAAAGACAAAAGTAGTTCTTAAAATTTAAAAACTTGTAAAGAAAATGTTACAACCGAAAAGAACGAAATTCAGGAAGATGCAGAAAGGCCGTATGAGAGGTCTTGCTCAAAGAGGGCATGAAATCGCGTTCGGCAGTTTTGCTCTCAAAGCATTGGAGAATTTCTGGATTACGGGACGTCAGATAGAAGCGGCACGTCAGGCAATTTCGCGTAAGATGCAGCGTGAAGGTCAGATTTGGATTAGAATCTTCCCTGATAAGCCCGTTACAAAGAAACCTGCTGAGGTACGTATGGGTAAAGGTAAAGGTCAACCCGAATACTTCGTTGCCCCCGTTACTCCGGGTAGAATTATGTTTGAAGCCGACGGCGTGCCGTTTGAAATCGCAAAAGAAGCATTCAGATTGGCAGCACAGAAACTTCCGATTAAAACTAAGTTTGTCGTAAGACGCGATTATGTCAACCCTGCAACAAATATTGAATAATGAAAAAGTCAGTACAACAGAAGGAAATAAAAGATTTGACTACCGCTGAATTGGAAGAAAAACTCAGTGCCTCAGTTTTGGACTATACCAAGATGAAACTCAACCACGCTATCACTCCTTTGGAGTCTCCGATTCAGATACGTGACAAAAGAAAATACATTGCACGTCTGAGAACAGAGTTGCGTGCAAGACAAATCAGTAACGCTAAAAATTAATTAAAATGGCAGAAGAAGTTAAAGAGGTAGTAGCAAGAAACTTCAGAAAGGTACGTATCGGAATGGTAGTGAGCAACAAAATGGAAAAGTCCATCGTTGTTGAAGTTAGACGTAAAATGAGACATCCGAAATACGGAAAATTTATTCTCCGTACCAAGAAGTTTATCGCTCACGACGAGAAAAACGAATGCAACATAGGCGATACCGTTAAAATTATGGAAACTCGCCCGATGAGCAAACGTAAAAACTGGAGATTAGTTGAAATCGTAGAAAAAGCAAAATAATTTTATTATGATACAGCAAGAATCAAGAATGACTGTAGCTGACAACAGCGGCGCAAAGGAAGTGCTCTGTATCCGTGTCCTCGGCGGAACGGGCCGCAGATATGCCTCTGTTGGCGACAAAGTGGTCGTAACCGTTAAGAGCGCAATCCCTTCTGGCGATATAAAGAAGGGTACGGTATCGAAGGCGGTTGTCGTACGCACTAACAAAGAAATCCGCAGACAGGACGGCTCGTACATCAGATTTGACGACAATGCCGTTGTTCTGTTGAACAATCAGGGCGAACTCAGAGGTACCCGTATTTTCGGACCGGTTGCAAGGGAACTCCGTGCTAACTATATGAAAATCGTTTCTCTGGCTCCCGAAGTTTTGTAATTTTAAAGCGTTTTAGTAAAAATGAAATTGCACATTAAAAAAGGAGACACGGTAATTGTCAATTCAGGCGAACACAAAGGCAAGAAGGGGACAGTGCTGAAAGTTCTCGTTAAGAAAAACCGTGCTATCGTCGAGGGTGTAAACATGGTTAAGAAAGCGACGAAGCCCACCGCTGAAAAAAATGAAGGCGGTTTCGTTGAAACTGAGGCTTCTATTCACATTTCTAACCTTATGTTAGTATGTCCTGAGACAGGCAAACCGACCCGTATCGGCAGAAAACTCGTTGAGACCGACGGCGTTGCAAGATTAGTACGTTATTCAAAAAAATCTGAAAATAAAAAGGAGATAAAGTAAAATGCAATACGTACCGTCTTTAAAGAAAAAGTACAGGGAAGAGATTATTCCCGCTATGAAAAACGAATTCGGCTACAAGAGCATAATGCAGGCTCCGAAGTTGGTTAAAATTGTTGTTAACCAAGGTATCGGAGATGCTACCGCCGATAAGAAAATCGTTGATACGTCAATGGCCGAAATCACTGCTATCACCGGTCAGAAACCTGTTACGAGACTCTCTAAAAAGGATATTTCTAACTTCCATTTGAGAAAAGGAATGCCTATCGGAGTTATGGTAACTTTGAGACATGACCGTATGTATGAGTTCCTCGAAAGATTAATCGCTATCGCTTTGCCGAGAATCCGCGATTTCAACGGCATTTCGGGCAAATTCGACGGCAGAGGCAATTATACCCTCGGTATCAAAGAGCAGATTATTTTCCCTGAAATCGACATCGACAAAGTAAGCAAGATTAAGGGTTTGAACATCACTTTTGTTACCACGGCTAAAACCGACGAGGAAGGTTACAAATTATTGCAGAATTTTGGTTTACCGTTCAAAAAGCAGAAATAATGGCAAAAGAATCAATGAAAGCGCGTGAAGTTAAACGCGCAAAACTTATCGCTAAGTACGCCGAAAAAAGAAAACAACTCAAAGAGGCCGGCGATTATGTAGGACTTCAGAAGTTGCCGCGCAACTCTAATCCGATTCGTCTGCACAACCGCAGCCGTTTGTCTGGTCGTCCGAAAGGATATATGAGAATGTTCGGACTCTCTCGTATGGAGTTCCGCGAAATGGCTTCGCAAGGATTGTTGCCGGGCGTTAGAAAAGCAAGTTGGTAATTTTATTAAAATTAAAACAAAAAATGACAGATACAATTGCAGATTTCCTGACCCGTATCAGAAACGCGGCGATGGCAAAACACAGAGTCGTTGTGGTGCCTGCAAGCAAAATGAAAAAGGAAATTACTAAAATCCTTTTCGATAAAGGTTATATCCTCAGTTACAAGTTTGACGACGAGAACAGAGCCATCAAAATCGCTTTGAAGTACAATCCGCAAACTAAGGCTTCGGCTATTCAGTCAATTACGAGAGTTTCAACTCCGGGTTTGAGAAAATACGAGGGTTGTAAAGAATTGCCCCGCGTGTTGAACGGTTTGGGTATTGCTATCGTTTCAACATCGAAAGGCATTATGACCGACAAAGAAGCAAGAGTTCAAAATGTCGGCGGTGAAGTAATTTGTTACGTTTATTAATAAATCAGGTAAGTTTTAAAATGTCAAGAATTGGAAAATTGCCCGTTCAGATTCCCGCAGGGGTTCAGGTAACCGTAGACGACAAAAATCACACTGTGGTCGTTAAAGGCAAGCTTGGTGAATTGAGGCAGAAAGTAAATCCTGATATTAAAGTGGAAGTTGAGAACAACGAACTCAAAGTTTCCCGTCCCACGGACGACAAAGCACACCGTTCTTTGCACGGTCTTTATAGGGCTTTGATTGCAAACATGGTAAAAGGTGTCAGCGAAGGATTTACAATTAAACAGGAAATGGTCGGCGTAGGTTACAGAGCCACTTCACAGGGTCAGTTGCTCGATATTTCCGTAGGTTATTCGCACAACATCCTTATGGAACTTCCCGAGGAAGTAAAAGTAAGTGTTGTAACAGAAAAACGTTCTAATCCGATTATTACCCTTACAAGTTGCGATAAGCAACTTTTGGGTCAGGTTGCGGCAAAGATACGTTCGTTCCGCGCTCCCGAACCTTACAAAGGCAAAGGTATTAAGTTTGTGGACGAGGTATTGCGCAGAAAGGCAGGTAAGACGGCTTCTTCTTCAAAATAGTAATCGGGCTTAACTAATTAAAAAATTGTAAAGAAAATGGCTTTAACTAAGCAAGAAAGAAGACAGAGAATCAAATACCGCATCCGCAAAAAAATTTCGGGTACGACCGAAAGACCGAGACTTTGCGTGTTCAGAAGCAACAAGAATATTTTTGCTCAGTTGATTGACGATGTCAGCGGTAAAACATTGGTGGCAACCTCTTCAAGGGTTAAGGAAATTTCCGAGAAGAAAGTAACCAAAATTGAGCAGGCTGCTTTGGTCGGCAAGGCTATTGCCGAAAAAGCAAAGGCTGCCGGTTACGAAACGGTTGTTTTTGACAGAAACGGTTATCTCTACCACGGCAGGGTTAAATCTTTGGCCGAGGCAGCACGTGAAGGAGGTTTAAATTTTTAAGGGATTATGGCAGCACAAAACATTAAAAAAGTAAGGACTAACGACTCTGAACTTAAAGAAAAAGTCGTTAAAGTAAATCGTGTAACAAAGGTTACAAAAGGTGGTCGTACTTTCACTTTCGCCGCTATTGTAGTAGTAGGCAACGAAAACGGTATTGTAGGCTATGGTTTGGGTAAAGCAAACGAAGTTGCTACCGCCGTTTCAAAAGGTGTTGAAGATGCCAAGAAAAACCTTATTAAAGTTCCCGTTTACAAAGGAACTATCCCCCATGCACAAATCGCAAAATTCGGCGGTGCTGACATTTTGTTGAAACCTGCTTCGAGCGGTACCGGTGTTAAGGCGGGTGGTGCAATGCGTGCCGTTTTGGAAAGCGTCGGAATTAAAGACGTTCTTGCAAAATCAAAAGGTTCTTCTAACCCCCACAACCTCGTAAAAGCAACGTTCAAGGCTCTTTCTATGTTGAGAGATGCTCAGACCGTTTCGCAATACAGAGGCGTTGATGTAAACACTGTGTTTAACGGTTAATCTAAGGTAAAAAGATGAAGATAAAAGTAACTCAGGTCCGCAGCAAAATCGGCTGGCCGAAAGACCAAAAGGCAACTTTGGAGTCTTTGGGGTTAAGGAAAATCGGACAAAGTGTCGTTCTTGAAAACACTCCCTGCAATATGGGTAAGGTTACCAAGGTAAGACACCTTTTGAAAATTGAAAATATTAACGAATAATATTATTTAAACAAAAATGGACTTGTCACAATTAAGACCCGCAAAAGGTTCGACACATACCAAAAAACGTTTGGGTAGAGGTCAGGGCTCGGGCTGGGGCGGTACTTCAACCCGCGGTCATAAAGGTGCTAAATCCCGCTCGGGTTATTCCCACAAAGTAGGATTTGAAGGCGGTCAGATGCCCCTTCAAAGGCGCGTTCCTAAATTCGGGTTCAACAACGTTAATAGAGTTGAATACAGAATAGTCAATATTTCCGATTTGGAAGAACTTTCTAACAAACTTAATGTTACCGACATTAATTTGGAAGTTTTCCAAAAAGCGGGTTTGATTTCCAAAAACGACATCGTTAAAGTGTTGGGCAACGGTAAACTTACTAAAAAATTGAATGTTACCGCTAACGCTTTTTCTAAGTCGGCAAAAGCCGCTATTGAGGCTTTGAACGGAACTGTTAATACGTTGTAAAAGAAAATTTGATGAAAAACTTTATTCAGACACTTAAAAACATTTGGAGAATCGAAGACCTCCGTAACAGAATTCTGGCGACGTTGGCTTTGGTTTTGGTTTACAGGGTCGGGGCGCACATCGTGCTTCCCGGCATTGACCCTAACCAATTACAAAACCTTTCGGAGCAGACAAAGGACGGAATTATGTCTCTTCTCAATATGTTTTCCGGCGGTGCTTTTGCTAATGCCTCGATTTTTGCACTCGGTATTATGCCGTACATTACGGCTTCGATTATCGTGCAACTTCTCGGAATGGCAGTGCCGTATTTCCAAAGGCTTCAAAGGGAAGGTGAGAGCGGAAGAAGAAAAATTAACCGTATAATCCGTCTTTTGACGGTTGTCGTGTTGATTGTTCAGGCTCCGAGTTATTTGATTAACTTGCACTATCAACTTCCTGATACAGCATTTTTAGCAAACGGCTTTTGGGGATTTACCTTTCCTTCGGTTGTGATTCTGACGGCGGGTACCATGTTTATTATGTGGCTGGGTGAACGTATCACGGACAAAGGTATCGGAAACGGTATTTCGTTGTTGATTATGATCGGTATTATCGCAAGATTTCCGTTTGCTCTCGGTGCTGAGGTCGCTTCTAAATTCGGTGAGACTGCCGGAGGCGGTGCGATTGCACTGATTGTGGAACTTGTGGCACTGCTTATGGTCTTCGTAGTTTCCATTCTTCTTGTGCAGGGAACGCGTAAAATTCCCGTACAATACGCAAAGAGAATCATCGGTAATAAACAATACGGCGGAGTAAGACAATATATACCTTTGAAGGTAAATGCAGCCGGCGTAATGCCTATCATTTTTGCTCAGGCATTAATGTTTATTCCTCTTATGTTTACCCATTTTAACTCTGAGGTTACCTCCGGAATCGCTTCGGCTTTTGCCGATTTTACCGGATTTTGGTACAACTTTACTTTCGCTTTGCTGGTAATAGTTTTCACGTATTTCTATACGGCGATTACTTTCAGCCCGCAACAAATGGCGGAAGATATGAAGAAAAGGGGCGGATACATTCCCGGTGTCAAACCCGGCAAAAAAACTGTTGAGTTCTTGGATGAAATCATGTCAAGAATCACGTTGCCCGGTTCGATTTTCCTTGCATTGATTGCTATTTTGCCCGTATTTGCAATACTTTGCCATGTCAACAATCAGTTTGCACAGTTTTACGGCGGAACGTCTTTGTTGATTATGGTCGGTGTAATTCTTGATACTTTGCAGCAAATCGAATCGCACCTCTTGATGCGTCATTATGACGGTTTGATGAAAACCGGCAGAATTAAGGGCAGAACGGGTGGTCAGGCTGCTGCTTTGTAAAAAAGGTTACGGCAAAAATGTTAATTTGCAAAGTTTATACAGAAAGATATTCGTCATAAAAGATGTTTTTCCGCCACGAAGAGTTTTCGGGGCGGAAAAATAATCTGTTTTTAAAAAAAAGTTAAAAAAAATTCTTATAAGTTTTGCAATTGATTTTAAATGTTTTAATTTTGCGGCATAAAATTTTTAAGAATGTCAAAACAGGCTTCAATAGAAAAAGACGGAAAAATCACGGAGGCGTTGTCTAACGCAATGTTTAGGGTAGAACTTGATAACGGACATCAAATTATCGCCCATATTTCAGGTAAAATGCGTCAGCATTATATCAGAATATTGCCCGGAGACAAGGTCAGAGTGGAAATGTCCCCTTACGATTTGACGAAAGGGAGAATATCTTTCAGGTATAAATAAAATTTAACACACAAAAAAGTAAAATAAAATGAGAGTCAGAACATCAGTTAAAAAACGCTCGGCTGATTGCAAAGTTGTAAGAAGAAAGGGCAGGGTTTATATCATTTGTAAATCTAATCCTAAATTTAAGCAACGTCAAGGTTAATTTTTAAAAAATTTATTTTGCGGTTGCAATTTTTTTATTATTTTTGCCCCCGCAAATCAGTAATTTTGTATTTTTAAAGTATAAAAAACAATGGCAAGAATTGTTGGTGTAGATTTACCCAAAAACAAACGCGGTGAAATCGGTCTTACCTATATTTTCGGTATCGGCCGTCCGAGGGCTAACCAGATCCTCAAAGATGCCGGTATTGACAGGGATATTAAAGTTCAGGACTGGAACGACGACCAAATCGCCAAAATCCGTCAGATTATCAATGACAACTTCAAGGTAGAAGGCGAATTGCGTTCTGAGGTAGCTATGAACATCAAACGTCTTATGGACATTGGATGTTACAGAGGTATCCGCCACAGAAACGGACTTCCCGTAAGAGGTCAGAAGACCAAAAACAACGCACGTACGCGTAAGGGTAAGAAAAAGACCATAGCAAACAAAAAGAAAGCTACTAAGTAAAATTTAGAAAATGGCACAAAAAAGCAAAGTAACGAGAAAGAGAGTTGTTAAAGTTGAGGCTACGGGACAAGCGCATATCCACTCGTCTTTCAACAACATTATCATCTCTTTGACCAACGCTTCGGGTGAAGTGATTTCTTGGGCTTCGGCAGGCAAGATGGGCTTCAAAGGCTCTAAAAAGAACACTCCCTACGCAGCGCAAATGGCGGCAACGGAATGCGCAAAGACCGCTTTCGATTTGGGACTCAGAAAAGTTAAAGTATACGTCAAAGGTCCGGGTTCGGGACGTGAAGCGGCTATCCGTTCCATTCACACCGCCGGCGTTGAAGTAGTTGAAATTATCGATGTAACTCCTTTACCTCACAACGGTTGCAGACCCGCCAAGAGAAGAAGAGTTTAATTATTAAACGAACAAAAATTTTCAGAAAATGGCAAGATATACAGGTCCTAAATCAAAAATCGCAAGAAAATTCGGCGAGCCTATTTACGGCACCGATAAATATTTGGACAGAAAAGGCTATCCTCCGGGACAGCATGGCTTGGAAAAGAAACGTAAAAAAATGTCCGAGTACGGCACACAGTTGAAAGAAAAACAAAAAGCAAAATATACTTACGGACTTCTTGAACGTCAGTTCTCTAACCTTTTCCAGAAGGCTTCAAGAGCAAACGGCGTTACCGGTGAAGTTTTGATTCAACTTCTTGAAAGCCGTCTTGACAATGTAGTTTACAGACTCGGAATCGCTCCTACGAGACCGGCTGCAAGACAGTTGGTATCACACAGACATATTGTAGTTAACGGTAAGGTTTGCGGTATTCCTTCTTACCACGTTAAAGCGGGCGATATTATAGGTGTAAGAGAAAAGTCTAAGGCTTTGGAGGTAATCGTAAATTCGGTTCAGGGTGCAAACCGTTCTCGTTTCAGTTGGTTGGAGTGGGACGGCAGCCAAATGGCAGGTAAATTTATGAATGTTCCCGCAAGAGAAGATGTTCCCGAGAACATCAAGGAACAACTCATAGTCGAACTTTATTCTAAATAATATTTTATGGCGGCGGACACTTTTAGTATTTTTACCTATGGGGTATTGTTACTCTTTGTGTCCTTACCGTTTGTTTTTACCGGAAAAATAAAATTAAATAATTCAAATGGCAATATTAGCTTTTCAAAAGCCCGACAAGGTGGTAATGTTGGAGTCGGACGATACTTTCGGCAAGTTTGAGTTCCGTCCTCTCGAACCCGGTTTCGGCATAACAATCGGCAATGCGTTAAGGCGTATTCTTCTTTCTTCATTGGAAGGATTTGCCATAACCTCTATCCGTATTGAGGGTGTTGACCACGAATTTTCTACAATTCCGGGCGTTATAGAGGATGTAACCGAAATAATTCTGAATATCAAAAAAATACGGTTTAAACAAATCGTTGACGGGCAGAATTTTGAAAAGGCGGTTATCACAATCAGCAATCAGGAGCAGTTTAGAGCCGGAGACATCGAAAAATTCTTGACGAATTTTAAAGTTTTGAATCCTGGTCAGTTAATCTGCAATATCGACGCTTCTAAGAAACTTACGATGGAAATCACCATCAATAAGGGTAGAGGTTACGTTCCTGCTGATGAAAACAAAATTGCCGACAGCGAAATCGGTGTCATTGCAGTTGATTCCATCTATACCCCGATAAAAAACGTTAAGTACGTTACCGAGAATTATAGGGTGGAACAAAAGACTGACTACGAAAAGTTGATCATTGAGGTCTTAACTGACGGTTCGATTCAGCCGAAAGAAGCCTTGAAAGAAGCGGCTAAAATTTTGATTCATCATTTTATGCTGTTCTCCGACGAGAAGATTACGATTGATTCTACCGAACAGGCAGGCGGCGAAGAATTTGACGAACAAATTCTCCACATGCGTCAACTCTTGAAGACTAAACTCGTAGACCTCGACCTTTCTGTACGCGCTCTCAACTGTTTGAAAGCCGCCGATGTTGAAACCCTCGCTGAACTTGTCGTTTTCAACAAAAACGACTTGTTGAAGTTCCGTAATTTCGGTAAAAAATCACTTACCGAACTTGACGATTTGCTCGCAAATCTTGATTTGAGTTTCGGTATGGATATTTCAAAGTACAAACTTGATAAAGATTAACAGTTAAGAGCAGTGATGCTCAAAAAATTATAAAACGATGAGACATAGAGATAAAATCAACCATTTAGGCAGAAAATACGGTCATAGGAAATCTATGCTTACGAATATGGCCGTTTCGTTGATTTTCGCTAAGAGAATCAACACTACCGTGGCTAAGGCTAAGGAACTCCGTACTTTCGTTGAGCCTATCCTTACAGCCTCGAAAGTGGAAATCGCTTGCGCAGAATCAAATGCCAAAACCGAGGAAGAAAAAACAGCTTTCAAGGTAAAACGTATGGCTAACCACAGATTTATCTTCTCTAAATTGAGAGATAAAAAAGCTGTAAAGGCTCTTTACGAAGATGTTACTCCTAAAATTTACGACCGTCAGGGCGGTTATACCAGAATCCTCAAAACGGGTTTCCGTTTGGGCGACAATGCTAAAACCTGCCTTATCGAACTCGTAGATTTCAACGAGACGTATTCGCAGACCAAAGGCGGCGCAAAAGCAGCAACGAAGTCTACACGCCGTTCAAGAAAGAAAAAATCAACTGCAACGGCAGAGAATACTGCCGCACCCGCAGCAGAGGAGAAAAAAGCAGAATAGTTTTTTCATAGAATATTTCAAAAAAAAAGCCGGAAAAGACCGATTATCTTTCCGGCTTTTTTAATTTTAAATAAAAAGAATATGAGAAAGTTTTTTTTATTAATCGTATTTACTTTTCTTTGCGCTTTGACACTTTCGGCTCAAAGCAAAAATAAAAAAGCACAGGCTTTGTTTGACGAGGCTTTGAGCAAGTATTCCGCTATGCAATATTCTGAGGCGGAAACACTTTGTGATAAGGCGTTAAAACTTGACAGTCAGTTTGATATGCCTTACCTTTTGAAGGCGGAAATCGCTGCTGACAGGAAAGAGTTTCAGAAAGAAATTTCCTATCTTAGTGCCGCTTTGAAACTCAAACCCGGAGATGAAATGATTATTTCAGGTCTTGGCGATGCTTATTTTGAACTTCCCGATTATCACAAAGCCGTTGAGTATTATAAAAAACTTTTGACTTTGGACAGACTTACCGAAAAATATAGAAACAATGCCGTCAAAAACATTGAAATTGCGGAATTTAGAATCCGCGTCATGGAAAATCCCGTTGACATAAAACCTAAAAATCTCGGCATTAACGTCAATACCGTTTACAACGATTATTTCCCGTCGCTTTCCGCAAGCGGCAACACGTTGGTTTACACGATAGAAGTTCCTCAGACTGCGGACAACCCGTTATTACCTAAAACTCAGGAAGATATTTATATAACAAGACGTCAGGACGGTAAAGACTGGCAACAAGCGAGGTCTGTCGGCGCGGTTATCAACACGACAAACAACGAGGGCGCACCTTTTATTTCCTCTGACGGAAGAATTTTGCTTTTTACCTCATGTACCTGTCCCGACGGTCTTATAAAATGTTGCGATATTTATTTTTCTTATCTTAAAGACGGCGATTGGACGTATCCTAAGCCATTACCTGCTCCCGTGAACTCTAATTATTGGGAGTCGCAACCGGCTTTCAGCGCAGACAATTCAACCCTTTATTTTGTTTCTAACCGTCCGGGCGGATTCGGCGGAAAAGATATTTGGTATTGCCGTTTAATCGGCGACGGACGTTGGTCAGAACCTGTTAATGCCGGAGAAAACGTTAACACCGCAGGCGATGAGTCAAGTCCGCTGCTTCATGCCGACAACAGGACACTTTATTTCGCTTCTGACGGACATATAGGTATGGGCGGTCAGGATTTGTTTGTGTCAAGACTTCAAGATGACGGTACTTGGGGAAAGGCTGTCAACCTCGGCTATCCTATTAATACGAAAAACAATGAAACAAGACTTGCTGTTTCTGTTTTCGGAAACACGGCTGTGATTTCCTCGGACAGAGAACCTAATAAACTGTTAGACCTTTACGAAATAGAACTGCCTCAGGGTATCAGACCGCGCAGAACTCTGCTTGTTTCGGGGTTGGTTAAGGACAGAAAGACTTTAAATCCGCTTGCTGCCGAGTATGAAGTGGTAGATTTGTCTGCAAAAAGAATTATTCAGAAGGGAAAAACTGCAAAAGAATTTCTGAATCTTATGCTCTTTTTGCCGGAGGGGAAAGACTACGCTTTGAATGTCAATTCTGACGGATATTTTATGAACTCGGTGAATTTTTCTTTGAAAAACATACCGGATTCAGTTTCGATGAAGTACTTGGAAATCGCTTTGGATAAGCCCGTTGCAGGAAATGTCATAAGGCTTGAAAATGTATTTTTTGATACGGACAAGTATGAAATTAAGCCTCAGTCTTTTTATGAACTTGATAAATTGGCAACCTTTTTGATAGAAAATCAAGGTATTAAGGTTGAAATCGGCGGTCATACCGATAATCAGGGTTCGGAAGTTCATAACAAAGAACTTAGCGAAAACCGCGCAAAGGCGATAGTTAAATATTTGACAGATAAAAAAGTTGACGTAACACGCTTAAAAGCAAAAGGTTACGGACAATCACAACCTTGTGCTGACAATTCTACGCCTGAGGGTAGGGCTAAAAACCGTCGTACTGAGGTTAAAATTGTCGAATAGTTTTTTTTTAACTATTAATTAACTGATAGTTAATAGTTTAAGAAAAAATTGGAAAAATTAACATCAGAAATGTGTTAATATTTAAAAAAAAAGTAATAATTTTGTCAACTAAGCGAAAAATTGTGTATAATTTTTGCAACATTAAAACGGTAACTGCGTTTTAATTAATACAAGGAAAAATAATCTCTAACCATAAAATTTTTTTTGCGAGATGAATAAAATTACGGTTTTAATTGCAGCGTTGTTTTGTATTTCACTTGCGGTGAATGCACAAACCAAACCTCAGATGGTTTTGGTGGACGGCGGTAGTTTTCAAATGGGCAATCCCGGCACTGCTGCTCCGAAAGGCGATTCTGACGAGAGACCCGTTCACGAGGTAACCGTTAAGAGTTTTTATATAGCCAAAACGGAAGTAACGGTTAAGGAATACAAACAGTTTATTAACGATGCGTCTGCGAAGGATTTTCTGAACAAGAGGGAGCATAAAATGCCTAATTCTCCTGATTCAGCGTGGTATGCCGAGCATCCTGACACAAAGAAGTATTACCCTTTGCCGAGTCATCCTTGGTGGGATTGGCAAGACGATTTGCCGATGCAGCATATTACTTGGTATGATGCAGTGGCTTATTGTAATTGGCTTTCAGCAAAAGAAGGGTTGCAAAAATGCTATTCTGAAAATGCTGACGGCGGAATTGATTTTGATCCTACAAAAAACGGTTACCGTTTGCCTACCGAGGCTGAATGGGAATATGCAGCAAGGGGCGGTAACAAATCAAAAGGTTCGTTGTATTCGGGAAGTACTAATCCTGTTGACGTATGTTGGTTTGACGACTCCTCTAAACTCAAAGGTCCACAGAAAGTCGGCACCAAAAACGCTAACGAACTCGGTATTTTTGATATGAGCGGTAACGTTTGGGAATGGTGTTCTGATTACTATGCAAAAGATTTTTACGCAAAGTCTCAGAAAGACAACCCCGTAAACTTGACGGCTTCTCCGTATAGAGTTTTAAGGGGCGGTTCATGGCACTATCAGGTAGACCATGCTACCGTAACATCAAGAGACGGTCCGGAGCCTCATTTCTCTAATTTTAATTACGGAATGAGATTAGCTAAAAATAATTAACAATTAAAAAAAACGGTTTTTATGGCACTTTCAACCTTTATCGGCAAAACGCTACTGTTTGCGGTTTCGATTCTGCCTTTGGCGGGACAGTTGTCGGCGCAGACGGCTAATCCTCCCGCTGTGATAGCCGTCAAAGGCGGAACTTTCAAAATGGGCAATCAGGACGGTTATGTTGACGAAACGCCGGTACATAGTGTTACACTCAGCGATTTCAGCATCGGAAAGTATGAGGTAACAGTGGCTCAGTATCGTCAGTTTTGTAATGAAACCGGACGTAAAATGCCCCCCGATCCTCAGCCGGATTGGTATTTGGAGCATGACAAAGCCGTGCCGTGGCAGTGGAACGACAATAACCCGATTGTCAGAGTAACGTATTTTGATGCGGTGGCTTATTGTAAGTGGCTTACTGACAAGTATGGCGAAACTTATACATTGCCTACCGAAGCGCAGTGGGAATATGCCGCAAGAGGTGGTCAGATGTCTCAAAACTATAAATATGCCGGCAGCGACGATATTGATGAAGTGGCATGGTATGACGAAACAACACGTGAAAAAGGTATTCACCCGGTAGGAAAATTAAAACCTAACGAGTTGGGAATTTTTGATATGTCCGGCAACGCTTGGGAATGGTGTTTGGACTATTACGGAACTTATCCTTCTTCTTCCGTCAAAGACCCAAAAGGTCCTTCTTCGGGTATGTATAGGGTTGTACGCGGTGGTTCGTGGTATTATGTCGAGGATATGGCTCGCATAACCTCGCGCGATGGTCCTGAACCGAAATTTACTAATTATAATTACGGTTTCAGGGTCGTGAAGTTGTCTGCAAAGAAAAAATAGTCTGTTTTAACGATGTTCGGATTGAAAAAAATAATACGGTCGGTTGTTTGTAAACGGCTTTTGATGCTTTCGTCGGCCGTATTTTTTTGCGTACCTTATGCTTTCCCGCAACTTCATACCAAGGTTTACTTGTCTCCGAGGGTGAAAATAGGTTGGACGTTTTTCTCCGGCTTCAACTACGGATTAGACATGACAATCGGACTTTTTACTATAAAAAACGAAAATCCTGAAATCAACGTCTGTATTTCTCCGCAATATATGTTGGTGAACTATAAGGGCAATGTTCATTCGTTGATTTCGTTTAATGCCGTTATAGAGTCTGATTATTACCGTCTTAATCTCGGTATCGGAAAAGCGGTAACGAAGTGGGGCTTTCATAACAGAAATTCAAATAATGCTCTCGGATATAATATCGGTGTGGCTTTCAGTACCGAAAGCGTGCATACACCGTGGATTGAGGGTAATGTTTTTGCTTTGCACAACGGTTATTGGGAATTTTACGGACGACCTTATTATATGTCGTCTTCGGTATTTTTCCGTCCTGCTTCGCCGTATGTCGTTTATGAAACACATTAAAATAACGGGTTTTAGCAAATTATGTGGCCTTTCTCTTTGATAAAAACTTATAATGCCGCTTATTCCGACAAAGCATTGTCAAAGATTACCCGAAAAATGGGTTATGAATTTGACATGAATCTTTATTATTACTATTATCTGAGTGAAATAAAAAATTGGTCAACGCATATTTCAAATACAAGAAAGTTTATAACTGATTGTGCAAGAAGATGTTGCGGTAGACATAAGTGCGTTGTTTTGGGCAGCGGTTGTTGCATTGACGTTCCTGTTTTGGAACTATCGCGAATGTTTGACACGGTTTTGCTTGTAGACCTTGTTCACCCAGACAAAGTGGTGAAAAAAATGTCCGAGTTCAAAAACGTAAAATTCATAGCCGAGGACGTAACGAAAATCGTTGCGGAAACTTTCAACAGCATAAACCGTTACAAAGATTTTTGTGTTGATGTCTTGATTAGTTCGCCGAATTATAGTTTGGAAGACTCTATCGGCAAACTCGGTGAGGCTGATTTTGTAGTTTCTGACAATATGCTTTCGTTTTTGTCTTACCCGATTGTCAAGCACCTTTCAAAACTTGAACTAATTGACGATATTTCTTCCCGCTATCTCGAAGAATTTATACACCGTTATCATTTAAGTATTTTACCGAAGGGAAAAAGTTGTATAATTTCGCCGGTCAGTGAAAAAAAGTTCAATCAAGAAGGTCTTGAAATGTATGATAAGTCAATAGTTTACATTCCGATAGAAACTGTTAAGGATTCTCAGACGTGGACTTGGAACTTTTCGGATTCTCTGGCCGATAGGGTTGAGTATAACGTTAAGGCTTGGGAATATTAATTTGAAAAAATGTTAAGAATATTATGAAATATGTTTTTAATGCTATAATTTTGTTAGCGGTAATTTTTGTGATTAGAATGGCGGCTTGTCATGATACCGGAAATCCTGAAACTGAAATCGAGACCGTAAAAAGTCAGGAAACGGATTTTTCCGGAGCGAGGTTGCTGAAAACTTGCAAAAATTATTTCAGTGTTCCGCAGTCGGTAGTCCTTGACGGAAAAAATGATATAATTTATATTTCTAATATTGTTTCGGACACTGTGAAAAAAGAGACTTCCGGATATGTCTGTCGTGCTGGGCTTAGCGGCGAAGTTATTGATACTCTTAATATTGCAGGCTTGGCTTGTCCGAAAGGTATGGCGGTAGGCGACGGTGTACTTTTTATTGCGGACGGAGTGCGGCTTTTGGAATACGGGATTCAAGAGGATTCAGTTGTTAAAGAATATCAAATTCCCGGTGCCGAAGCCTTAAATGATGTTGTGATTTCCGGCAAAGGTACGGTTTATGTTTCTGATTCTCAGGGAAATTGTATTTATAAAATTTCTGACGGTGGTGCGGACGTATTTTTCAGCAGTCAGGATTACACATTGACGGGTGTTATGTGTTTTGACGACGGCTTTTTGTATACGGCATCGGATAAAAAAATTCTGAAAATTTCAGAAAAGGCAAATGTTGAGGTCTTTAAAAAAATGAAATTTACGCCTACCGGCATAAAACCGGACGGCAAAGGCGGCTTTTTGGTGGCTTCTAATTCGGACGGTATTTACGCGATGACAAAAGACTCTTCGGAGTTGATAGTAAAAAAACGTCAGAAGGTTTATTATGCTGATTTTGAATATGTTGACCAACAAAAAATGCTTTTTGCACCGACGGGATTAGATAATAGTTTGGAAATTTACGAAGTCGGACAATATTTTCAACCTGCAAAATGATAAGATTTTTTTACATATTGTTTTTGGGGATTCTCTGTTTTGAGGCGGGCGCACAAACTTTGAGTTTTGAGACTGAGGAATATGATTTCGGAGAAATTGCCGAATTAGGCGGAGCGGTTTCTTACCGTTTCGTTTATACGAATACGGGTGATAAACCTCTGATTCTTAACTCAGTGCATACATCTTGCGGCTGTACTTCGCCGTCATGGTCAAAAGAGCCTGTTTTATCGCATCAACACGGGTATGTTGATGTAACTTTCGATCCGAGAAACCGTCAGGGCGGTTTTACGAAAAGCATTATTATAAAGTCTAACGGCGGGGACAAAACACTTTATATTTCGGGTAACGTTTTGCCTAAACCTGACCCTATTGCTGCGGAATATCCGTTTAAGATGTTTGATTTGAGGCTCAAAACAACGACAATAAATTTCGGACGGGTTAATTTAAATTCTGTTGCCACACAGGAAATCGCTGTTTATAATCCGAGTGAAGCAAACCTCAAAATAGAAACTCAAAGCACTGATTACTTGACCGTTAGCGCAAAACCTCAGATTTTGAAACCCGGACAGAAAGGTGTTATAAAATGCGTTTTTATGCCGGAGAAATTCGATGGTTTTGATTTTGTGAAGTTTGCTGTGCCTATTTTTGTTAATACATACGAATACAAACTTCAATTTAAGGCAATCGTTGCAGAAAAATTTTCAGAAGAGATAAAAGCAAAACCGCCTAAAATTTGCTTTTCAGACGATGTTAAATTGGCGGATTTAGGCAGTTTTACGGCAGGGGATACCGCTTATTGTGCGTTAACTTTCAAGAATACCGGCGAGGCTCCTCTTAAAATCCGGAGTGTCAGAAATGCTTGTGAATGGCTCAAATGGTCGTATAAAGCCCCTGAAAGCGGTATTCTTCCCGGAGAGAGGGGTTCTATTGATTTTAATTTTCTGACGGATAATCTTTATGGTGTTTATGACCGTTATGTAACTATTGTTACTAATAGTCCTGAAACACAATATGTTGTAGTGCATTTTAGATTAAATGTCGTAAAAAAAGAATAAAAGTATGATTGACTTTTTTGAAGATAATTACGTTTATTTTTTAGTGCCGCTTATCAGTGGGTTAATCGGCTATATAACTAATGTTTTGTCGATAAAAATGACGTTTTATCCGCTTGATTTTGTGGGAATTAAGCCGTTTTTGGGCTGGCAGGGTATTCTGCCCTCAAAGGCTACGAAAATGGCAGAAAAGTCAGTCGATTTGCTTACCCGCGACCTTTTTAAACCGAAAGAAGTTTTTGAGAGACTCGACGTTAAGAAAGTTGAAAATATTTTGCATGATGATTTTCTCGAAATGTCCGCTAACATCACCGATTCGGTAATGAAAATAAAAATGCCTATTGCGTGGGAAGTTGCGGGAATTGCCGTTAGGGGGAAAATAAAAAAAATAATCGCGTTTCTTTTGCCGGAAATCGTTGAAAATTCACTTCAAGAAATAAAAGAAAATATTGATAAAATTCTTGACCTTAAACTTTTGGCTGTCAATACGATGAAAGAAGATAAGGCAATGATTAACAAGATTTTTCTTGACCTCGGCGGAAGACAATTCCGTTTTATAGAAGTTTCGGGGTTTTGGCTCGGAATGTTGTTCGGAATCGGGCAAAATCTGACTTCTCTTTACACGACACATTGGCTTATGTTTGCGGTTTACGGTGTTTTTATCGGCTTTATAACCAACTGGTTGGCGATAAAATTGATTTTTGAACCCGCCGAGCCGAAAAAAGTAGGACCGTTTAAGTTTTGGGGACTTTTCCTCAGAAATCAAAAGGAAGAAAGTTACCGCTATTCTCAAATTATCGCTACGGAAGTGCTAACTAACGAAAACCTTTTTGATTATATTTTCCGCTTTTCTAAAAGTGAAGTTACCAAAAACATAATTTTCAAATATGTTTCTCTTGCCGTTGACAAGGCGTTGGAATCACAGCCTGTTTTATTTAAGTTCTTGATTACCAATCAAAAAACTTCTGAATTTAAATCAATCGTCTTTTTCCATTTAATTAACGAACTCCCGCTTCATATCCGCAGTGTTTTTACTTACACCGAAAAAGCACTTAATATTCAAAACACTATCGGCGAAAAAATGGCAAATTTGCCCCCTAAACAGTTTATTGATTTCCTCCGTCCCGCTTTTCAGGAGGACGAATGGAAACTGATTGCCGTCGGTGCGGCATTAGGAGGCGTTGCCGGAATTTTACAATCGATGTTGGTCTAATCTTTTATCCTGCTGATACTGATGATATTGTCGCCGGTATTGAGAGAATGTACGCAGTCCATACCCTCAGTTACGGTGGCAATTACGGGAGACGTGCCGTCAAAAACCGATTTCGAGGTCAGCATAATAAACCACTGAGTTGCATTTGAGGTGTTGAGCGCAGTAGTGAATAACGCCGTCGTGCCTTCTTCAAAAACCGTGTTTGAAAGTTCGGACGGAATCATAAACGACTGTGTTTCGTCAAAACCCGAAATAGAACCTCTGTTTTCAAGATACGAGGTCGAAATGTTCGTAAAACTCGAATTGTCAAAATATTTTTGGTCAACGAGTTTTAAGAAATTAGACACCGCAATAGGAGAGGTGTTGACGTCGGTTTTGAGGGTGATGTCGCCTTTTTTGGTAGAGATGACGATTTTTTCGCCCGGTTTTATCCTGCAAATGTAGTCCCAGTCAAGAACACCCGTAATAGGGTTGCTGACAGGTTTTATGATTTGACCCGTAACTTTCTTGATTGCGTCCAACAAAACTACATACGTGTCGGCATCTTGCGGCAAAATACAATTGCTTAATGCCTGATTCAAAAAGTACGTGTTCATATAACTGTTTGCAATTTCCTCATGAGAGGCTATTGCCGAGGCAGCAAGTGCCACCATTTGAGAATTACCGTTCTGAACCGCTTTTTTGAATATCATCGCAAAATCTTCCGTTACGTTTTCGCCCGTCATAAGTTTTTGAAATTTAGCGTATTTCTCAAATTCGGGATTTTCGTACATGTTGATGATAGTTTTTAGTCCTTCAACCATAAGCAACTGATTGTCAGAATAAAAAGTTTGATTTTCAACAAAGCCGTAACTCGAAATGTCGGTTTCAAGACTTCTTAAAAGTGCGGCTTTTTCGTAAATGTTTTGTGAGGCTTCAAAACCGGACTGAATGCTTTTTGCGATGTTTTTCTTTGACGACGAATATTTTAAAGCCGTCGCCAAAAGATACGCACGGGTTTGCCAGCCTGCCACATCTCTTGACAGTTCGAGGTAAAGACTGCTGTCGGCTTTTATGCCCTTGTTCAAAAGAAAACATGCCGCGTATGACGAAACTTTTTCGTCAAAAGAGTTCAACTGCTCCAAAATCAACTCTTTACAATCTGCATACGGATAGTTTTCGAGGGCTTTTATCGCGCTTAAAACTACTCTGTAATCAGTTTTTTCGTCTTTGATTATCGTTTTAAGAAAGTTGAAAGCCCTTTCGTTATGACATTTGCCCAAAGCGTTTGCGATGTTTTCTTTTGTCGGAACAAATTCTACGGCTTTGTAAACTTTGATAAATTCGTCGGTATATAGAGAAAAATCCGTGTTACAAACTGCGAAATATTCCGAAGATATTTCTCTGATTTTTTCGTGTAATAAACTGTCGCAAAGTATATTAATGGCTTTTTGCGTACCGTTGACGGAAAAAAGCCCGCGTTTTGCCAAAAAGCAGAAACCTTTGATTTCGCCTAAAACCAAATTGTTGTCGCTGTGCAGTATGCGTACTCTTTCGATGGCTTCCAATGATTTTTCACCGCCGCATTTGCCCAAAGCCTCCAATATTGCAGCCTGAACTGCCGGTTCGTTATCTTTTCTTAAATATTCTAAAAGATATTTTTCTCCCGCTTTATGTCCGATTTGACCGATAGCAAATACGGCGGCTTCTCTTACCTCTTCGTCTTCGTCGGTAAGCAGAGAAGCGGCAGCAACGGTTGACATACTATCGCGCATAGAGCCTACTGCCAAAACAGCCGCTTTACGGTATTGCGGCAGATTGTCAGAGAAAAATTTTATCAGTTCCGCTGAATTTTCTTCACACCTGAGTTCGTAAATCTTTCTGAGTGTCAGGTCATTATATATGTTTCCCTCGGCGGGACCTTCGTTCTGTGGCTTCGGGTCTCCGCCTTTACAGGAGTAAAAAACCGTCATTGCGGCTAAAAGACATATCGAAAATATCTTAATCATTTCACATTATAAAAATAAGTGTTCTTTTTCCAAATAGCAATAAGCGTTCCAAAAGAAAAACAAAAAAAAAATTAATAAAATTTTGTTTTCTAAAAAAATAGTTGTTATTTTTGGGCGGCATATATTTTTGATGTTGTTATGCAAAACGGATTGGTTAAGTATCTTATGGAAATGCACGAAGACTGCATTTTTTTCGCTGATAATAATAGTTTCACGGTTATTGACGCGAATCAGGCGGCTTGTGCGCTGTTGTCAGTTGATAAAAACGATATAATCGGGAAAAAAATGTCTGAAATTTTACCGTTTGCCGTTAACGAAAGTATTGCTAACAACATAAAAAAATGTCAAAAAGAGTCTACAAAAATAGATGTTAACATAACACAGGATACTGATAATTATAATTTGAAAGTTACGGCTTTTGATGACGTAGTTGTTTTTGCCGTCAGAAAACTTTCTCAAAGCGCGGGAAGCGTGGAAGAAAAAAATTTCCGTCTGTTGTTTGAAAATATGTCTTCGGGTTTTGTGTACTTAAAAGTTAACTTTGATGACAACGGGGAAGTGGTCTGCAACGAAATTGTAGACATAAATTCTATGTTTGAAATGTTTTTCAGCGTGGAACGTCAGGAAATTATAGGAAAACAGTTTGAAACAATTTTGCCGGAGATTGACGAGCGGGTTTTTCAGGCGGTTAACTTGACGGCAAAAACGGGACGTTCGAGAAGTTGCAATTTTGATTATAATCCTTCTAAAAAATATTTTCAAGTAAGCACCTATTCTCCGAGACAAGGTTATACGGCGGTGATTTTCAATGATTTGAAGGCGGAATTAGAAATCCGTAACGATTTGAAAGTCAAGAGCAAAATTTCTAAGGCTTTTGCTATGGGGCATAATGCCGACGTGTATAGCGTAGTGCTTAACCTTGTGCTTGAAGCCACAAAAAGTAAGTACGGTTATATCGGTTATATTTCGCGCAGAGGCGACATTGTTTGTTTTGCCCGCAACGATGACGATATGCCGATTGTTGTTGACGAGTACGGTTATGAGAGGTTGAAATTGAAAAAAGAGTTTTTGACTTCCAAATGTATCGCTACGGGAAAACAGGAGACGAGATTTGATTTTTCAGGTCATAAATATCTTTTGATGACCCCCGTTTCTGACAAAAACGGTAATATTGTCGGTATAGTTGCCGTGTATGACGCGCCGAGAGGTTATGATTTGAGGGCTAAGAATTCTGTTCAGGAACTTGCCGATTATATTGCGCCGCTTATGATTTCGGAGGTTAAAAACCGTAACTACAAGCGCGACCTTATTGAAGCAAAAGAAAGAGCCGAGGCGGGTGAAAAACTCAAATCTAACTTCTTGAAAAATATTTCGCATGAGATACGTACTCCTGCGAATATCATTATGGGTAACTGCGAACTTTTACTAAAAAGGGCTGATTATCTGCGTGAAGAGCATATTCCGTTTTTCAACGAAATTTATAATCATACGCTAAAATTAGTTTACATTGTTGATGCGATAAAGAATTTGGCGAAAATAGAGAACAACCAAGTTAGCGTTTTTAAGACGAGAACCAATCTTAACGTACTTGTTGATAATGTTAAGCACAAATGGGATTTTGAGGCTCAAAACAAGGAGTTGTATATCAACGTAGAAAAAACGCTTGAAGGCGCTGATGCTATCGTATTGGTTGATGCTCAGAAAGTTAAGAGCATTATTGAGGCTTTGGTGACCAACGGCATAAGGTTTACGCATACGGGCGGAATCACGATAAAATACGTTCTTGAAGATGGCAATTTGATTTTTTCGGTTACCGATACGGGCGAGGGCATTCAGAAAGAAAGACAAGAAAGCATTTTTGAACCTTTTGAACAAAATAACAAAGAAAAGGATTTTATGCGCAGAACTTCCGGCGGTGTGGGCTTAGGTCTTACAATCAGTAAGGGCTTTGCTGACGTAATGGGCGGCGAAATGTGGCTCGACTCCGAACCGCAGAAAGGCTCAACGTTTTATCTTAAAATCAAATATGAAAAATTTGTTGCGCCGTCTTAATTTTCGGAATCCAAGTCTGACAGTTTTACGCCCATGACAAGGAAATCATCAATTTGCTGATGGTCGCCTTTCCATTCGTCCATAGTTTTAGAGAGAATTTCTTTTTGTTCTTCCATCGGTAGTTCTCTGTTTGCGAGAATCATTTCCTTGAAACGGGCGGTATTAAATTTTTCGTTGTTTTCGCCGCCGTATTGGTCAAGATAACCGTCTGAAAACATGTAAATTGACGTGTTGTCGTCATACATAAAGTCGTAACAAGTAAATTCTACTTTCATGTCGGGACGTAAGGGTTTGCCGCCGATAGAATAATAATTGGCTTTTAAGATTTTAAGTTTGTCGCCCTGAACTACGTAGAGATTGTTTTTTGCGCCCGCAAACTGAAATCTGTGAAGTTTGGCGTCAACGGTGCAAAGACTCATATCCATACCGTCTTCCGAAGAGGAATCTTCTTCTTGATTTAAGGCTAACGTTATGCCGTCGTGAAGCATCGAAAGTATTTGGTCGGGTTTAAAAACGTGTTTTATGTTGACGATTTCGTGCAAAAGCGTGTTACCAATCATCGAAAGAAATGCTCCCGGCACACCGTGTCCCGTACAATCAATAGCCGTTATCACGTATTTATCTCCGTATTTCGAGAACCAATAAAAGTCGCCGCTGACAATGTCTTTGGGCTGATAATAAATAAACATTTGCGGCAACCACCGTTTTATTTTTTGTTCGGGGACAAGAATCGAATCCTGAATTTTACGGGCGTAATTTATAGAATCTGTGATTTGCTCGTTTTTGATTTGAATCAGATTTTTTTGCGTTTCGATTTCGTCTTTTTGGTTTTCCAAACGCGAATTTATTTTCTTAATTTTCCTGAACATTGTAAAAACGATAGTCAGCAAAATCAAAAAAATCACACCGATTACCACAAAAGTCCAAATCAGATTTCTCTGTTTGTCAATCATTTCGCGGTTGTTGTCGATTTCTGCCTGACGGCGTTTCAAATCTTCGTCCTGCTCTTGGTTTTGACGGTCAAGGTCTTCTTTTTCCTGACTCAAAAGTTCTATTTCTTGTGCTTTTTCTAAAGAAACTTTTTCCAAAGAATCGGTAAAAACGGTCATCTCGTTTAGTGCCGAATCCATTTGACCGATTTGTAAGTCTTTACTTTTTAATTCACTTTCTTTCAGGGCGTTAATGTAGAGTTTGTAATATTCCAACGCCTTATAATCTTTGGTTTGATTATAAAGTTCGTAATAAGTATAATAGATTTTTTGAATAAGTTCCTTATGTTTTGCGGCTTTGGCTTTTTTTAGAGCCGAGGACAAATGCGTTAATGCTTTTGTTTTTTGTTTTACGACTTTATAAGCCGAGCCTAACGAATAAAACATTTCGTCGGTTACTTTTTTTGTACCGTTTTTCTTGATAATTTTTTCTGCGTTGTCAAGATATTTAGTTGCTTTTGTTTTATTGTACGGTGCGTAAAGTCCGCTAAGGTTGCAAAGAATTGAAATTTGGTTTACACCTGATGTATTTTTCAGTTCATTTTCGAGTCCGGCAATGACTTTTTTCTTTGCCGCAGGCTGGGCAAAGGCGTTAAAACTGTTTGCTAACAAGCACAATAACAATATTATACAAAATTTTAACCGCATTCTCGGACTATGGATAAATTTTCGGGTAAAGGTAATCACTTTTTTTGGATTTTTCATTAATTTTTTTGTGAATTTAATTAAAAAATATTATAAATTTGCACTAATAAATTATTATTGTTATGCCGGCACAAAAAGGTATTATATTTGACTTTAACGGGACTTTGTTGTGGGACACTCCTTATCACAACAAGGCGTGGAATATTTTTTTGAAAAAATACAGTATCAGTCTGTCCGACAAAGAGATACATGAAAATATGCATGGCAAGACCAATGCTGAGATTTTTAAGTATCTTTTCAAAAGGGATTTTTCGGGGGAGGAGTTGCAGACATTGGCTTCTGAAAAGGAAGGCATTTACCGTAAACTTATTTTGACGGATAATTTTCAGTTGCAGGACGGCGTAACGGATTTGTTTAATTATTGTTTGGAGTGTGCTATTCCGATTGCGATAGCCACGAGCAGTGATGAAGAAAACGCGGATTTTTATTACCGTCGTTACAATTTGAAAAAATGGTTTATAAAAAAACGTTTCGTTTATAACGATTATACTTTTAAAGGCAAGCCCGAACCCGATATATTTTTCCGCGCTGCCGAGAGGTTGCTGTTGAAGCCGGAAGATATTATAGTTTTTGAGGATTCACCGTCGGGGATACGTGCCGCCGAAAAGTTCGGAGCCGGGAAAATCATCATCGTTAATTCCGCTAACGAAGATTATTCAATGTATACTCATCAGGTGATTTCGGATTTTGAGGCGGCAAAGCGTCTTGTAAAAATTGACATTGAAGATTCTCGTAATTATGATTGGGAATAAAAAAAAACGGCAATTGCCGTTTTTTTTTATTAATGTTTGCCGAAAATTCCGCCTATCGAAAACATAATTCTGTTTAAACCGTTTTTATCTAAGGTTTCGTCGCCGTAATCGTTGTAAAGCGTTGCGTCAGAGGTAATCATGAAATTAACACCGACCAACATACTGAAAAAACGGCAGAAATTTATTTCCATCATAACGCCGGGCGTTACTGCGAAAACCGTTTTTGAGTCGATTTCTTCGTTTCTGTTGCCATAACTATCAATACCGTCAAGAGAGATAAATCCGCAACCGACTTTTACGGGGATATTAATGCTGACTTTTTTGTCCGGCAATAGTCTCGGACTTACAAATCCGCCGATGCCGCCGTATACGTTGTATAAGTCATCATAATATCTGCTTGAATAATCGGATATTCCTAACATACCGTTGAAATAACCTCCAACCCTTAATTTATTGTAAAAGTTTGCGCCGACAACTCCCGTGCAACCGAGAGCCGCGTTTTCACCGATAAAGCCCAAATCGTAAGTTACGCCTCCGCAGAAGTGTACACCGTTGTCTGAGGCTGGTTTTATCATGTCGCTTTCAAAACCTGAAAAGTCCGGCATATCATCTTGACCTGCCGCACTTAGTGTTATAAATGCGGCGGCAAGAAGTGCAAATATTTTTTTCATATTTTGCAAAATGAGTTCTATTTATCCAGCGGGAAATTTTTCATCATTTCGTTAACCTCGCCTTTTACTTTTGCGATAACGTCATCATTGTTAACGTTTTTGATAACGGTGTCGATGAACTCAACGATTCTGACGATTTCTGCTTCTTTGATTCCGCGTGTTGTGATTGCAGGTGTACCGAGTCTTATGCCCGAAGTCTGAAACGCCGAGCGGCTGTCAAAGGGAACCATATTTTTGTTAGCGGTGATGTCGGCTTTTTCCAAAGCAATCTGAACCTCTTTTCCCGTAATGTCGGGGAAATTCTGACGCAAATCAACCAACATAGAGTGATTGTCAGTACCGCCTGAGAGAATCTTATAACCTTTGTTAATAAGTTCCTGAGCCATGAGAGCGGCATTTTTCTTAACCTGCGTTTGATAAGCCTTGAACTCAGGAGTAAGAGCCTCACCGAAAGCAACGGCTTTTGCAGCGATAACATGCTCCAACGGACCGCCCTGAATACCCGGAAATACCGCAGAATCAAGAAGTTGCGACATTGTTTTGGTAACGCCTTTGGGAGTTTTCAGTCCCCACGGGTTTTCAAAATCTTTGCCTAACAAAATGATACCTCCGCGAGGACCTCTTAATGTTTTGTGAGTTGTTGAAGTTACGATATGAGCATATTTCAACGGGTTTTTCAACAGACCTGCTGCGATAAGACCAGCGGGGTGAGCCATATCAATCATCATTAACGCGCCGATTTTGTCGCAGATAGCACGCATACGCTCGTAATCCCAGTCGCGTGAATAAGCCGAAGCACCACCGATGATAAGTTTCGGTTTTTTCTCCAACGCAACTTTTTCCATTTGGTCGTAGTCGATAAGACCGGTTTTTTCGTTGACGTTGTAAGAGATGTGGTTGTAAAGTTTTCCTGACGAATTGACGGGAGAACCGTGCGAAAGGTGTCCGCCGTGGTCAAGGTCAAGACCCATAAACGTATCGCCGGGGTTAAGAACAACTGACAAAACAGCCATGTTAGCCTGTGCGCCGGAGTGCGGCTGAACGTTAACCCATTCTGCATCGTAAAGTTTTTTAAGTCTTTCGATAGCGATGTTTTCTACTTGGTCAACGACCGAGCAACCGCCGTAAAAACGTTTGCCGGGCAAACCCTCGGCATACTTGTTGGTTAAAACCGAACCCATTGCACGCATAACAGCCGAAGAAACAAAGTTTTCGGAAGCAATAAGTTCAATGCCGTTTTTCTGACGGCTGTACTCCTTTTCAATAAGGTCAAAAATTTCGTTATCCATTATTGGTAATTTATTGTGTTAAGATTCTGCGCAAATTTACATATTTCGGTTTTAATATTCTAATCTTTTTTAAGAATTTAATTTTCTTTTAATATTGAAGGGGGGAGGAAGTTCTCTCATAAATCAATTTTTTATCATGGTTAACACTTTCTACTGCGTATGGGCGGAGAGTTCCGCTTTCAACAAGGTCAACGTTGCGGTCAAGAATATCTTCAAGATTGTTTTTTATACCGGCAATTTTCATAAGGCCTACGGTTTGTTTGCGGTCATATTCCACGAGAATATCTATATCGCTCCACGGAGTATCTTCTCCTCTGGCAAACGAACCGAAAATCCATGCCTTTAAAACAGGTTGTGTTTTAAGGTATTCGGCTATCGCATTTGACATTGCCGTCAAAGTTTGATTTTTTAATTTTTGTCTGATTTCTGTAACTTCCATAATCAAAAACAATTTTTGCAAATTTAAGAAAAGTTTTTGAAATCACCTTTATTATATGCGTAATTTTTTCTCATTTTTTCTCTGATTTTTAAATTTCTTTCTCTATCTTTACGGCATAAATTTTAAAAAGTGTTTACGAAACAGAAAATTTTTAACTAACATATTATAACATTGGGCTTTACGCTCTTATTCTCCTTAGTACGAAGTCTGGAAAACTAATGTTCAAAGGTGAGGATAAGTACGCGAGAGGTTCACGCTGTATATGCGTGAGCCGTTTTCGTGCTTATATACCTTTGAAGCATTTTCCAGACGCTCGTACTAAGATATAAGCAAAACGGCTACACGCTTTTTTTATTTGCTTATTGTGAGAAAATGTTTAAAGAAACTTGAACTAAAAATGAACACGATTCACATAGGGCAAGAAATAGAGGCAGTATTTAACAAAACGGAACATTCAATCTCTTGGTTTGCAAAAAAACTGAATTTTGACCGTTCCAATGTATACAATATTTTCAAGCGCAAGAGTATTGATACCGACCTTCTTTTTGAAATATCAGAAATTCTTGATTTTGATTTCTTCGTTTTGTACAAGCCGAAAGTGTGAAAATATTTCACGGTTCTGTTGAAAAAGTTTCACGAAAGTATGGAAAAAGTTTCACGAAAAATGTATGGCAGGGAAATAATTGTGTTTTATATTTGCAACAACGGAGAAATCAACCGCCGGAAAGGGTGTATAACTAAAATTAATAACAAAAATGTCAGAAGTAAAGAAAAAACCGCAAGACAATAGTGCAGACCAACAAAATGCTAATAAGGGTACAAGTGGTGAAAATGCAGCACATAAAGCCGGTAGAGATAATCGTGCTAACCAAAAGAACCCCAACAATACTAAAACAAAATAAATTTGGGATTTTTTTGATGTAGAAAATGTGTAAAGTATTATAATTTAATGTTTTACACTGTAATTGGACAAATTTAAAGTACCACTTTAAATTTGTCCAATTTTGTTATATACTCAGTTTTTAGAACCTCGTCCGTAAGTGGTAAAAAAAGTATAGTTAGGGACGACGTTCTAAAAATTATATTGTTGATAATCAGATGTTTAAATTAAAACAACTCGAAATTTTAACATTTTGTAAAAATATAAGTTCTTGATTATTAAATAAGTAACGGCAGAGGAGTTGTTCGGGTAATACGCAAAATCAAAACAATTCGTCTAAAATTATTTCATTGCTGGCTAAAAAACTTTTTTTTCTAAAAATTTAATTTTCACTTAATACGATTTACCGCTTAATAGTTTTAATTTGCAGTCGGAAAGTTAAAGGAATGAAAATAAACAAACGAAAATTAAAATGCAGACGGTTGATGACTAAGTTCTACGAATGGCGAATCCGTCATATCGGAACTAATCAATATATGATTTTTTTAAGCGTTATCGCAGGTGTTATCGCCGCTTTAATCGCTTACGTGCTGAAAACTTCAACACATACTATCAGCCGCTTGTTGGCAGGTTTTATTGATGACGAGACAAGTATACTTTATTTTATAAGTCCGTTAATAGGTATTTTTTTAACGACTATTTTTGTAAATTATATTTTACGTCATAATGTCTCCGGTGGCATACCGAGGGTTTTGTATTCGATTTCAAAAGAGGGTGCGGTCATAAAACCGCATAACATGTATTCTTCGGTTATCGGTTCGGCTCTGACGGTCGGTTTCGGCGGAAGCGCGGGACTTGAAGGTCCTACCGTCGTAACAGGTGCGGCTATCGGCTCTAACCTCGGACGGCTTTTACACCTTAATTATAAGCAAAAACTTCTGATGTTAGGCTGTGCAACAGCGGCGGCTTTGGCGGCAATGTTCAAAGCACCGATTATGGGAACGGTTTTCGTTTTGGAAGTTTTTATGCTTGACTTGACGATGGCTTCGCTTGCTCCGTTGTTGGTCTCGTCAGTAACCGGCGTTTTGATTTCCTATGCTTTGACGGGAACTAATCCGTTGTTCTTTTTCAGAGTTTCTAACACGTTTCAGGCAAGTGAATTTTGGGTTTATTTGCTGTTGGGAATCGTTTGCGCTGTTTCATCGGTTTACTTTACGAAAAGTTATATTTTTACGGCAAATCTGTTCAAAAAAGTAAAATCCGTTTGGCTGAAATTTTTAATCGGCGGTTCGGTTTTGTCGCTGTTGATTTTCCTTTTTCCGGCACTTTTCGGCGAGGGCGGAGATACGATTAACGATTGTATTAACGGCGACTTCAACTTCCTGTTTATGAACGGATTGTACTTGAAAATGAAAAGCAATTCGTGGCTTGTCGTAATGCTTTTGTGGTTTTTGTTGCTGCTAAAACCTGCCGCTACGTCGCTGACTTTTGTTGCGGGCGGTGTCGGCGGAATTTTCATGCCGGCGTTGTTTGTTGGGGCTAATACGGGGCTGTTAACTGCCGTGATTTTGAATTTGATGGGTTTTGCTAACATTCACCCCGAAAACATGGCGTTAGTGGGAATGGCGGGGACGATAGGCGGCGTTTTGCATGCTCCGATGACTGCGGTCTTTCTAATTGCCGCGATTACGGGAAGTTATAAATTGTTAGTGCCGCTATTGATGGTTTCGGTCTTGTCGTACATTGTTACGAGAAAATTTATCACTAATTCTATTTATACTTTCCAACTTGCTCAGCGTAACGAACTTATGACACACCACGCTGACAAAAAAGTTCTCAATCTTATGAAACTTGACACGTTGATTGAGAGAAATTTTGCGGTTGTTTTTCCTGAGGATTCTTTGAGAGTTTTGGTCAAAGCGGTTGAAGAGACCACGCGAAATATTTTCGCCGTTGTTGACAGGGACAGTAACACGTTTTTCGGTATCATCAAACTTGACAATATTCGCACAATGATGTTTAAGCCCGAACTTTACGACAAAGTTTTTGTGAAAGATCTTGTTTTTCGTCCCGATTATACTGTCAGAATTGATGAAAGTATGGATTCGGTCGCAACGAAATTCACCAATTCCGACAAGTTTAATATTGCGGTTTTGGACGAAAACAACAAGTATTTAGGTTTTGTTTCGCGGGCAAAAGTGTTCTCAGTGTACAGAAAAATGAGCCAGCAGTTGTCAGAGGAATAAAAAAAGAGCCGCAGTGTTTGCGGCTCAACAATAATTATAATTTTATAACTAATGGTGTTTTTGCTTTTACTTTCATTTTGCCTTGAAGACTGATTTTTTCGTTAGTAATAACATTCGTACCATTCGTTGCAGTAGAAATACACTCTTCAAATCTCTTTAAATCAATCTCTTGGTCTTTTTCAGAGGAGTTGATTACAACCATAACTTTGTCGCCGCCGTTAATTCTGAAATAAACGTAAACGCCGTCCTGAGGAACAAAATGCGTAAGTTTGCCCGAAAATGCCGATGATTTTTTGCGGAAATTTGCCAATGTCGAAATAAATTTCTGCATATCTTTTTCTCTTGCGGAAAGATTTTCGCCGGTGAAAGCATTTTTCGTGTCGCCCTGCCAGCCGCCAAACATATTCTGACGTTTGTAACCGTCGCCGTCCTTAGGACTTTCGTACAAAATTTCGTCACCGTAATAAAGACACGGAATACCGCGCGTTGTCAAAATTATCGTATAAATCATTTTCAACTTGTCAACATCGCCTTTGACAACGGTAGCCGGGCGTTCAACGTCGTGGTTAGAGAAAAATACCAAATTGTTCTCCGGATAAGGCTGCAAAAAGTCAGAAACAAAATTCTGATAAACCCTTGCTATGCCGGTATCCCAACCGTTTTCTTCGTTAAAACCTTTGTTGAGTGCAAAATACAACGGAAAATCCGTTACGTGGTCAAGCCCAGACTGAAAACCGTCCAAGTGTTTGATTCCCGGCGCATAATACGAGGTGAAAGGATTGTCGTTCAACCAACATTCTGCCAAAAGCGAAAAATTCGGGAACTCGTCGTGCATACGGTCGCACCATTTGTTCATCGCATATTTGTCGTTATAAGGATAAGTGTCAAGACGGATTCCGTCCAAGCCGACATATTCTGCCCACCACATCGAATTTTGAATCAAATAGGTTAAGAACATTTCGTTTTTCTGATTGATGTCAGGCATTGAAGTGTCAAACCAGCCTTCGTCCATTTTTTTGTAATCGCTTTTTGAAACGTGCGGGTCAAAACAAGCCGTTCCTCTGTAATTTGACGGCGTGTAACCCTCTATCCAAAAATGAAACCATGTGGAATCCGGCACGTCTTTATACAAGAAATTGTTGCTTCCGCAATGGTTGAAAATCATATCCATAACGAGTTTTATGCCGTTTTGATGAAGTTTTTCAGAAAGGCGTTTGTAATCTTCGTTTGTGCCGAAACGTGCATCAACTTTATAAAAATCGGTGATTGCGTAGCCGTGATACGAACAAACGGGCATATTGTTTTCAAGAACGGGGTTCAACCAAATTGCGGTTAAGCCGAGGTCTCTGAGATAATCAACGTGGTCTTCAATGCCTTTGAGGTCGCCGCCGTGTCTGCCGTTCGGGTCAGAATTGTTGGCTTTTTCCAACATTCCGGGCATATTGTCGTTGTTGACATCACCGTTAGCGAAACGATCGGGCATAATAAGGCACATCAAATCTTTGTCAGAAAAGCCGTAAGAGCGTTTTGTGCGTTCTTTGATTTCGTAAGCGATTTTTACCGGCTTTTTCTTCTTTGTGACGGAATCCTGCAAAATGATTTCAAACTTTTCTGCGCTGCCGGCTTTAAGGTTTAAGAACAAGTAGTTTTTGTTTTGAACTCTTTGTTCGCTAAGGAGTTTAGTTTCTTTTGCCGTGATAGTGGCTTTGGAACGGCTGACGTTTTCGCCGTAAATCAAGACCTGAACCTCAGGATTTTTAAAGCCCGAATACCAAAATTCAGGCTGAACTTTTAAATTTTGTGCGCTGACGTTTAGGGCTGAGGCCGCTAACAACGCCGTCAGAAATTTTGTTTTCATGTCTTTTCAAAAAAATTATGTTTATAGTTTACAATCGCAAATTTAAGCGTTTTTTACTCTGAATCATAATGTTTTATCAAGAAACAAGTATAGAAAATGCGCAAACGATTGCGAAAAATTTTAAAAAAGCACATTAGAACTATCTTCTAAAAATTTATCAAAATCGCTTTTGTAAGTAGAGTCAATAATTTTTTTGTATTGTTCAAATTCGCTTTCTGCAAAAGCCTTTGCAATTTCATGTGTTACTTTGCCGCTGTTGTGGAGTATATCCTCTTCATTGAATTGTAAAAAAGAATCAAGTTTCTCTATCCAATCCTGCATATACATTATCTGTCTACGTCGAGCCTGCCGTTCCGCATAATCGAGAAACATCGTAACTATTTCGTTGAGATTTTTAATTTCTTCTTCATTCAAATAGTTTTTTGCGATACTGACATCAGGTTTTCTGATTGCACCGTGTGGAGCATTTTTCCAAGATGTCAGTCCCATATTTTGCTTTTTATGATTAGCGCGATTATAAATTATTTCTGCTGCTGTTTGGTGCGAAACTGCAAAATGCAGTTTATTTTGAACAGTGGCAAAAAATTGTTTAGTAGTCTGACTATTAACATCATAGTCTGCACTACACTTACTATAAATATCCGTAATTTTTTGATAAAACCGTCTTTCGCTTGAACGAATGTCTCGTATGCGTTCTAATTGTTCTTCAAAATAATCTTTACCGAAATAATATTCAGGTTCTTTGAGACGGTTATCGTTCATTGCATAACCTTTGATGACGTATTCTTTTAGAATTTTTGTCGCCCAAACCCTAAACATCGTAGCCTTTTTGGAATTTACACGATAGCCGACGGCAATTATAGCGTCAAGGTTATAAAAATTCGTATTATATTTTTTCCCGTCTGAGGCAGTTGTTTCCAAAATGGAAACAACTGAATTTTCTTCAAGTTCACCGTCTTCAAAAATATTTTTTAAATGCTTGGAAATAGCAGCCTTTTGAACTCCAAATAATTCTGCCATACGCATTTGCGTAAGCCATAAATTTTCGTTTTGCAAGACGACTTCTATTTTTACTTCATTATTACCGTCCTTATAAAATAAAATTTCACGGCTGAGATTCGATTGTATTGATGGTTTGTTTTCCATTTTTTTTAAATATTTAGCGGCACAAAGTTACTAATTTTTAGGACAAAAAAAAGCGGTTTTGATTTCAAGAACCAAAACCGCATAACAATAAAATAATTTGTCGGAATTATTTTTTTGTAAGAGTAAATTCAAAAACAACTTTTTGTTTAGCATCTTCTTTAGCATCTTCTGCGGTGTAACCACCTGCAATAAGGAGGTCTGCCAAAGCATCTTCCGTTTCTTCATCGAGGGCTGCGTCCAAAACTTCTTCCATCGTAGAATAGATGTAGAACTCTAATTTCTTGTTTGCAGAAATATAACCGCCGCCGTATGTTTTTGTTTCACCTTCAAGATGATAGCCTGAATAATTTGTAAATTTAACATCATCAACGGTTGTAGCATCAACATCGAAAACAAAACCGTTTGAGGCTTCTCTGATGTTGTTCAAAATCCATTGGTCGCCGTCAGCGCCGTCTTCTTTGATAAGGATTTTGTTATCGCCGCTTTTTGAAACGGTTGCCGTACCTTTAACTTGAAAATCACTTTCATTAAATTTCATGCCGAGAGCATCACCAAGTTCTGAAAGTTCTGAGGCAAACGAAACTAATTTGCCTTCATCTTCAACGTAAACTGTCGTGGTGACGGAATAATTTCCGATTGCTTGGTCTCTTACATCGGTATCTTCTTCGTCATCGCTACAAGCGGTGAATCCTAACGCCGTTACCATAAGTAACATGGCGAACAAAAACTTAACTTTTTTCATTTTTTGATAAGATTATTTGTATTTGATTATTTGAATTTTATAATTTCTGTTTTATCCGATACACCTCCAAAATCCAAAAGGATGCCTGATGCATTCGGATATTCTTTAACGGCTTTTTTTGTTAATTTTTCTTTTACTGTGGTATACGAAACTGACATTCCCATTGCGGCTCTTGCTGTTGAGGCAACTTTTTTCTCCCCTAGAACTTCATATTCAGAAAGCGGAGTACAATCCGTAAAAATGTATACACCATTTTCTTTTGTTGCACGGGCAATATCAATATTCTCATCATTAGAATCTTTAAACTTAATTGCAATTGCTCTACCACCGTCAGCAAGTACAATTGCTTGTGCCATCGGATATGATTTGGCTTCTTTCAGAAATCTTTTTCTAATTTCAGTGTAATGTCCTGACCATGCAAGTTTTATTTGCATTCTATTAACAATTTCATATTCGCTAATAGGTTCATTATCACAAAAGACATAAATGCCATCATATTGGCGAACTTTTACGAGTCCTTTGTCGTTTTGTTGAGCAAACGAATTAACGCTCAACGAGAGCAAAACTGCCAAAACAAGCAATTTGCTAATAAAATTTTTGGTTAATCTCTTCATTTTGATATTTTTTTTTGTTAAATAATATGCGGCAAAATTATGCACAATATTCTCCCCTGACAAGAAAACACCGTCTCCAATATTTCGACAAAAATGTTACGAATTTGTAGACACATTTCCATTTATATCGTCAGCCATGTCTTGAAAAAAATTGTAATTAAGAATTTTACAAATATGTTTAAGTAGTTCTGTATCAACGTTTTCTTTCTTGAAAATATTATAAATATTAGTGCGGTTACAACATAATTGTTTTGCAAACCATGTAACGCTTTGCCCTTGTTGTTTCAAACGTTGTTGTATCATTTGCCCCACATGTATGCACATATTTTAAAGAGAAGTTTTTTTTATCCGATTAGATTCCGATTTCAGACTTGACAAAAAAATAAGCGTGGAATCCATATTTCGCCCGTTCCACGCACTGAGGTCTTCGCATTACCCGAACTTGTAAAAACGAGCAACGAATCCTCACGCCGTAAGTATAACAAAGGCACACAAAAAATTGCGTACCTACATTATCTACCCACGGCGTTTATCGTTGCTATCGTTTTGACAAGTTCAGTGAAAGTTGCGAAGTTTCAGTGCGTCAAAAACTAATAGCGTAAATAAACGCCCAATATTTTCAGCACAAAAGTAGAAAAAAAATGATTTTGTGCAAAAAATATTTTTTTTATTAGATGCGACCAAAAGTGGGGTAAAAAAGTAAGATTTGGTCGCATCTAACAATATTATTCAACCATTATTTCATACCCTTTGCCTTTTACTTTTACGGTTTTGCCGCCTTCTAACGGCACTTCTTTTTCGCCTTCATTGAAATTGAAAACGCAGAGAATTTTTTCGTCTTTGCTTTGTCTTTCAAAAACAAAAACGTTGTCGTTGCTGCTCAAAATTTTAATGTCGTTGTTCCAAAGTGCTGAATGAGTGTGTTTTGCCTTGTTTAATTCGGCATAAAAATCTTTCAAAGGCACATTTGAAAAATCAATAACGTCTTTTTCAAAAAATTCTAACGCCTTTTTATTTGCGGCTTCCTGACCCGAATAACAAAGTGGCATTCCGGGTAAATAATATGTTAAAACCGCCATTGTTTTTACATAATCACCCATGCGGTCGTACTCGGATTTGCTCCAAGAATTTTCGTCGTGATTAGAGGTAAAGTTCATCAAAATATCCTCTTTCTTGAAATCTTTTTGTTCTTGCAAAATAACTTCTGCGAGGCTGTCGGCGGTGTTTTTGCCCTGAGCGATTTTGTTTAAAACGTGATGAATTTTCCAATTATAACTTGCGTCAAAAGCCTTGTGAATTTCAGGCTGAGCGTCCTCGGCAAGCATGAAAATCGGCTTTTTAACCGTTTCTAATTCTTTGCGGCAGTCAACCCAAAAATCGGTCGGAACCATGCCCGCAACATCGCATCTAAAACCGTCAATGTCAGCATTTTTGAGCCAAAATTTCATCGCTTCAATCATTGCTTTGCGCATTTCGGGGTTGTCGTAATTGAGGTCAGCGACATCGTCCCAATCCGTACCTTCGGGAACAGCCGGATTGCCCAAAGAATCAAGCGTGTAAAAATCTTTATGCTCTTTTGTCCAAACGTTATCTTTGCCCGTATGGTTTGCCACCCAATCGAGAATAACTTTCATACCGAATTTATGTGCTTGATTTACAAGATTTTTTAAATCGTCTAATGAGCCGAATTCGGGATTGACTTCGGTGTAGTTTTTTACGGCGTAATAACTTCCGAGCGTACCTTTTCTGCCTTCTTCGCTAATCGGGAAAATCGGCATAAGCCACAGAATGTCAACGTTTTGCTCGTGTAAACGCGCCAAATGTTTTTCAGTGAAAGCGTTAAGCGTTCCTTCCTGAGTGTACTGACGAATATTAACCTCGTAAATGTTGCTTTGAGGAATCGTAATTTCTTGTTTTTCAACTTGTCCGCCGCCGCATGAAGCAAACAATGCAATCAGCGGGTATAATAAAATTTTTTTCATTGCTAATTTTTTTTAATAATTATTTTGTGCAATTTTATTAAAATACAGCGATAAAAGCGTGATTTTTAAGCACAAAACAGCAGAAAAACTGCGCAAACGATTGCAAAAAAGTTTTTGTATTTACTGCGGAAATCTCAAAAAAAATATGAGATTTCCGCAGTATATCGGCTAAAAATAGTCGATTTACTGCGGAAATCTCAAAAAAAATATGAGATTTCCGCAGTAAATCCGATTTTTTTATTAATTTTGCCGCATAAACCAATACCGCAAGTATTATGTTGATTGGAAGAAATTACGAAAGACAGCAGTTATTGAACCTTTGTAAAAAGGAAGAATCCCAATTTTGTGCCGTTTACGGACGGAGGCGTGTGGGCAAAACTTTTCTCATTAGAGAAACTTTTAACAATCAATTTGCTTTTACGCATACAGGTTTATACGGATTGCCGCGTGAAGAACAACTTGACGAGTTCAGGCTGTCGCTGAAAAAATACGGACTGAAAACTTCTACTCTGAAAAACTGGCGTATGGCTTTTCATGCGCTCGAAGAACTTTTGGAGTCCTTGCCGCAAAAAGACAAAAAAATAGTTTTTATTGACGAACTTTCATGGCTTGATACTACTAAATCAATGTTTATTAGCGCGTTAGAAAACTTTTGGAATGCTTGGGCTTCTGCACGTAAAGATATTGTGCTGATAATTTGCGGAAGTGCAACATCGTGGATTATCAATAAAATCATCAATAATCACGGCGGACTTCACAACAGGGTTACGATGCAAATTTATCTCTGTCCGTTTACACTCGGAGAATGTGAACAATTTGTCAGTGTTAATAATATTGTAATGTCAAGGCAGGAAATCGCCGAAGGTTATATGGCCTTAGGCGGGATTCCGTTTTATTGGACTTTTTTGCAAAACGGTTTGAGTATAAGTCAAAACATTGACATAATGTTTTTCGGAGAAAATAGTCCGCTGAAAAATGAGTTCAATTCTATGTTTTCATCGCTTTTTGAAAACGAATCGCCTCATTTGTCGGTGATTGCAGCGTTATGCGGTAAAAAAGCGGGTATGACACGCAGCGAAATTTTAGAGGCTTCGGGGCTTTATGATAATGCTACATTCAACAATGTACTTTCTGAGTTGGAACAATGTACTTTTATCAGGAAGTTTTATGCTTTTAAGAAGAAAACCAAAGACGTTTTGTATCAATTGATTGACAATTTTACGCTGTTTTATTACCATTACATTAAGCATAACAACACTCATGACAGCAATTTTTACACTCATAGTGCCGGTACTAAAAACCGCATTTCGTGGCAGGGTTTAGCCTTTGAACGGCTGTGTCTTTGGCACATTCCGCAAATCAAGAAAAAACTCGGTATCAGCGGCATAATATCTTCGGTTAACTCTTGGAGAGTCTCTGCTAACGGGGAACACGACGGCGCACAAATCGACCTCCTTGTTGACCGCAACGACAAAGTTATCAACATTTGTGAAATGAAATACAGCGATTATCCGTTTGTGCTTACGGCGAAAAATTATGAAGAATTGCGGCGTAAAGTATCTGTTTTTAACACGGTTACCCACAACCGCAAAACTATTCATCTGACAATGATAACCTCATTCGGCATTACGCACAACGCATACGCGAATCAGATTCAATCGCAAGTAACGCTTGATGATTTATTCCTTGAAGCGTAAGAGAATTTTTCTTAGAGAAATTCTCTTACCTTTTTACTATTTTTTTTACGGTCTCTTGTTTGCCTGCTTTAACAACAATGAAATATACTCCGTTTTTCAAATCCGAAACGTCAACCGTATTTTGTATGGTTTCTAACGTTTTTATTTTCTGACCGTTAGCGTTTAAAATCTCAATGCTTTCTACATTTTCGTCTGAGGTGATATTCAAAAACTCAGTGCAAGGATTCGGATAAACGGTAAAATTTACGTTGCTTTTCGGCGTAATGTCCGAAGTCGGGGTCGGAATATCAGTTCCGTCAGTCGTGAAGATTGCCGTTTGTCCCGGTGTCATAGTGTAAGTAACTGCTAAGTCGCTGACTTCTAATTTGTTCCCTGAAACCATATCGTGCCAAATTCCCGCTTTCGGAAAGTTGATTTTCGCGCCCGTATTGTCTGTGTTGAAGTTGACTACAAAAATCAAATCATCATTTTCTGATTTTCTGTAAATAATTTTCATCAGTCCGGCGGCTTCGATTTTTGCTGTGCCGTTTTTCATAGCGTCGTTTGTTTGGCGCATTTTGCAAAGTTTTGAATAAAAATCGTAAAGACTTTTACGGCTTTCGTTATCCAAATAATTTTCTGGATAAGGTTTTTTGTCGGTGCGGGCTTCGTTTCTTTCAGTGCCGGTTGACGGGTCGTAATTAATTGAATAATCGTAACCTAACTCGCCGAACTGCCAAATCATTTTCGGTCCGGGCATCGACAACAATACTGCCGCTGCGCCTTTCATGCGGTTAAGAGCCGTGTTCAAGTCTTTAACGTCATATTTTGCAGTCGTTTGACCATAATTCAAACATTTAAACATCATACGTTCTTCGTCGTGGCTTTCTGCGTAAGAAATAAGTGCCGGTTTTTCAAAACCGCGCTGAGTGTAGTCCAAAGAATTTAAATTGCTGCCCGACGAATAGCCCATTGTTGACTGACAAAAAGCATAATTCAAATTGCCCCAAAGTAAAATTCCGTAATTTGCCAAAACTTTTTCTTCTGAATTGTCGGTCAAATGTTCGCAAATCATATAGGCTTTCGGATTGATTTGCTGCATTTTGTCGTAAATTCTTTTGAGAATCTTGATTCGCGATTCGTCGTAAGCCGAACATTGTGCGTCGTTGGTTGCGGGCGTATTCGTGAACCCTTTCGTGAAGTCAAAACGGATACCGTCGATTTTGTATTCTTGCATCCAATAACTCATAACGGAATCTACAAGTGCTTGGGTTTCAGGTGCTTCGTGGTTGAAGTCATGTCCCCAATAATAAACCGTATTCGGCGAGGTAACATTAAACCACGGACTTTCTTTGGTGGTTTTCTCTCCGTCAAAATATAATTGTACAAAAGGCGACGAGCCGAAAGCATGGTTCAAGACAACGTCCTGAATGACAGCGATTCCGCGTTTGTGGCACTCGTCAATAAACTCTTTGTAATCTTCTATTGTGCCGTAAGCCTTGTCAGCGGCAAAACAATACGACGGATTATAACCCCAAGAATTGTTGCCTTCAAATTCTGAAACCGGCATTAATTCTATTGCGTTAATTCCGAGAGTTTCAAGGTAGTCGAGATTATTTTTAGCGGCTTTCACCGTGCCTTCTTTCGTGAAATCGCGGATTAACATTTCATAAATGATAAGGTCTTTTGCTTCGGGTGCAGTGAAATTTGTGGCTTGCCAATTATACGCTTTTTTGTTGAGCGTAAAAGTGGAAACTATGCCGAAAGTTTTGTCTTGCGGATAAGTTAAATTGCCGTCATAAATGTCTTTGGTTAAATATTTGTCGTTGTCGGGGTCAAGAATTTTTTCGGTGTAAGGGTCTGCTATTCTGATTGTTTCGTCAACGATATATTGATAACCGTATTCTTTGTCTTTGTCCAAACCGCTGATTGTGCAGAAAAAATATTTTCCGTCTTCTGAGAGTGTCATTGCCGAAGTTGCGGTGATTTGCCAATCCGTGAAATCGCCGATGACGTATGCGTTCTTTTTGTTCGGAGCAAAGAGTACAAAAGTTGCTTCGTTTTCGCCTGTAAAGTTAACGCCGCGACGTAAACCTTTGGGCATTTCAGCGGTTACGGCATTTTGTCTTACCATGTAAGATATTGATTTTTCGACGGTTTTGTTGCCGTTATCTGCCGTTATTTTTATGACATGATAGCCGGAGGTTTCAGCGGTGATTTCTATTGAAGTTCCGCTAAGAGAAAGTTTTTCGCCGTCAAGAAAGTAAGAAATTTCTGCCTCGGTGCTTGTTGCTGTTTCTATTTTTATAATTTCGCCGGCGTTGACGAAAATCATTTTTTCTTCCGGAGTTTTGACGGTAAGATTAAATTCATCAGCGGCATAAACTTCGTAAAAAATATTTGTCCCGCCGGTGTTTTTCCCTTCTTTTTTGCCGTCTGACGAGCGGAAAACAAATGCTAATTTTGCGACTTTTTCAGCCGTTGCATCGTCAAGCGCGTAAAAATCTTTTATGTTGCCGATGTTAAGAGTGTAAGTGTCTGTCGAAATGCGGGTTAATTTGCATTTGTCGAGATTTTTGTTCCAGTCGGCGACAACGTTTTTCCAATCGCTGTCGGTACCGCCTTTCAAAATGACACCCGTATGTGCGTAGATGTCGCCTGAAAAACCTTTCAAACCCGCTGTTCCGAGGTCGGCGTGAAAGGTTATCACGACATTTTGAGAATTAACGCTCGGAAACTCCGGCGAACATTCTATAATTTGTGCGCAGGAGAGATTTACTGCGCACAAAATCATTAAAAGTGTGTAAAAAAGTCTTTTCATAGTTACAAAATTTTTATTGTTTTGGAATGTGGTTGAATTTCAGCGGGATAACCTTTGATTAAAACTTTTACGGTTTTGCTGCCGAGGTTTTCTACGCTGACACTGTCTCTTACGACTTCGATTTTCAAAAGTGTGTCTCTGTGCATAATTTTGAAAGCGTATTTCTGCCATTTTTCGGGGATAATCGGGTCGAAACTCGGCACTCCGTCTTTTATTCTCATTCCGCCGAAACCTTGAACTATCGTCATCCAAGTTCCGCCCATCGAAGTAATGTGGCAGCCGTCGCAGGTGTCGTTGTTGTAATCGTCTAAGTCTAAACGGCTTGCGTTGAGATAATATTGATATGCCTTGTCGAATAATCCGACTTTTGCCGCCAAAATATTGTGAATACAACTCGACAAAGAACTTTCATGGACGGTGAACTGTTCGTAGAACTCGAAATTGCGTTTTATAGTTTCGTTATCAAACTGATTTTCAAAGAAATAAAGTCCTTGTAAAACGTCAGCCTGTTTTATGTAGCAACTTCTTAAAATTCTGTCCCAAGACCAATGTTGGTTAATCGGGCGGACTTTCGGGTCGAGTTCGCTTACGGGTATTAACTCTTTGTCTAAGAAACCGTCATGTTGAATGAAGACTTTACGTTTTTCGTCATAACCGAGATACATTTTTTCGATGATGTCTTTCCATTTTTCGGTTTCTTGTTCGTTGAAGTCGCAAACAGTTTTAATGCGCTGATAATCAGCGGCGTAATTATTTTTGACGAAATCAATTGCCCAAAGTGTGTATTTTAAATTCTGAACCGCCGAATACGAAGTATACCAGTTGTTGTTGACGTTGTTTTCGTATTCGTTAGGACCTGTAACTCCGAGCATTACGTATTTTTCTTTGTCAGTAGACCAGTTGACGCGTTGTGCCCAAAATCTTGAAATTCCGATTAAAACTTCCAAACCGTATTCCGCTAAATATTTGTCTTCGCCGGTGTAATCAACGTAAATGCGGACTGCGTTTGCGATTGCGGCGTTGCGGTGTATTTCTTCAAACGTGATTTCCCATTCGTTATGACATTCTTCGCCGTTTGCCGTTACCATCGGATAAAGTGCCGCGCCGTGAGTAAAGCCGAGTTTTTCAGCGTTTTCGATTGCTTTTTTTAGGTGTTTCCAACGGTATACTAAAAGCGAATGAGCAACTTTTTTGTCAGCCGTTGCGAGATAAAACGGCAAGCAGTAAGCCTCTGTGTCCCAATATGTTGTGCCGCCGTATTTTTCGCCGGTAAAACCTTTGGGTCCGATGTTCAAACGCTCGTCTCTGCCGGTGTAGGTTTGGTTTAACTGAAAAATGTTGAAACGTATGCCTTGTTGAGCGGCAACGTCCCCTTCGATGATGATGTCAGATTCTTTCCATTTTTCGTCCCAAGCGTTTTCCTGCTCTTTCAAAAGCGTGTCAAAACCGTCATTTGCGGCTTTTTTCAGACTTTCCAAAGTTTTGGAGAGAAGTTCGTTTTCGCCGTAATACATAGTTGAAGTTACGGCTGCATATTTATAAATAGTGAAACTTTTATTCTCCGTTAATTGAACCGTATATTGTTTTGCGGCGTATTTTTCTTTTGAAACTGATTTAGTGTCAATGACCTCAGGGAGAAAGTTGATAACAGCCGTGCAAACGCGGAATTTCGTTTTTTTAGTTTCGGCGGTAACGAAAATGTTTTCGTCTGCGGCTTTGTCGATTTCAATCCAGAATTTTTCGTCGTAATTGGAATCTTCGTTTTTGATGTCGGCATCAACACCGCTGGTAATTACTGCCTTTGCGGAGAAATTTTTCGGAGTAACAGTGTATTTTATTGCTGCATTTTCGTCTCTTGCGATAGAGAGAAATCTCGTTGAATTAACTTCCAAACGTTTTCCGCTCTCTGTTTCGACGGTGAAACTGCGTTCCAAAACGCCGCGTTTCATATCCAAAACTCTTGAAAAATTTTCAACTTTGCATTTTGCCAAATCGAGTTCTTCACCTTCTATATTGATTTTTATGCCTGTCCAGTCGGGCGCATTGAGCATTTTGGCGAAATATTCGGGATAGCCGTTTTTCCACCAGCCGACACGGGTTTTGTCAGGATAATAAACGCCTGAAACATAGTTTCCTTGAAGAGTTTTGCCTGAGAATGTCTCTTCAAAATTGGCTCTTTGACCGAATTTTCCGTTGCCGAGCGAACAAATGCTCTCAGAGATTTTGTTGTAATCGGGATTAAATTTATCCTCGATGATTTTCCATGGATCGTGTTTGATATAACTTTTCATTTTTTTCCTTACTTAATTTTGTTTTCTGCTGCAATTTTACGGGTTATTTTGCGGAAAATCTTAATTTTTTAGTCAAAATGAACGGAAAAATTGCGCAAACGATTGCGCAATCGTTATAAAAAAGGGGCTGTCAAGAAAAATTTTTTTTTTGACAGCCGCCTGATTATAGTCGAAGAATCGGTTTCTTTTTATGTCCCTCTATCTTTTTTTAGTCCCTCTATTTAGAAAAGAATACCTTCTCCGAATTTTTTTTATGTGCTATGTATAATGAATCGTCTTTGTGCCACATTGCGTTTTCCCAACGTTGAATACCCGCACCTACTTTTGAATAAATTTTTGCCCCGGTTTTATAATCGGTGTAATAACACCATTTTGAAAATTCTTCATCGACGGGTGCGTTTCTTTTTATCGCCTTGCGCAGCGAACTTTTTAAAAACGCAGTTATGCCTTTGCTGTAAATGAAATGTGCGACCGCTAATTTACGGCTGCCTTTTAGTTGCGGAGTGTACTTTGAGGCAAGGTTATATGCCCGCGAAAAATCGTCTCTTAAAAGACTATCTGCAAATTCTTTGCTAATTTTGTCCGCAAATTTTTCTCCTTTTTTGATAACATGTCCGTATCCGATGGTTCTTCTGCCGGATACACAAACGTATTCTTTGCCGCCGGCATAGCCTTCGTGTGCTTTGATAAAGTTAATCGCGGTTTCGTAATTCGCTTTTTCGCTGCACATAAGAGCGTTTTCCAAATCGAAATTTTCTGTTTTACAATTTTTTTCCAATTCAGAATCCCATTTTTCTGACAGCGACCTTGTTGTCGGCATACCTATCAGAATCACGGGAATCAAAACCAAAGATGTAATAATTTTTTTCATATTTAGTTTCGTTAGTTCGGCAATCATTATTTTTATTGCCCCGTTCACCCTTGTTTGAATGACGCTGCAAAGGTCGTGTCTTTTTTTTTCTTAGCCAAAAAAAAGTGATGATTTTCTATATTTTACTTTACTTAGAGTAAAATGTATTTTTATAAAAGGAAAGTTTAGAAGTATAAATGTAAACTGTCAAAGTTAATAATACATTACATATAGTAAAATATTCATAAAATACAAGTTTATTTTATGTTTATCGGTACTTTAAACTTTTATTAAGAAGTGTGTTAATTAGAGTTAACGTAGATTATTTTGAATATTTTCCGTAGTCGTTGAACTTTACCCACCAGTTGAAAAAGACGTCGAAAGTAACAATATTTTCCCCGAACTCCTTGATGTAAGCGTCCTTTTCTTCTTCCGTTACGTTGACACGCTTAATCTTGTAGCTCCAATCGTCTCTGACGGCGAGTGCATACCCGCCGATCATCGTACTTTCTTCAAATATTTTAACACTTTCGTTCATTTTTAAAAAAAATTCCCTTATACGTTTGATTATTAAAATATATTCTTTTTTGTTTATACAAGTCCTACTTTAACCGTTGAAACTTTTCGTCCGCCGAGTTGTTTCCACCAAGAAAAAAACTCGTTGTAAGTTATGATTTGCTCGCCGAAGGTTGAGATGTAAGCCTCTTTTTCGCCTTCGGTGATACTTACTTGTTTTAGTTTGTAGTTCCAATCGTCTCTTACCGTTAACGTAAAACCACCTAAAACGGGACATTCCGTAAATATTTTAACTGCTTTTTCCATGATTCGATTTTTTTGTGTTCACAGTAAATACTTACAACATACGTGCCGAAATTGTTAATCTGCATTAACCTTTTCGTGTTCTTCCGTTTCTGCTCGCATAGCCCTGTTGTTTTCGTCAAAAACGTAAGGAATGATTTCGGTTTTGCGGATTAAAATATCGTAATAGATATATTTGTTAATCAGCATTACCGTACAATCCTTTTTAGCAATCAGAGAGGTTACGTCTCTGTCAAGGTTTACTCCGCGTGCTATAATATCGTTTTTGAAGAAATAAATGCTGTCAGTTGACGAATTACTTGTACTCAAAGTACCTTTTGCGACAATAATCAAGTTGTCGCTTTCTTCTTCGGTGTCAATTTCGTCATCTTTATTAAGGTGTTTTACGCTGAGGTATTCCGAAAATTTTATCAACAGGTTTTCGGGCAGGCTTACGAAAAGCGGATGCCTTTTTATCATTTTCAACCTGTCGGTAAGCAGCGGACTGTCGGTTTTTAAGTCGGAGAGGAGTTTCTGTTTTTTCTCCGTCATATTGCCGAGATAGTCGCCGCATTTAAGCGGGTTTTCCTCGTAAACTATTTTTGCCGCAACCGAATAGACGATTTCTTCCGTGTGATAAAGGCACAAGAAAATTTCGTCAGGAATTTCTGATTTGCGGATTTTGGTCAAAACGTCTTCGATGTTTGTGCTGACCCAAAGCGTCAAATCTTTGTAATCAATAACGCTTGAACGCTGCGAATCGTTGATTTTTGATTTGTGCTGTTTCCCCAAAAGTTCCACTGCTTTTGAAACCGTCCATGCGTCAAGTTTAGAATATTCCCTTTTGATGATTGCTTTCAGGCGGTCTTCAAAAGAGAGTTTTTCCTGCGGGAAAAATCCCGAAAGTTTTTTGATTTTTTGTACTGATGCCAAGTCTTCAAAAAGCGGCGTGATTATCTGTTTTAAATCTTTGGAGAAATTGTTGTCGATAATTTCAACCGCAAAGATGTTGTTTTTACCGATTATGTTCTTCTGAATGAGGTTAATAAGCCTCGGTTCGTTGATAAAAGACAAAAGGTTGAAAAGCACTTCGATATTGTTTTCTCTTTCCATATCGAGAGCCTGAAAAAGTTTCAAAGTGTTTTTTTCGTCTTCGATGTCTTCCAAAGACGACATTATCCAAACAATATTTTCGACGATGTCCGAAATTTTTTGTTTGATAATCATTATATCCTTTTCGTCCGTTGCCTGAAACTTACAGAAATTAAGCGCACTGATAACGGCAAGTTGTACTTCTCTGTTAGGATAATTTATGTTTTTGATAAGGTGAGCCCTTGCCGGAGCAGACCCGAATTTCGCATACAACTCTATGATTCTGAGCAATATGTCAGGATCTTTGCATTTGTCGAAGTATTCGTTAAGAGCCGGCAAAACTCTGTCGCCCATATCCAACAAAACAGTTCCTGCCGTGTTGTAATATTCCACCGATTCAAGCAGCGAAATCAGTTTGTAAATGATTCTCTGCGTGCGGAGTTTTCCCGCGAGGGTGATTGCAGCAGATTTTACGTTTCTGTCTTCGCAGTCAAGAAGTCTGAAAATAATGTCTTCGTTTAAATATTTGTCGGAAGACATCATTACTTTTATCAGTTTTATTTTGTCGCTGACGTATGCACTTGTTTCTAAGGCGGTAATATCGTCGTCAGTGATGTCCTTTATATCGTCAAAATCGAGATAGTTGACCGCTCTTTCAGAAAGCAGTTTTATTTCGATGTTATTGCTGTCTTTGTTGACGGTTTTGCATGAGGCGGCGATACGTTTTCTCCACGTCGGGTCTATGCTTTTCAAAACCGATTTTATAACCGCAGTATCTTCTATTTCAAGAAGTTGTGTGGCATAACTTTCGAGACTTCGCGGCGAAGTTTCTGCCAAAACCGTTACTGCCAAGTTCTGAACCTTCTGATTGTTGTTCTTGACGTATTTTCTGATTAATTCTGCGCCGTACTGATTTTTAGCGACATCGCGGCGTTTTTCTTTCGAGATGTCGGCAACGATTTGTTTTATCGTGGCTTTGTAACTGACGTACAAGTTTTTGCTGCTGATTGCCCACAAAACCAAAATCGGAATAAAACAAATCAGAAAATATCTGAAATCATATTCGCCCGTCAGTTTTATCAGAGAGTTGACGCCCCAGATGACAACGCCCGCAATACCGGTCGAAAACTGTTGAACCACACCTACTTTTGTTTGTACTTCGGCTTTTTCGTTTTCGGGCAGAGGTTGATAAAGTATGTTGAAAGCGGGGTCGTCAAGTCCGCGTCTTAAAATTCTTTCCTGAGATTTGTTAATCGTGATTAAAATCAAAAACATTATCACGTTAACACTCCAAAACAGACCAACAAAGGCTGCTAAGGTTACCACAACAACCATACATAACGGCAAAATCATAAGACCTAACTTCACGCCGTATTTACTCAAAATTTTTGCGGAGTAAAACGACAGAAGAAGTTCTCCAATTTTAAGACCCGCATATACGAGGGTCAAAAACTGAGCCGTATTGTCGGGGTGAATTTGTATTTTTACCGTTGAAAGAAACGAAAAGTCCGTGATGTAAATAATTGTCATCGAGAGCGTTGCGCAGATGAAAATGTATTTAAAATACGGTCTTTTCAGCATTTGCAACAAGCCCGTGCCGTCTTCCGGCTGTTTGAAAGAAATCAATTTTTTGTTTTCTTCTGCCAAACGTTTTTTCTCTTCTTTAAGTTTTTCGGGGTATTTATTGTAAAGAGAAATTAGTGTCAAAATGCCGACAATAAAACTTAACGCACTGATAAACAATAATGTATACGAGTGAGAAATAACGTTTTTCAAAAGCGGGATTATCAAATAACCGAGCATTGCCGCCAAAACGCCGCCGATACTAAACAGCGCGAAAATTCTTTTTACCTGTACCAAGTTCAAGAATTTCAGCGACAAAGCACCCGTTTCTATGCCTATCATCGACAAGAATGGCCATGCCCAAATAAAGACAAAGAAACTCAGATATTTAGGGTCCACGTGTCCGACAAAAAACGGCGAGGCAAGCGTTACTATCGTCATAAACGAAAGGGCAAACATAAAAAGTTTGCGGCTGTCAATCACTTTTTGCGCCCAAGAGTAAAGTTGTGTGAACACAAAACCTGCGATTCCCGAAACCATATATGCGTATGGTAACTGTTCGCTGCCGAAATAGCGAATAAATTCAGAGTTTGCGGGTGTGAAATAGAATGCACCGCCCAAACCGAGAAAAAACGAATGAGCAAACAGCATGAGAAAAATCGGTATCTCCTGCTGTCTCAAATCGAAATTCTTGACTAAAAAATGTGATAATGTCAGTTTCTTCATCTCTGAATTTTTTTCCCAGAATTTGTACTTTATATTAAAATGCAATATGTATACCGAACTTTTTTTGAAAGATATTTTTTTTAAAAATTCAGGTATAGTTTAGATTGCAAAATTACAAAAATATTTTTAATATTTACCACTCGCATTAAAAAAAATTACACCCTGATTCCTATCAGCAATTGGTCATCGAGTTGTTTTGTTTTTTTGCCTTCATAGTCCATCCAATTTGCAACGTTTGCTTTTATTGAAGACTGCTGAATTTCAGGCGAAAAGTCCGAAATGTTCGACAGAAGTTCCAGCAAGTTTTTCTGAGAAAATTTTGCCTTGCCGTCCTCACCGCCGAATTGGTCGGGAATTCCGTCCGAAAAAGCGTAAAACATATCGCCTTTTTCGGTCTTGATGACATAATTGGTGAAATCCTTGTCTATTTTTTTTATGTTGTAACCGATACAAAGTTTGTCCGGTTTTATAACCGTGGCTTCGTTTTGCCTTACCATAACCAGCGGTCGTTTTGCTCCTGCGTATTGAAGCGTATTGTTTTTCTCATCAACCACCATAAGCGCCATATCAATACCGTCTTCGATGTTGCCGCCGCTTTTTGACCACGATTCCAAAAATTTGTTTTTTACCGCATCAAGAAGTTCGCTTGCCGTTGTTTGCGGTGTTATGGTAGCAAAACAGTCGCTTATGACCGAAATTCCGAGCATACTGAGCAACGCTCCCGGTACGCCGTGTCCCGTACAGTCTGCCGTGATGAGGTATTTTCTGCTATCATCGGTTGCCGCCCAATAAAAGTCGCCCGAAACGATGTCTTTGGGCTGCCAATAGACGAAATTTTCGGGGAAAATCTTATCCATCATTTCTTTTGACGGAACAGCCGCTTTTTGTATTCTTTGCGCATAACGTATCGAACCTACAAGATGTTCGTTGATGTCTTTGAGGTTGTTTCTTTGCTCTTCGATGAGGGCGTTCTGAGTTTTGATTTCTTCTGTTTGACTTAAAATTTTGTCTTGAAGTTCTTGTAATTTCTTGTTTCTGAAATTAATATCTTCGTTAGTTTTTTTCAAAGTTTGGTTTACGCGGTTTGTTCTGCGCAGTTGAATGACTTTAATTACGGCAATTATCAAAACTATCAATATCACGGCTAACATACCGTTGTTTTGGATTCCGGCTCTTTCTTTTTCTAATTCAAAAAGTTTTTCGCGTTCTTTTGCTTCTCTTTCATAATCGGCTAATTTTGCTTTGTATTGCGTTTCCGATTGATTGCGCTCGTATTTTGCGCACGTCTCCGATGAAAATTTTTTGTGGTCTATCAGCCTTTGTTCTGCGGAAAGTTTCAAGTAGTTCTTATAATCGTTAACGGCTTTGTAGTAAGTACATGCCCCCCAAACATAAAAGCAATTAGACACATCATCAAATTCGTATCGGTCGAATGTTTCCAAACTTTTTTTTGCTGCTGAAAAATTATTTTTAGCGCAAAAAAGCGCGATTTTTGCCCGAAACATATAGAGTTTGACTATGGGGGAGTCGTTAGATAATTTCAAACCGGCACAGTAAATAGTATCTGCCCGTGCCAGAAACTCTGCTGCGCGTTTTTCGTCCGAAAACTCCATTGCATTAATGTACATCAGCGGAATGTTGCTGCATGCGTTTACAAATATATTGAACAATTCGGGGATTTCCGCCGCCATTCGGAAATATTTTTCGCATTTTTCCAATGCGTCTAAAAGAGAGGTTGTGTCGTTGTCAACTTCATAAGAATCGCCTTTTGCCAATGCTATTGTAAGTTCTGTTTCTATAATGGAATTTTTAGCGTTTGTTGCCTTGTCTATTTCAAGTTTTTTGTTAAGATATTCCAAAGCAAAATCGTAAATGCACATTTCGGCGTATATTAAACTGAGGTTATAATATATATCGCCTAAAAGTACGGTGTCTTTGAGATTTTGGGCTATTGAAAGTGATTTGTCTAAATACGTTAGTGCATCAGAATAACGCATATTGTTGGAATACGACCTTGCCGTTTCAAATAAGTAATGTGCTATCTCCGCAGTATCTTTTAATTTATAACAGATTTCTAAGCCTTCTAAAACGTATTTGTCAAAATTTTCATAATTACCTTCGGCTTTGCAGGTCTCTATTTTTTGTGTTAACGAGTTTAAATTCGCCCTCATTCCCGCAGTGTCAATAGTTGAGGTATTGCTCTGACTTTCAGCCGATTTAGAAAAAGTCAAAAGCAACACAGCCGTAAAAATGAATATATATATTTTTGTTTTCATGTCAATTTTTTTCTAAGCGCAAAATTACTGTGATATTTTAAGAATTACAAATATTATTCCACAGATTTTTTATATCTTTGCGCTTAAAAATTTCTTAATATATGTCAAATGCAGTTATAGTTTTTACCGTTGCGGCTATAAGCACGGTTTTATGGGTTATTTCGCTTTTCGTAAGACGAAAAAACTCCAAATTAGGTGTCATTTTGTCGTGGACGGCGTTGATTTTGATGGCAATCTCAATTATCCTTTATCAGGTTTTAAAGGATAAATGATTATTTTTCAAGCCAATATTTCCGCTCTTTTTCGTCAAATTTTTCGATGGCATAGCGGAGAGATGTCCGTGAAATACGGCTGTAATTGTCTTCCAAAAACTCTCTTAACAAATCGTAAGAGCAGTTTTTGCCGACTTCCCTTAACATCCAACCGACGGCTTTCTGCATTAAATCGTGCTTGTCAGAAAGATGAATAAGAGCGTATTTTAAGGCAATGTCAGGACGGTTTTGTCGTGAAGTCCACCAAGAAAAAACCATCGAAATACGCCTTTGCCATAGGTTTTTGCTATGAGCCAAATTATCGACGATTTGTGTTTTTTCGTCATCGGTAATCATGGATTTTTCCAAAAACCATTTGCCAAGAAGTTTCGGCGCGGACATGTCAACTAAATCCCAATTGTTGGCAAATTCTGAATTTTTTAAGTAAACGCGGATAATTTCATCACGTTTCAGCATTTTGTCAACAGGGTTTTTCTCTTTTATTTTGGCGTATTTTTCTACCAACATCAAAAATCCGCATAAGCGTATTTCGTGAAAAGTATTTTTTATAAGCGTTTCGGCTTCTTCGAGAGAAGTTTCTTTATAATATTTTTTGACGATTTCGCGGGTTTGAGGACAACGCAAACCTAAAAATTCATCGCCTTCGCCGTATTCGCCTTTGCCCGTTTTGAAAAACCGCATTAAATTTTTTCTTTGAACCTCGTCTTTCAAGGCGGTCATTTCCGAGATGATTTTTTCTGCCGTGTTCATGGTAAGATTATTTATTTTTTTTCTTTTTTCCGGTTTGTCCGACAATAAAATCGCTTTTTTTGACGGGAGTGGAAAAATCGTATACCGAAAAATTAATTTCAGTCTCCGTTTCAAAAGTTTTTTCCGTTATTTTTTGCGGCAAAAGATATTTGCCGTTTTCTGCATATTCGTAAAAAATTTTCTTTAACGCGTATCCGTGGTCGTCCAAAATTTCCGTTTTTTCTTTTAAACCGTTTTCTAAATTATAATAAGAGTATGATTTTTTGTGATTTAAGTCTGTTGTTTCGATTTTGAAAAAACCCGATTGAAAGGTTTTGTAGTCGCATGCCAAGCGTGATTTTATACCGAGGGTTTCAGAATATGCTTCGAACGGAAAATATGCTTTTTGTTTCAAGACGTGAAAGCGCGAGGAATCAACGGTTTCCATACCGTAGAGTTTTGTGGAGTCAAAAGCGTTGAGACCGTTAAAAACCTCTTTGTAATGAAAAACTTTTGAACTGTCGGTATGGATAATAAAATTTTTCAATAGGTACATATTGGGCAGTTTGCGCAAAATTTTTCCTTCTGCGGCGTATTCAGCATCGGTTTTAGTGTATTTGTAACGGGAAGAAAACTTTGCTGAAAAAAACTTCGGCGGCTCGTTTAAGCCCGTTGCTTTCAAATACTTATCAAAAATAGTTTGAGGTGAAAAACCTTTTTCAAACACAAAAAAAGTATTGTCTTCAAAGTCTACAATATCTAATTCGCGCTCGCCGGTCAATGCCAAAACCGCGCAATGTATTTTCTGCTGATTGCCGTTGAAAACGAAAACATTACAGCCGTTTTTGTTTATGAGTTTTATGAAATTTTGTTCTTCGGTTTCTGTTACGGCGTTGACGTTTTTAGCAAAATTAGTAAAATAATTGTTCTCAAATTTATACAAAATAAGTGTTGAGGCTAATTCCGTTGCAAAATCGGGTTCTGAAAGTTTTTTCTCGAATTCGTTAACGATTTCAGTTTTAGCATTTTGCAAAAGCGTTGAAATTTTAAAATCTGCATTTCTGACCCCTAAAATTCCCGTTGCAAAATCTTGTAAACCGTTTTCTGATTGCGTGCAATCTAAGGAATAAATATCGTAATTGTATGTTGAAAAATCTTTCGCCGAATTTGAATAATTCCCGTACAAAATCCTTTGTAACAGTTTGTTAAGGATATAATTTTTCGGGGTTTTCTGACACGTAAAATAATTTCTGAATGAGCAGGCTACATCAGAAAGTATTGTATCGTTGATAAAAAATACAATATCCTTTGCTTTTATATCAGCCGTAACGGGTTTTACGGGCGGCGACTTTTTTTCTGCGTTGCCGAAATATTTTTGTGCAAGAGAGTCAATGTCTGAGGGTTGCATGTCAGAAAGAATGGTTAGCAGACATCTTTCGGGCGAAAAACAAAAATTTTTATAGTTTTTGTAATCGCTTTCGTAAACTGAGTTCATAAAATCTGCTGGTAAAGTCGTCGTGCCGATTTTTTGATTAGCAAAATTTGAAGTTTTTTTGTACGGTTTTGCATTTTCGGCTTTAAGAAAATTAGACCGCCTCTCTTTATATTCGTTGAAACTTACGCTGTTGAACTTTTCTGTGTAAATTACTCCTGACAAAAATTCCATCAGAGAGTCCAAAGCCTGATGGTGGCTTATTAAGTTTTTTACGATTATCTCGTTTGAAATCAAGTCAGAGCCGGTCATTGAGGCTACGACTTGTTTTATCCCCTGCACGTTTTTCTCGTCAATGTCAGCAACGTTAACCGTCAGGCGGCAATTGCAATGCTTAAACTCCTCAGAGGTTATAATCTGAACCTTAAAACCGTTAGGTAAGGTGATAACTTTATAGTTTTCAATGTCTTGCAGAATTTTTGCAGTATTTTGTGCATTAACTCCCAAACAAAAAAACACTATTATATATAAGGTGATTATCTTTTTCATAACAAAAAAATTTCGGGCGTAAATATACGGACTTTTTTTCAAATATAAAAGCCGTTGTCTTTTAAAAAAAAGAGCAACGGCCTACAACCAAGTATAGTCGAGTTATAATAGTAATAACAAATTAAAAAATGTTAAGACGGTCGGTTGTATTATAAAAAACAGTATCTTTGTTTTACGAAACTTAAAAATACAATTATCGTTCCAATTTATGAAATATTTTATAATAGCGGGAGAGGCTTCGGGCGATTTGCATGCGGCTAATTTGATGAAACAATTGAAAATTGTTGATTCAGAGGCTGATTTTATGTTTTTCGGCGGGGATTTGATGCTAAAACAAGGCGGAAAAATGCTTGTTCATTACCGCGATACGGCATATATGGGCGTTACGGAGGTTTTGGCAAATTGGAAAAAAATTAGGAAAAATTTTCAGGTTTGTTACAAAAATCTTCTTGAATATTCGCCCGATGCGGTGGTTTTTGTTGACTATCCGGGCTTTAATTTAAAAGTCGCGAAGTTTGCTAAACAGCACGGTTTCAAGACGTTTTATTATATTTCGCCGAAAATTTGGGCTTGGAAAAAACGCCGCGCTTACACTATTAAAAAATATATCGACAAAATGTTTGCGATTTTCCCTTTTGAAAAAGACTTTTATAAACAATTCGGTTATGAGGTCGAATACGTGGGAAATCCGCTCGTAGACGCAATGCAAGATTGTCAACTGCTTGAAAATAAAAGTTTTATAGGAAAATACGGATTGTCTGAAAAGCCGAAAATTGCTTTCGTGCCGGGCAGCAGAAAAAACGAAATTCAAAAACTTTTGCCGGAAATGATGAAAATTATTTCCGCTTTTAACGGAGAATACGAATTTTTGGTTTGCGGTGCACCCGGAATTGATAAAGATTTTTATAACGGTTTTTTGAACGAAAATGCGAAAATAATTTTTTCTGATACTTATAACGTAGTAAAAAATTCTGTTGTGGCGGTTGTTACCTCCGGGACGGCGACATTAGAAACCGCATTTTTGGGAACACCTCAGGTTGTGGTTTATAAGTTGAACACCATCAGTTACATAGCGGCAGAATTATTGGTGAAGATAAAATATTTTTCGCTCGTTAACATAATTTCGGGCAAGGAAGTTGTAAAAGAACTTTTACAAACAAAACTCTCGGAAGATATAAAAAAAGAGGTAATTAAAATTCTCGGCGATAAGGATTACAGAGACAAAATGTTGGAAGAGTATCAGGAGATTAAAAAGATTTCGGGCGACGGTACGGCTTCTAAGAAAACCGCCGAAATAATTTTCAACGAAATTAAACACTAAAAAAATGGCAGAAAAAACTGAAATAAAACAGCAGAAAAAATCCTACTTTCAGAAAAAGGAAGGCAAAACGGCGGGCGTTTTTATCGGGGCTTCCGTTGCGGCGGTTGCGATTTTTCATCGTCCGATAATTGATTTTTTTACCAAGATTTGGCAAGATATGCAAACCTCGCTCTCTGATACTGTTATCGGATTCGGAGTACTCGGTCTGTTGGTTTTTATTGCCACTGACAAGAGGGCAAGAAAGTTGGTTTCATACGGTTTTAAATCGTTAATGCGCTGGATAACAAGTTGGTTTACGGAACTTGACCCGATAAAAATTCTTGAAAGTTACGTGGAGGAGTTGGACAAAAACTTTAAACTTCTTGGCGACAATATTGCAAAACTCCGTTCTAATATTGCCAAACTAAGAGACACGATTAATACTAACAACCGCGAAATTACAAAGTCGGTAAAACTTATTGAGGAGGCAAAACGTCAAAACCGTCAGGAAGTTATCGCTGTCAACTCCAATCAAATAGGAAGACTGAAAGCCTTGAATCAAAAATACGGAGCAATGGTCGGCAAAATGGAAGATTTGAACAACGTGCTTATAAAAATGCACTCGTATTCGTCCTATAAACTCACCGACACAAAAAACGAAATCCGAATGAAGAAGCAGGAATTTTCTGCAATTTCGAGCGGATATTCTGCAATGAGGAATGCTCAAAATATTCTTGAAGGCGATTATGCCCGCAACGAAAGATACGAGGCAGCAACCGAGGCTTTGGCTCAGGATTTAAGCGTTAAAATTGCCGAAATGGATAATTTTATGGAACTTTCATCGTCGATTTTCGAAGAAATGGACCTTCAAAACAGCATTTATCAGGCGGAAGGAATGAAAATGTTTGACGAAATCACTTCAAAAGGTCAGGCGATTTTGGACAAACTCGACACTCAAAGCGAAAACGATTCATACTTTATAAAAAAGAAAAATTTATAAAAAAAAAACAAATTATGAAAAAACAAAAACAAATGCCGCTGCTACTTAAACTTTTGATTTTCGTTATAGTTTTCGCGGCAATCGGTTTTTTATATTTTACTCTGAAACAAAATAACTTTTAAGAACTTCAAAAATTCTGTCCTTTGTGTTGTCTTTTGTTGACTTTAAGGGCAGAATTTTTACGTTTTGTAGTTGCGGCAAATTTTCTTCCTTTTCTCCGCAGACTATAAGACATTCTACGCCCGCTTTTTGACACCGTGAAATGATGTTTCCCGTAATTTTGCCGCTAAGCGACTGCGTATCAAATTTTCCTTCGCCGGTAATTACCAACGACGAGTTTTTTAAGGCTTCATCGAAATTAAGATTTTCTAAAACGAAATCTGCTCCGCTGATGATTTTTCCGCCTAAAAATGCAGCTATTCCGCCGCCTATTCCGCCGCCTGAGCCAGCACCTTCCATCGTCAAGATGTCAACGCCTAAGTCGTTTTTGATAATTTCTGCGATATGTTTTAGTGCGTTGTCCAAAAATTCTACCTCAACTTCTGATGCCCCTTTTTGCGGCGCGTAAACTCTTGAAGCACCTAACTTTCCGCACAGAGGATTTTTTACGTCAGTTGCAATGTCTATTTTCAAGTTTTGATAGCGGGAAAAGTTTTCCGGCTTAATAATTTTTGTAATCTCGAAAAAGTTTTCGGGGACCGGATCTACTTCGCTACCGTTTTTGTCCAAAAACTTGAACCCCAAAGCCGAAGCACCGCCTAAAAACAAGTCGTTAGTAGAAGTCCCGCCGACACCTATTACAATACGTTTCGGTTTTCTTACTTCCAACAACCGTGAAATGTCATAACCTAAACCGAAAGAAGAAAGTTTAAGGATATTTTTTTCGTCTTTTCTTAACTGGTTAAGCCCCAAGGTTGCCGCCGATTCTAAAACTGCCGTCGAGGTGTATATATTATAAAGGTATTTGCTTTGAACTTTTCTGTTTTTGTTAGCGGAATAACTTAAAAATTTCCAACGCGAAAAGTTGTTCTTGAACCTCAGACTTTCGATAAGTCCGTCGCCACCGTCAGAGACTTCCGTGATTTCTACTTCGGAGTCCGGAGCGTATTGTTTTACCGCACAAGAAATCATTTCACCGATTTCTTTTGATGAAAACGTCCCTTTAAACTTGTCTGAGGCGATAAGAATTTTGTTATATTGCATTTTCTTCGTTTATTTCACTTACTTTAATACCGAAAATCGTGATGTCGTCCGTTTGTTTACGGTCGCCTTTCCAATCTTCGTGAACCTCGTCCAAAATTTGCTTTTGACTTTTAAGGTCTTTTGACGAAATTCTCGTCAAAAGTTGTGCAAAATCGCTTTGATAAAAACGGCGGTTTTCTATATGTCCGAACTGATCGCCGTAACCGTCGCTCGCTAAATACAGCATATCGCCTTTTTGAATTTTGAACTCGTAATTTATAAAAGCGGATTGTCTTGGGTGTGCGCCTATCGGACAACGTACCGCTTCAAGTTTTATAAGTTCGTTGTTCCGGCATATATATAAAGGCAGGTTTGCTCCCGAATAAATGATTTTGTCTGAATTGAACTCCTTGAAAATCATACATATATCAAAACTTTCCCTTTCAACCATCGAATTACTGAACGTAGAAATCACTCTGCGTCTCAACTCTTCCAAAACGTCGGCGGGCGTATGTTTCCAAATTGTCATGCCGAAAATATCGTTCAAAAGGCTTATTGCCATAACGCTCATTAACGCGCCGGGCGTGCCGTGTCCCGTACAATCGGCAACTGCGCAAACAAGTCCGTCAGCCGTAGCAGCAGCGTAAACAAAGTCGCCGCCCACAATGTCTTTCGCCTTGGAATAAATGAAACTATTCGGAATATAATTTTGTATGATTTCGTTTGAAGGCGTAAGCAACGCGTCCTGAATCCTCTTGGCATATTTCATTGATTCCTGAACTCCGCGTGAAGAGTTTTCAAGTTCGTATTTTTGAATGTTGGTACGGTTAAGAGCCTCTTCAAGCACTTTTTCGTAATGCTTTTGTTTGCTGATGTCAACCATAAAGCCGATGATGCCCATGATTTTGCCTTCTTCGCCGTAGGGTACTTGCGAAACCGAATACCAATTTCTTGTGCCGTCGTAGTTTTCAAGAAAAATATCTTGATTTAAGTAACAAATTCCCGTTTCCAAAATTTCAGAATCTTGGTTTACGATGATTGAATAATCTTTCGGCACGGAAATTTCTTCCGACTTGTAGCCCATGATTTTTTCGGGAGGAAGTCCGATACAATTTGCAAAGCCCGAATTTACGAGAATGTAACGATTGTTTTTGTCCTTCATAAAAATCTTTGCCGGAAGGGTTTCGATGAGTTTTTCCAATTGCCAAACCGTTTCTTTGAGTTTCATTTCGTAACGGTTTGCCTCCGTAACGTCTCTTGTTACGCCCAAAAATTCTTTCAAGCCGAAACTGTCGGTTATAACCGAAACTACTGATTCAAGGTCTTTTACTTCACCGTTTTTGCAATAGACGGGACATTTAAATCTGTGGTAAACCTCCGACGGAACTCCGTCTTGAACCATTTGATTGCCTTTCATAATGATTCTGTTGAGGTCTTCGCCCGGAAGAATGTCGCGGAGATTCATTTTCATAAATTCGCTTTTCGGGTAGCCCAACATTCTTTCCTCTGAATTGCTGACATAATTGATATTCAAGGTTATGCAGTCAACTTTCCAAATCATGTCGGCGGTGTTTTCGGCAATCATGCGGTATTTTTCCTGAGAATCGGAAAGCCGTTTTAAGATTTTTTGCGTTTCGGTGATGTCGTGTGCTACGATTACGATTTCCGACGGGTAAGAGTCTTCCGGCGTTTTGAAAATCAGGCTCAGCGAAAGTTCAACGTCAACATAGTTGCCCGTATAACTTTTTACTTTGCAGATAAAACGCATTTTGCCGTTTCGTGTCAGTTCGGGATTTTCGAGCAGATTTTTCGAAAAGGCGAGTTTTATGTGCTGGTATGACGATGGTTCAAGAATTTCTGATAGTTCTTTGTCCAAAAATTCTTTTTGCGTGTAACCCGAAAGTTCTTTTATTGCAGGACTTACGAAGACAATTTGTTTTTTGTCGTAATCATAAATTAATATAGTGTCGCTGCAATTGTCAAGAATTGCCGAATATGTCTTGTTGAACTCTTTCAACTCGTCTTCTGCCGTATTGCCTTTTGTAACGTCTTCAAAAACAGCAGAATATCCCGTTACGAAATTGCCTTTTTTTATCGGAGAAAATGTTGCCGAAAGTCTTAACTGCGAGGCGTTTTTGCGTCTGCAAAATATTTCGCCTTTCCATGCTTTTCCGAGTGAAAGTCTGCGCCAGAAGTCGTAGTTAAAAATTGGTAAACCGTTTTCTGACCAGAATAAAACAGGCTGTAATTCAATGAGTTCTTGTTGAGAATACAACGTAGCGTTTTCAAAACTTTGGTTCGCATACGTGATTTTACCCATCGGGTCGGTCATGATGAAGCCCAGATAGTTTTGTGAGACAGCCTTTTCAAAAAGTTTCTGTTCGGAGTTTTCTTCCTCATGCTCCACAACGTGAATAGCGGGCAGGTTTTGGGACGTTGTTGCGGGTTTGTGCGCTTTGAAAATCAAAATCAGAATCAGCAAAACGACAACTATCAGTGTCGCAAAGAAAATTATGTTTACTTTACCGAAAATGTAATCGTAATTTTCTGAAAATAAAAAAGTTAAATAGCCGAATTTTTCGCCTGTCGGGTTTTTCAGCGCGATTGAAAGTAGGTTAGGGGCAACCTTTGCCTCCAAAGTGTCGTTGTCGAGATAGACTTTTGAACGGTGCATTCCTTTGGTGTTGAGTCTGTTGACAACTAAAAAATAAAGCGGTGTTTCCGAAAAACTTTTGTCGGTTTTTCTAAGTCTTGATACTATTGTCGTATAAACGCTGTCGCCGAGTACTTTGTTGTAAGACAAGATGTTAGCCTCATAAAACTGAGGCATAAAGAGTTTGGATTCTTGTTCTGTAAGTTCCTTAAAGTTTATTTTTCCGCCTTTTGATTTGTGAAAAATAACTTTTCCGAGACTGTCCAAAACGGCAACTCCCGAAAGGTCGTAATCGTCAATGATGTTGTAGACATTTTGTTTTATCCAATTTGAGTCTCTCTCTAATGTCATTTCTACAAATTCATCGTATGAGGAGTAGTCCCTGACAATATCCATAACGGTATTTTCACGGTTGCCTATCGTATATATGAGGTTCGAGCGTTCGGTTTCGTAAGCGTAGTTTTTCAAGATGTTGACGTGAAGTACAAAAAACACTATCAACACCAACGGTATTGCTAATATCGAAATTATAATTCCTATTCTGTTCATTTAAGTTTTTTTTCAGTCGGTAAACCTTAAAAAATTTCGGGTAAAGGTATAAAAAATTAAAATAAAAATACTAACTTTGCACAATAAATTTTTAAGGAATTTTTTAAAATGATGACTTCAAAAGAAATACGCAAATCTTTCTTGGATTTTTTTGCGAAAAAAGACCATAAAATAGTGCCGAGCGCACCTATGGTAGTGAAAAACGACCCGACTTTGATGTTTACAAACGCGGGTATGAACCAGTTCAAAGACATTTTTTTGGGTAACGAACCCGCTAAATATTCTCGTGTCGCCGACTCTCAGAAATGTCTCCGCGTTTCAGGTAAGCACAACGACCTCGAAGAAGTAGGACACGATACCTATCATCATACTATGTTTGAGATGTTGGGCAATTGGTCTTTCGGCGATTATTTCAAAAAAGAAATCATTGATTGGGCTTGGGAATATTTGACCGAAGTTGTTAAACTCGACAAAAACCGTCTTTACGCAACCGTTTTTGAAGGTTCAGCCGAAGAAAACCTTGCCGCTGACGAAGAAGCAAAAGGTTATTGGCTGAAACATCTTCCCGCAGAGCGCGTTATTATGGGCAACAAGCACGATAACTTTTGGGAAATGGGTGCAACCGGTCCTTGCGGTCCTTGCTCCGAAATCCATATCGATCTCCGCTCTGACGAAGAAAGGGCTAAAAAACCGGGCGTTGAACTCGTAAATCAATCTCACCCGCAGGTTATCGAAATTTGGAACTTGGTGTTCATGCAGTTCAACCGCAAGGCAGACGGAAGTCTTGAACCCCTTCCTGCAAAACACGTTGATACGGGAATGGGCTTTGAAAGACTTTGTATGGCACTTCAAGGCAAACAATCTAACTACGATACAGATATTTTCCAGCCTGTAATTCAGGAAATTGCAAGGCTGACTGGTATAAAATACGGTGCTAACGAAAAGACCGATGTCGCTATGAGGGTTATCGCTGACCATATCCGCGCAATTTCTTTTGCTATTGCTGACGGTCAACTTCCTTCAAACGCAAAAGCCGGCTACGTTATCCGCAGAATTTTGCGCCGTGCAGTCCGTTACGCTTACACATTCTTGAATCAGTCTGATCCGTTTATGTATAAACTTTTGCCGGTGTTTACTTCTGTTATGGGCGAGGCTTATCCCGAACTCACCGCTCAAAAAGACATCATCGAAAAAGTTATCATCGAAGAAGAAACTTCTTTCTTGAAAACTTTGGAAACGGGCATAAAACTTCTTGACAAGGTTGTCGCAAAAGCAAAAAGCGAAAACAAAACCGAAATCGACGGTAAAACAGTTTTCGTTCTTTACGACACATTCGGTTTCCCGCTCGACTTAACCGAACTTATTTTGAAAGAAAACTCCATGACCTTGAACCAAAAAGAGTTTGAGGCAGAACTCGGTAAACAAAAAGAACGTTCTCGTCAGGACGCAAAAGTTGACTCTACCGACTGGGTTGAAGTTAACAGTTTCTCGACCGAGGAGTTTACGGGTTATGACAATTTGGAAGAGACAGTAAAGATTTGGCGTTACCGTCAGGTTGAAACCAAGGGCAAAAAATATTTCCAACTTGTTTTCAACAAAACACCTTTTTACGGAGAAATGGGCGGTCAGACGGGCGACCAAGGTGTTTTGCAGAGTGCTGACGAAAAAGTCTATATCACTGATACTCAGAAAGAAAACGGCTTGTCAATCCATATCGTAAAAGAACTTCCGAAAAATTTGAACGCTGATTTCAAAGCAATAGTTAACGTAGAAAAACGTGCGGCTTCTGAGGCTAACCACTCTGCCACCCATTTGTTGGACGAGGCACTCAGAGAAATTCTCGGCAAACACGTTGAACAAAAAGGTTCTTTGGTTTGTCCTGAATATTTGCGTTTTGACTTCTCTCATTTTTCAAAACTTTCTGACGAAGAAATCGAAAAAGTGGAAAAATTCGTTAACGAAAAAATCCGCGAGGCGATTGCTTTGGAAGAATACCGCGACATGCCGATTGAAGAGGCTAAACAGAAGGGTGCTATTGCGCTTTTCGGTGAAAAATACGGCGACAAAGTCCGCGTTGTAAAATTCGGCTCGTCGGTAGAACTTTGCGGCGGTTGCCACACAAAAAATACCGGCAAAATCGGATTTTTCAAAATCATAACCGAGACGGCTATTGCTTCGGGTGTACGCAGAATCGAGGCTTTGACAGGTGCAGCAGCGGAAGACTTTTTGAGAAAACAATGCGCAATTACCTCAGAAATGAAACTGATGTTCAAGGCTAAAACCGAAGAAGCAGGTTTTGAGGCTGTTAAAGCGTTGATTGACGAAAATGCCGCTCTCAAAAAACAAATCGAGAACTTGCAGAGAGAAAAACTCGTTTCGGTAAAAGACACTTTATTAAATAAGGTGAAACAGGTTAACGGCTTAAACGTTATCGCCGAACTTGTAAAAGTTGACAACAAGGATTTGTTGAAAGACCTTTCTTTCCAACTCCGTCAGCAGGTAGAAAACTCATTCATCGTTCTCGGTGCTGAAATCGACGGTAAGCCGACGTTATCAATTATAATTTCTGACAACGTTGTAAAAGAGCGCGGTCTCAACGCCGGACAAATCGTCCGCGAAGCCGGAAAAGAAATTCTCGGCGGCGGCGGCGGTCAGCCTTTCTACGCAACGGCAGGCGGAAAAAATCCCGCAGGCTTGCAGAAGGCAATAGAAGCAGCGGTAAATACGTTATAGTTATAGAATGAAAACGAATTACTACATATTATTATTAATGATTCTGTTTGTTTGTTTGGGCGGCGGTATTTCGCACGCCCAAATTAAACAAATAGGTACTCCGTACATAAAATTTTATAATCAAAATGATTTTCCGGCAAGCAAACAAAATTTCAGTATTCTTAACGATACTTGCGGAGTTATGTATTTCGGCAATACTGACGGTATTTTGGAGTTTGACGGAATAAAATGGAATTTGACAAGAACCAAAAAGTCAGCAGTAAGAGCGTTGGCTATTGACGAAAATGCAAATACGATTTATGTCGGCACGGCAAACGATTTCGGATATTTAAAACATGAAAAAAACGGAGCGGTCAATTATTTTTCGTTGGTAGACACTTCGTTTAAAAATTATAAGCCGAGTATTTCTTCCGTAACGGTTTCTGAGACTGAGGGTGTTATTTTCGCTTCTGAAAAAATGCTTTACGTTTTGAAAGACGATTCCGTTAAAGAAATAAAACTTACTGAAAATCAATTAGCAAACGCTAAAAAAAACACGATGTTTAAGGGCGTTTTTAAGGCGGGAAACGAAATTTTCGTTAATCATACCGGCATCGGAATTATGAACCTTAAAAACGGAGTTCTTATCAAAAACAATCTTCTTGAAGTAGCGGGAACAGATATTTATGCAGTAATTCAAGTTGCGGACAGTTTTTTGGTCGTTAACCGAGAAGAAGGTATTTTTTCTTTGAGATACGGTGTTTGCAAAAAACTTGACATTCCGCTTAACGCATTGATTCATAATGAAGTATATTCAGTATTAAGGCTTCATGACGGAAGTTTTGCTTTCGGTACGACCTCAAAAGGTATTATCATAACGGATAAAAATCTAAAAATCATTAAATCAGGGCTTTTGACGGGTATGTCGATAAGTTCGCTTTATGAGGATTCTAACAATTTGCTTTGGGTGGCAGGTGATATAGGAATTGCTATAATTGACTTATATTCACCATTTTCTAAGTTTGAAAATTCAGTAACGGGCATTTCAAAAAGTATCCGTTCGGTTATAAAACAAAACGGAAAACTTTACATCGGAACTGACGCTATTTATGTCTGCGATATTGATTCTCTGAAAAAACCGCGTTTCAAAGAACTTAAAAACGCTAACGGCAGAAGTAACGTTTGGCGTTTGGATACTTTGAACGGACTTATTATCGGCGGAACAAATACGGGACTTATCACGATAAAAGATCAAAAACTTACAAACGTAGACAAGGGTAGAAATATTTTTAATTTTGCTTCGCCGAACAATAATCCTAACCTTTTGGTTGCTGTCGGCGGCAACGGCTTTTCGGTTTATGAAAACAAAAACGGAAACTGGGCATATAAAAACGGTGCGGAAGGCTTTGATATAAAGGTCAGAAACATTGAAACTGATAAAAACGGAAATTTTTGGGTTTCAGAAAAAAGCAAGGGTGTCTACAAAATCAATTTCAACGAAGATTATAATTATGTCCGTCATGTCAACAATTATGACAAAGACAAAGGTTTGCCGGACGATATAAGCAATTATCTTTTCAACACGGGCAAAGAACTTGTTTTCGGAACGCCGGACGGCTTTTATAAATATAATCAGGATTCTGACAAATTCCTTAATTATAAGGAATTTAACGCCTCTTTCGGTAATAAAGGCGGTTATGAAATGATGTATGTTGACGATAAAGAAAATATTTGGATAAAAAGAGTTGTCAGCAGCCGCAAAGATCCGAGTATTCAGCATTGGCTTTTAGAGCGTTACACTTTTAAGGGCGATAGTATGGTAGAATGTCAGTCGGGACGTTTTATGCCTTATATGGACAATATTTATTCTGTGGCTTCTATCGGTAATGACTGTTATATAATCGGTAATCAGGACGGATTTATCCATTATGACGAAAAGATTAAGAAAGATTTTTCTGCTCCGTACAAAGCCTTGATTCGCGGAATTGAAAATATTTACAACGATTCGGTAATTGTAGGGGCTAATTACAGCGGCAAAACGATTTCGATACCATATTCAGAACGAAGCATCAGAATAGAGTTTGCGGCTTCGAGTTATGAATATCCTGAGTTCTTACGTTTTAAGACTTTTTTGGAAAACAATGATGACGATTGGACGGATTTTAGAACGGAAACCAAAAAAGAATATTCTAACCTTTGGCCCGGAACGTATATTTTTCACGTTGTTGCCACTAATTGTTTTGCTCAGGAAAGTCAGGAGGCTACGATAACAATCCGTATTCTTGCACCGTGGTATTTAACTATTTGGGCGATAATATTTTATGTTTTGCTTTTGGCGTTGGTCGTTTGGCTTATTATAAAAGCGTACACTAAGAAACTTGTCCGCGACAAACACAAACTTGAACAGATTGTTGAAGAACGTACATCTGAAATCCGTCAGCAAAGCAAACTCATTATGGAAAAAAATGAGGAAATTATCGAGAAAAACAAAAGCATTACTGACAGTATTGAATACGCTTTGCATATTCAGCAGGCTATGTTGCCGTTAAAAGACAAAATTGACAACGCTTTGCCTATTAACTTTATCCTCTACCGTCCCAAAGATATTGTCAGCGGTGATTATTATTGGTTTGCCGAAACTGACAAAAAAATCATCATCACGGCGGCTGACTGTACGGGACACGGCGTTCCGGGAGCATTCATGAGTATGATTGGTTCGCAGATTTTGACGGAAATCGTTACTGACGGCATAACCTCGGCTGACGAGATTTTAACGAATCAGAATTTCAGAATACGCAAAGCCTTGAAACAGGATACGACTGAAAATCACGACGGTATGGATATGGCACTTTGTTCTATTGACAAAGAAACGCATTTGGTGGAATATGCCGGCGCAAAAAATCCGCTGATTTACATTCAGAACGGTGAAATTACGACCATTAAAGCGGATAAACAAGGCATTGGCGGCGATCAGATTCAGGAGAATTTCCATTATACCAAACATGAGGTTCAGCCTGACGGAAACACTTGGTTTTATATGTTTTCTGACGGTTACGAAGACCAGTTCGGCGGACCTGACGGCAAGAAATTCAAAATTAAAAATCTCCGTGAACTGATTTTTAAGATTCACGACGAGCCGCCTGAGAAACAGCGCGAAATCTTAAATCAAACCATCGAAGACTGGATTGGTAAAGACGGTGAACAAACCGATGATATAATTTTGATGGGATTTAAATTATAAAAAAAACGGCTGTGTAAAAAGTAAATATCTTATTTTTTACACAGGCTTTCTTATTTTTTTACTGACGTGCCTGAATTTTTTGTAGCCAATGCACATCTTTATCTTTCCGAATTTTATTTCTGTATTTTTTAGGTGGGGTAGGGACTTTTTAGATAATCCTTACTTGATTATATGTCATTGTTGAAAACAGATTTGTTATCGAAATTAATGTTAACGTTACAAAAAAAAAAAAAAACTTTACATTTAGTACTGATTTTTTAAATATTTTTGCATATTAAATGTCAAGGTAGCGAGCATGAAACGGTTTGTGTTTGTAACGGTATTATGTGTGTGTTTTGGTTGTGGCGAAAAGACTATATCTGTTAGTAATGAGGGTGTGTTTGATAATGACACCGTAGTTGCTGAGGATATAGTATCTATGCTGAGCCATAATACTGCGGTGTCGTTAAAACATAAGGTTATATCAAGCTGTCTTAATTTTGTTGATGTTAGTGGCGACACAGATTATGAATCTGTCTATATCAATGATCCAATTTGTTTTGTGAACTGTGTTTTCCTTGATAGTGTTCGCGCATTTGATAGCAATAGGTATTGTGTATTTAATAAAAAGGTGTGTTTTAATCAGTGCGAATTTAAAAGCGGAATATGTTTTCGTCAGAGCGATTTCCGCGATAAATTTCGTATTGACCTTTCAAGAATTGAGGGAAAGTCCGATTTTGCATCGGCAGTGTTTCGTGGCAGTGCCGACTTTACTTCGGTCAATTTTATGGATAATGCGCTGTTTTTGTGCAACGTGTTCTTAATGGATGCATGTTTCCGTAAGTCGCTGTTTAAACGGTCGGCATTGTTTCAACATTCGCAGTTTGCTAACGGAGTGAGTTTTGAGGATTCGTATTTTTATGGCTACACCGAGTTTAGTGTGGTTAACGTTGGTTACGAGGCTGATTTTCAACACTGTACTTTCGCTGGTAATGCTTATTTTATTAAATCGTTGTTTCTGAGAGAATTAATTTTGGAAGGATGCTGTTTCCGGCACGGTTTAGAGTTCCAAGACAATATTACGCTCGCCAAAATACTAAAAGATGATACAGCAAAAATAAATATAATAACCAATTAAAAAATGTTGACTATGAAAATATCAAAGATTATGCTTTTGTTGCTTTCTGCTTCTGTGATTGCCGGATTTGCATCGTGTAGCGATGATGACGATGGTAACGAACAAAACAATAAGCAGGAACCCCAAAAAGAGGAACCTAAAAAAGAGGAACCTAATCCCACACCCGACCCTGTTACACCAGTTTCCGACACTTATAGTACCGGCTATTTTGTCGATGATGCAAGTAATATTGTAAAAGATTTTTTACCTGTTAGTTATGGAGCAGGTTTTGAGGGTGTTATGCCAACAGAAATAGACCTTACACAGTATATGCCACCCATAGGAGACCAAGATGTTTACGGCACATGTGTTGCTTGGTCGTTGGCATACAACTACCGTTCGTATCTTAGGGCAAAGGCAGGCAAACTAACCAAAAGTCAACTTGCTGACCCAACATACCAATTTTCGCCAAAGGATTTGTTTTATGCTATTGACAAGTCTAAAAAGGGCGAAAATGGTGATTATTGTAATGGTACAAATTTTCAGCCTGCTTTTGAAGTTATGCAAGACCGAGGTGTGGCAACCCTTGCTACTGTACCATATACTGATATGAACAAGTGTGAAAATAAACCCGAAGCGGCTTGGACACGTGAAGCTAACGAATACAAAATATCTGAATGGTTTAATATTGATAAAAACCGCATTAATAAGAACGGTGCCGATGAACTTAAAGCCTATCTATGTACAGGAAAGCCAATTGCATTAGGTGCAAGGCTTTATAAGTCGTTTAAAAATTATAAGGGAGGTGTTCTTAGTAGTCAAACTGATGGTTATTGGGGACTTCATGCTATGCTTATTTGCGGTTACGATGATAACAAACAGGCGTTTAAAGTGGTCAATTCGTGGGGTACTAAATGGGGCGACAAAGGCTATCTTTGGGTAGATTACGACTATATGGTAGATGAGTTTGTTAGCAAGGATAGTAAAGGTAACTACAACTTTTATGTGGCTTACAGCAAAGACCGCGAGGTAATTATTGACGATGATGATGACATTGTTGACGATGATGACCTTGTAGAAGAATACGACCTTGCGGTAAGCAAAGTAAGTTTTAAAGATTATTATGCCGATGGTGACCCCGATTCCGACGACCCTACTTGGCGTACAATAGAATTTAACGTTTACAACGCTGGCAAAACAGTTGTGCCCAGTTCAAAAAAATGGCAAGTGGTAGCCCTTATTTATAATGCTTATAATGCCGACGACCGACAATATCTGCAACTTGTTCGCTATACCGACGAGTTTGGTTCGCAGGGCGAACGTTGCAAAAAATGGACTAATGGCATGGGTTACGGCAATCCCGAAACGGTTACATCTATCAAAAGTGAAGGTTATGCATGGTGCAATGTTGATTTGCAAAGTGGACAGGGAGCTGCCGAAGCTCTATCGGGTAAGAAAAATGGGCGTTTTGCATGGCCTGTACGTATGGAAATCGATAAGCAGTTGCTCAATGGCGATTACTACATTCAAATTATTGCCGATTATGGTAATGTTCTTAACGAACGTTGCCGTGACAATAATGTAGTGCATATTTCTGCCGATGATGGAGGTCCGTTGCACATTGTTAATGGTGTTATTAAAAACGTATCTACTAAAAAGTTAGGTATAAAAGTCGCTAATGGTACTGTTACTAATTCAAATGCTATTTCCGGCTCAAAGCCTCCATTTATAACTTTTGATTAATAACTTTAAAAACTTGTAATTATGAAAATCAAGACATTTAACTTATTGCTTGTTCTTTCACTCGTTTTTGCGTTAGGTGTGGGCTGCGATGATGGCGGCGACGATACTCCTGAAAAAGAAAACACCAAGAAAGAAAACACCGATAACAAGCAGTCGAAAAACAACTCCGATGATCCCAAGTTTAGCGATGTAAAAGACTTGGATATTATCGACGATGACGATGAAAAAGACGAAGACAAAGATGATGACAAAGACGATGATATTGTCAATGACATCATCAACAACACACTCAATTTTCTCTGTTTTACCGCCCAAGAACCAAATTCCACAGTTGAACTTGATGGAGCGTTGGCAGGTAAGAAACTAAAATATTCTACTGATGGACTTAATTGGAACGATTATACATCGGCTAAGTCTATAACATTGCAACGCACTGGCGATAAGGTCTTTTTTGCCGGACATAACCCCGCTGGACTCAATAATCGAAATTCCTGTGTTCTATTCGACGTATCGGGACGTGTTGCAGTTTCGGGCGATGTAATGACACTTGTCGATTATACTCAAAAAACATCTGTAATACCAAACAATTACTGTTTTTACAAACTATTCAGTGGTTGTCAAGGCATTGTTAATGCACCTGCCATGACTGCAACGTCTCTTAAAGATTACTGCTATTGTTCTATGTTTGAGGGGTGTACAAACCTGAAAACTGCGGGAGAACTATCGGCGGCAACTCTTGCACCAAACTGCTACGAGGCTATGTTTCGCAGTTCTGCGCTCGAAACCGCGCCTATAATTGCAGCTACAACACTTGCCGAAAACTGCTGTACAAGTATGTTTGAAAACTGCACAATGCTTCGTAAATCGCCCGAACTTATGGTTAAAACCCTTGCATCGGGATGTTATGTGCGTATGTTCCGTGGTTGTACAAGTCTTGAAAAAATATCTGTTGGCTTTTCTTCGTGGGGCAACGGATACACCACAAACTGGACCTACGGCATAAATACTACTGGCACGTTAATATGTCCAGAATCTTTACCAGCAAAATCTGATAACACTGGCACTTATATTCCAAAAAATTGGACTAAGAATGGTGGAGATTCCGATGATGATAACAACGATGATGATAACTCAGATGACGATGTAGTTGACGATGACGTTGATAATGGCGAACTGATGCCCGACCAAGATAATTATTGGGATAATACTCTTAAAAAGGTGTTTTCGTGTCGTTACAACAATAAGATAATAGCCCTTTATAAAAGTATCGACTTTGACGATTATCGCACAAATGGCGATAATAAGAAATTTTATCGCACAAAACTATATCTGAATATTGGCAATACGCGAACTCTTGTTGCAGACGATATTTACACCGACGATAATTATGGAAACTTTATGCTACCCTGTATGTTGATAGAATCAAGCACAGATGAAATAAGCGTTTATTCTAATTCTAAGGATGTTGGCGGTAGTTATAAAATGAGCGGCTATGTATACAAGTTTGATATTTTGGGTCAAAAGATTGATACCCAAGTACTTTTTACAAGTGCAAATTGGGGTTGGTATTCTCGTTTTGCTATTGTTGACGGAGACGTGGTATTGTTGCATTTTTCTTTTATGAATTATTACGCCGTGCAGTCGAATCGTACTTCCGATGGCTCGTGGAATTACCAAAAACTTGGCTCAATCAATCCCGACCCTTACAATACAGAATCAAGAAAATATAATAAAATACTTATAAATTAATAACTTAAAAAACTTAATTACCATGAGAAAGAAAAGTTTTTATATCTCAGCCCTTTTTACGGCATTTTTATCTATGGCAGTTATTGTAGGATGTTCCGACGATGGTGGCAACGAGGTGGATGACACCAAGCAAAATCCTGACAACAATAACAACAAAACCGAAGAAGACGCAGACAACTGGCTTTTGTCTGATACCGTAATGCACCCAGATGACTACTATCTGAAAGTCTCTGACGATTTTGATGTAGATGAGTTTGCCTTGGCTGGTGCTACCATCGAAACCGATGGTGATGAAGTAGAAGATGCCGATGCCGAACAACCCGAAAAGTTTGGTGCATCAAGTATCGACAGATATAATTATTCTACCAGCGATTTGGATTGCATGGATGAGGACAACGAACACGGCTATCACCATTACGGATTTTTTACTGTTTCTGTAAAAAAACAATCTTCAAGATTTAAAATAACGTTGAAAAAGACTGGCGGTTTTAAACAAGGTGGAACAGCCTATCTCAAACTTGGACACTTGGCAGGCGACATCGTTGATCAAATAACTTTCAAGAAAGGTACTACGTCGCTTAATTTATACTATTATCCCGATTTTGACTATGGCGTTGCAACAATCTATCCTATGATTATTAGCAAAGATAGTGATCGCACCCGCAGTTTTTCTAGTCCTATCACTATCTACACCGACCCTATGTACGAAGGCAATTACTGGCATAACGCAGTGTTTGGTTCATACAATGGCGTAGAGGTAAGATGTAATAAGAGTAGTAATTCAAGTCTCTCTGGTGGTAATCAATGTGTTGAATATGTAAAGCGTTTTGCCAACGAAATGTATGGACTTTCTTATTCAAGTTACGGAAATGCAAAAGATTGGTGGACTAACCGTACAATTCTCAAAAAGTTTTATGCTTACGAAAACGGCGGAAAAGAACCTCCGCGTCCGGGCGATATAATTGTTTTCAAAGGTGGAGATTATGGACACATTGGTGTTATAATGGAAGTTAACACCAATTATGTTAAAGTAGTACATCAAAATGGAGGTAATGATTCATCTTGGGGGCCAATAGGTGCTCGCCTTGACCTTACAATTCGCAATGGTAGATATACCGTAGGAAAAATGTACCGAAACGGTTCTCGTATTCCCCTCGGCTGGTTACATCATAAAACAAGGTACTAACCATGTTATAATCATTTAATTAACAACAGCAATCACGTTTTTTTTTGATATACGTGGTTGCTGTTTTTGTCAAACGAATAATGTGCATAATTATGAAAAAGATATTATGGCTTTTGCTTCTTCCCGCAATGTTAATGGTTATATCGTGTGAGAGGGAAGATGATCCTGAACCCAACGACAATAACAATAATAACAACAATAACAACAATAATAAACCGTCGTATTCTGTTGATGACATTTACGATGAAAACTACAAACGCGATACTCCCAAGCCCGTTACCGACGACACAGCCGACCCAAAACTTGAACGTTTGCTCGAAGATATTCTAAGTAGCGTATTACACGAGGGCGAAGATTCACTTTCGTCGTTTTGTGCTGTAAAAGATTTGGAAATTATCGACGACGAAGATGTGGAAGAAAGCGAGGAAATACAAAAATTGAGAGAACAAGCCGAAGCTGGCGATGCAAAGGCGCAGTTTAATCTTGGCTTACGATACTACAATGGCACGGGTGTGCAACGCAACTATAAAACCGCTGTTGATTGGTATACCAAATCCGCAGAGCAAGGTTATAGTGGAGCACAGAATAATCTTGGAGTATGCTATGCACGTGGCAACGGTGTGGAGCAAAACTACGTTACCGCTTTTGAATGGTATACAAAAGCTGCCGAAGGAGGCAATCTACAAGCACCAAATAATCTTGGATGGCTATATTATAATGGCAATGGCGTTACCAAAAGTGCTGCTAACGCTTTCGATTGGTTTAGTCGTGCAGCAGCGTTAAACAATCTTGATGCAATAGGCAACGTTGGTTGGTGCTATTCTAATGGTATAGGTGTAACTGCCGACAAGAAAACTGCATACCAATGGTTTTTAAAAGGAGCTGAACTTGGTGATGCCTATTGTCAAAATTCGGTCGGTAACTGCCTCCGTTACGGCAACGGTGTTACAAAAGACTATCAAAAGGCAGTTGAATGGTATACCAAGTCGGCTTATCAAGATAACGACAATGCGCAGTACAACCTTGGCGAATGTTATTACTCAGGTTACGGCGTTTCGCAAAATTATAGTATGGCGGCAGAATGGTTTATCAAGTCTTCTGAGTTGGGTAACGCATCTGCAATTAACTATCTTGGCTATTGTTGCGAAACAGGTAGGGGAGTAAAACAGAGTTTAACAGCAGCCCTAAAACTATACCAAAAAGCTGCCGATGCTGGAAACTCTTCTGCCCAATGTAATGTGGGTATTTTCTATTACGACGGTATTGGTGTTACTCGAGATTATTATGAAGCATTCAGTTGGTTTGAAAAAGCGGCAGAGCAGAACCTTGAACGTGCTTATTATTGGTTGGGACAATGCTACTACTATGGCAACGGTACATCGCGTAATTATTCTGAAGCAATATCGTGTTTTAATAATTCGTCATCGCGTAGCGATTCGCAATATCTGCTTGGCGAATGTTATTATTATGGTCGTGGTTGCAATAAGAATTATTCCACAGCAGTTAATTGGTTCCAAAAGTCTGCCGACCAAGGATACGCCTCGGCACAGTATGCATTAGGACTATGTTATCAAAAAGGTTATGGCGTGTCGCAAGATTATAATAATGCCGCAAAATATTACCAATTAGCAGCCGAACAAGGTAATGTTGATGCACAGAATAACCTTGGTGTATGTTATCACAACGGCGAAGGCGTAACACAAAATTACAATACTGCTTTTCAATGGTATAAGAAGGCATCAATGCAAGGTGACCAATACGCACAATGTAACTTAGGTACACTCTATTATTACGGTTACGGCGTAACGCAGAATTATTACACTGCCTTTGAATATTTTAAACGTTCTGCCGAAAAGGGAAATGCCCGTGCTCAATATATGCTCGGACAGTGTTACGAACTTGGCAATGGTGTTCAACAAAATGAATCCAAAGCTAAGGAATGGTACAAAAAAGCTGCCGACAATGGTTATGAAAAAGCTAAGGATAAAATCTAAAACTATTTGAAATGTATTATAATTTACACAAAACGTTACTCGTTGCCATATTTATTGCTATCTGTTCAATAACTTCGGCGCAGAAAAAGGAAGCATACGTGGAGTTAGACAACGAATCCGGAATAATGACCTTTTACTATGACTCTGATCGTTCTGATCGTGAGAATGAAACGTATGATGTAAATGATTCATACGGATATGATGGCCCGCCATGGAGCGATTATAAAATTGCCGAAACTATAAAAACTGTGGTGTTTGACGAGACATTTGCCGCCTATACACCATATAATTGTCATCGATGGTTTTACGATTGTGGTTACCTTACGGAAATCAAAGGAATGGAAAACCTCAATACTGAAATGGTTACCGACATGTCAGAAATGTTCCGTCATTGTATCAATCTTGAAACCATAGATTTGAGTCACTTTGATACGGGCAATGTGACTGATATGAGTTGGATGTTTTCTGACTGTTTTGTCGACAACCTTGATCTAAGCAGTTTTGACACCAAAAATGTTGAAAATATGGAACGTATGTTTTCTTCGGCATGTTATCTCGAAACACTTGATTTGTCTTCATTTAATACGAGTAAAGTAATACACATGATGTCAATGTTTGCGGGGTGTTCTTATTTAGAAAGTCTGGATTTGACCAGTTTCAATACCGAAAACGTAGAACATTTCGAAAATATGTTCGCAAATAGTTATTCGCTGAAAACTATTTATGTTGGTGATGAATGGTCTACAAAATCAGTTCTTCAATCTTATGATATGTTCGCAGGTTGCGACCATCTTTATGGCGAAAAGGGTTCATCGGCATTCGAATTTGACATAACCGATGCGTCTTATGCAAAAATCGACGGTGGTGAAAAATCGCCCGGTTTTTTTACATCTAAGGGTGGAAAGTCCTTTCCTGCTCCAGAGGCGTATAAGGTTATTGATCGCGAAACTGGCATTGTAACATTCTATTATGACAAAAATCGTCCCGAAGGAGCAAGAATGCATCGTTTCTTTTCGGGCTGGTATTATAGAATCAATGGCGAAACTATAAACTTAGTTCCTGAAATTAAAAAAGCTGTGTTTGACCCGTCATTTGACGATTTCCATACCAGAGAATCAGACGGATGGTTTGAAAACTGTATTAATCTTGAAGTAATTGAAGGTATCGAGTTTTTGCATACCGAAAGAGATACCAGTATGCGAAGTATGTTTGAAAACTGCGAAAGTCTTTCAAATATCGACCTCAGCGGTTTTAATACCTCTAAGGTTATTTATATGTTGCACATGTTTGATGGATGTAAAGCACTTAAAACTCTTAATATTAGTTCTTTCAATACGCAAAATGTTACACATATATATAGCATGTTTCGAGAATGTTCCAATTTGGAGACTATTTATGTAGGGGACGAGTGGACAACAGAGTCTGTTATAAATAACAAACGTAAAGGGAATCTTTCTTCCGATATGTTTACTGGCTGTGAAAAACTTGTCGGTGGCAAGGGTACTATTTATAATTCGGAAATAGTAGACATGACTTATGCCCGTATTGATGAAGGAGAAGATAATCCGGGGTATTTTTCAATATATGAAGCAAAACCTACAATTACATCAATATCGGTATCTACTTTGCCAAAAATCGAGTATATTAAAGGTGAAGAATTAGATCTTACCAGCGGCATAATTACAGTAACTTACGACGATGGTACAAATGAAACTGTCTCTATCTCCGAAGCCGTGATATCTGGCTATGATCCGCAAAAAGTTGGTGTTCAAAAAGTAAAAGTATTATTTTTAGAATTAGAAACAGAGTTTGAGGTTACAGTTGTTGAGTCTCATAAAGACAACGTAATAGTATCAATTGCCATTAATAAATTACCAACCAAAATTGCTTACATTGTTGGCGATAAACTTGACCTGACAGGTGGATCAATATCTGTTGTCTACGATAATGGCGACACAGAAACAGTTAGTCTTGATAAAACCGAGGTTACAGGTTTTAAGCCTGAAACCATAGGTACTCAAAAATTGATTGTTTCATATCTTGATAAAGAAACCTCGTTTGAGGTTACAGTGTCAGATAATAGTACTTCAAAAACAGTGGTGTCTATCTCAGTTTCTGTTTTCCCAACAAAAACCGATTATGTTAAAGGTGAAGAATTAGATTTGTCGGATGGTTTTATCGAAATTAAATATAACGATAACACCACTGAAACAGTGGAACTTACCAAAACCCAAGTATCAGGCTTTGATTCAAATGTTTGTTCACGTCAATCTATTGCTGTTCATTATTTCGGAAAGACTACATGGTTTGATGTCGTAGTTAATCCTCCTGAGATTAAACAAATAAGTATAAATAGCTTACCAGCCAAAACTACTTATTACAAGGGCGATGAACTTAATCTTGATGGTGGAAAAATTACAATTATTCTTAAAGATGGAAATATAGAATATGCCAATATTTCAGATGCTGAGATTAGTGGATATAGTCCAAACAAAGTAGGACGTCAAGAAATAACTGTGTCATATTATGGGAAAAAAACAACTTTTGATGTGGTAGTAAAGGAAAAACAACGAACTCCTGTATCTTCCATCTTCTCCCAAAAAGATATAAACGTTTGGTCATATAACCACATTATATATATCGAAAACGCCGCCGATGCCGAATACAAAATCATTGATACCAATGGTCGTTTAATAACAACGTCAAAAACAAAATCTTCCCACGAAGAAATCAAAATCAATAAATCAGGTGTATTGATTGTGATAATCGGAAATCAAACATTTAAGGTAAATAATTAGATGAAATAAAAAAAAAACGGCTGTCTTCTTACGGCAGCCGTTTTTTTTATAATTATTTTTTTGTCTTGCTTTGAATAAGTTCGTCGATTTGCGCGTCGATGTTTGAAAGTTTGTTTTTGGTATTTACAAAGTCGTCAACGTCTTTTGAAATTATTTCCTCAACTCTCTCTACAAACAAGCGGTCGTTTTTAGAAATTATGAGTTTCGGCTCAGGTTTCGGTTTGGGTTTTTCCTCAACCTTGTACGCGCCGGCGTTGGTGTAGAAGTCGCAAATCTCGTTTTTGATTTTGCTGTAAATATTCTGCGACTCAAACATTTGCACGTATTCGTCCATAATTGCGTTGATGCGCTCGACAAAAGTTTTGTCTTTGGACGAGATTTCTCCTTCAATTTTTTCAAAATCTTTTGTGCCTGATACAAAGTTTGCAATTTCGGTTTTGATTTCTTTGTATGAATTTCTAACGCCTGAATCGTCGCATTTTTCAGATAGTGCGTTGAGTTTTTCAAGCAGAAGTTTTGTGCGGGAAGACACCGCGTTTGTTTTCGGCTTTTCGGGAGCGGGCGCGGGTTTGTCAGAAATTTGCTCCGGCTTTTTTTCTTCCGGCTTGACGGGGACAATGTAAGGGTCAACACCGAATTTGTATTTGCAAATCTCGCTTTTGAGTTTTTCTGTTGCCTTGCGGTCTTTTATCCACTCGGCGTTGTACTGTTTGAGTTTGTCAATGCCCGAAACTACTATTACCGCCAAAGATAAAATTGCGCAGACAATTTTGTTAGAACACCATTTCGGTGCGCCTAACGAGTCTAAGTCGATGGTCAAAACCGTTACCGATAACGCGCTCAGAACAATGATTAAAACCTGACAAACGTTAAAGAATTTTTGCTTTTTTTGCGAACTTTTGCTGAAATAATTGCGCTGAGAGTTCCAACGCTGATTGATATAACTTTCAATATCGTATGCAGTTATATCTTTTTCGTTTTTTGGTCTCTCTGTTGTTTCTTGTGCCATATCTTTTAAAATTTTTTAATAATTTCACACGCCAAAAATAATATCTTTTTTGCATTTTTGCAAACAAATATTTTTCTGTTAAGCGAAAAAAAGTGTATATTTGCACTGATAAAAATTTTTAAAAATGAAAAAAACACTTGATGAGGCACAGGAGTTTGCCAATGATTTAATTGATTTTATATCTTACAGCCCTTCTACGTTTCATGTTGTAAGAAACATAAAAGCGGCTTTGTTGAGAAGAGGTTTTAAAGAACTTTTGCCGCAAGATGAGTGGCAAATCGAAAAAGAGGGAAAATATTTTGTCGCTCAAAACGATACGGCTTTGGCGGCTTTTGTTGTCGGAATGGGTCAGCCCGAAAAAGACGGATTCAGAGTTATTGCCGCTCATACCGATTCTCCGTCGCTGAAAATAAAACCAAACCCCGAAATCACTGTTTCTAACGCTTATATAAAACTTAACGTTGAAGTTTACGGCGGCGCAATCCTTAACACTTGGTTTGACCGTCCCCTTAGCGTTGCCGGACGTGTGGTTTTGAAGTCAAAAAACGTTTTCCAACCCGAAATACGTCAGTTCAATTTTAAACGTCCGCTGTTGCAAATCCCGAATCTTGCAATTCATTTCAACAGAAAGGTTAACGACGGCGTTGCGATTAACGAGCAGAACGATTTAACGCCCTTGTTAGCCTGCATAAAATCTCCGCTTGAAGGCGAAAACTATTTGGTAAACATTATCGCTCAGGAACTTAACGTTTCGCCTGACAGCATTTTGGATTTTGACCTTTCGCTTTATGACACTCAGAAAGGTTGTCTTATCGGTGCTGACAACGAGTTTATTTCGTCGCCTAAACTTGACAACTTGTCGATGATTCACGCCGGAATGGAAGGTCTTTTCACCTCGCCGAACATCAACGCCACGCAGGTTATGGTTTGTTACGACAACGAAGAGGTCGGCAGCAGAACGCGGCAAGGGGCGGCTTCACCGTTTTTGAAAAACATTTTGGAACGTGTAGTGGCAAAACTCGGCGGCGATAAAGAAGAATTTTTACGTGCCGTGGCTAATTCGTTTATGATTTCGGCTGATTGCGCACACGCTTTGCACCCGAATTTTGCGAATATGTCATGCCCGACAAACCGTCCGCTTTTGAATAAAGGACCCGTTTTGAAGTACAACGCCGACCAAAAATACTGTACGGACGCTTTTTCGGGTGCGGTTTTCTCCTCGCTTGCGGCTTTGGCAGGCTCGCCGTTGCAAAAATTCACTAACAGAAGCGACCTTGCGGGCGGCTCAACGCTCGGAAGTATTTCTACTTCGCAACTCGATTTCAGAAGCGTCGACGTCGGAACGCCGATTCTTGCAATGCACTCTATCAGAGAGTTAGGCGGCGTTTACGACCATTTTAACATCAAAAATATTTTCAAAACTTTTTATTCAGTATAATTTTTTTGTAAAAAAACAGCAAAAAAAACTTTTGGAATAAAAAAAAATTAGTAAATTGCAGCGTTTTTAATTGCAAAATTTTTATCAGATGGAAATAAAAAACAACCGACTTGTAGGCGCAACTTTTGTTGAAGCCAATGCTTACAACAAAACCGCCGTTATGAAACCTGACGCTATAATAATCCATTATACGGCGGGAGCCAGCGGAAGTGCCACCGTGAAATTGTTTTCAGCAAAAACTTCTAAAACTTCGGCGCATTTTGTGGTTTCGGAAGACGGTACTATTACGCAAATGGTTGACCTTAACCGTAAAGCGTATCATGCCGGTACGAGCAGTTATAACGGCAGAAGTTCGTACAACAACTTTTCGATAGGTATAGAGATTTCTAATCCGGGCTATCTTCAAAAAATAGACGGCAAATATTATACTTGGTGGGAGGTTAAGAAGGACAAAAAGACGGCAACTCCTGCCGATAAAGTTTATGTAGGCAAACACCGCAACGCCGTTACGACGATGACTTATTGGTATAAATATACCGACGAGCAGATAAAAGCGGTAAAAGAGTTGTGTCAGGCTATTTGTAAGGCTTACGACATAAAGGAAATTTTGGGACACGAGGAGATTGCTCCGGGCAGAAAATGCGATCCGGGTCCTGCTTTTCCGCTTGACGCATTACGTGCGGACATTGTTTCTAACACTAAAAAAGACCTCAATGTCAGCGAGTTGTTCAAAGATGCGGTAAAAGAATCGGCTTCAACGGCTCTGACGATAGGCAGGGTTAAAGTGAAACTGAATTTCCGTCAGTCGCCGAGTTCTAACGCGCCTTTGAAATCTTCGCCTATGCCGGCAGATACCTACGTTTATATAATAGGTACGGATTCTACGGGTGAGTGGGCTAACATTCTCTACGAAATGACCGGTTGGATGGACAAGGAGTTTGTAGAGCAGAACAATACCGACGATAATTATGACGGCGAGTTGACGACCAATTCGGCGATGTTGTATAACGACCAGAAGAAATCCCGCCGTCTTGTCAGCGACTTAAAAGCCGGAACTAAATTCAATATTCTTGACCAACAGGAGAATATGTTTAGGATTCAAGCCGTAGTTGAAGGTTGGGCAAGTGCTAAGTATATTGCGAAGATTAGTTAATTTCCCTTTTTATCATAGCGAAATCCCGTATGAAAATACGGGATTTTTTTATTTTTTAGAGTTTTCTCCTTTGGATAAAGTCTTCAAAATACAGATTTTGGGGACTTCTAACGTTATATAAAGTCCACAAAAGTTGATTTTTGAAGACTTCTAACGTTATATAAAGTCCCCAAAATGTGTATTTTTAGAGTTTCTAACGTTATATAAAGTCCCCAAAAATTGATTTTTGACGACTTCTAACATTATATAAAGTCCCCAAAATGACCTATTTTTCCATTTTTACCCCTTTTTTTTTCCATTTTTCCCCCTTGTAACCATCTAACATTCAGCCAATAAAAAAAAACTTTGAAAAAAGATGTAAAAAAATTTGGAGGATGTATAAAAAATGTTCTACCTTTGCACCCGCAAAACGAAAGGAACGAGGTTCTTTAAAGAGTTAGAGATTGAGTTTTTAACGAAGAATTAACTTTAAAA
>JAFPZK010000017.1 GCA_017417315.1 Bacteroidales bacterium
AGAAATGATGAGATTCTTGTCTAAATACAAAATGGTAAGAGCCGGTGAGGACAGAAAATGGAAACCTTGCAAGAGGCTTGCTTACATAGAAGATATTATGCTAAAACTGGGTATATAGTGCTCAGTTTTAGGATTTCTTTATAGGAAAGATTTATTGGTCGGTTTTTCCGTTTTACGATTGTCGGAGTCAACGGAACTCGTTTAAAAAACGTCCTATATTGATAATTGGCGGGCCACGAAATAATGATTATACGGTTTTGCCGGTTTCCTCCGTTTCTAAACGGCAATTTCTTGACAGCGACTTTGATTTGGAACTTGACCCGCAAAAATTTCCGTTGTTGGGTTTGACAAAAATTTGTTATCTGCGAACGCATAAACAAACTATCGTGAATCAAAATGCTTTAACAACTGAAATTTGTGATTTGAAATCGGTTTATCCTGATTTGTATTTACAAGCAATGATTTTAGTTGAAAAGTTTGAAAAAATGATAATTGATAGTGCGTTTTAGTTTGTAATTATTTTCTGCAAAAATAATCTTTTCTCAAAATTTTTCCAATACATTAAAAAAAATATTTTCTATTTTTGTATTTGAAATCCTCTGCCGTAAAAATACGGCGGAGGGTATATATTTTTTTAGAAAGGCGTTTATTTACGCTATGTTTTTGACACTTTGAAACTTCGCAACTTTCAAGTATTCGTTAAAAATTTAGCAGCGGTAAATGCCGTGGGTAGATTATATCGGTATGCAAAGGAGTTTGTATGCCTTTATAATACTTACGGCGTGAGGGTTCGCTGCTCGTTTTTACGGTACGGGTAATGCGAAGACCTCAGAGAGTGGAACGGGCAGAATAAGGATTCCACGCTTTTTTTGTGTAAAGTCTGAAATTTACGATAGATATGTTACGCGAGTTTGCGGGTAAAACGATGTTTCCATTATCACTTATTTGTACAATTTTCAATAGCACTAAAAAGTTTCTTATACTTATCCGCCTTTGTTTTGTACGTATTGAAAATCCCTGTATAATCTTCGTTCATTGCGCCGGAATACTCTTGCGAAAATTTTGTTTCACCAAATCCTTTGCGTTTTGAAATGACGTTTAGAACACCTTTTAAACCGCAGTAAAAACGATATTCATAATCGCCGGCGACGGTTTCTTTGTGTTCGCCTGAGCCGCCGAGCATTTGTTCTATTGTTAATTGATAACGGTTTGTCGGTGGATATTCAGGGTCGTTCATCATTTTTATATGCGCCTGAGTTTCGTTATAATCTTTGCGGATACTTTCAACAGTCTGTGCTGACATTTGGGTACAAACTGCCGCAAAAAGGATAAGGGTCAAAATTATCTTTTTCATTTTAGTAATGGTTTTGTTTCTTTTGACGGCAAAGTTAAGAAAAAAATTGTAAAATTTCTTTACACCCTCTGTAAAATTTCTTTACACTTTTTTACACTGACAAAACTGCAACTTTCACAAAATCAGGTATATAAAAATTTGGCACGTTGAATGTAGTTTTCATTATCGTAATGAAAAAAATTGTAAACGATTATGAAAATTTTTAGATTCAAAAGCCTGTTTAAAATTTCTTCGCTGCTGAACATTCTCGGAATTTCAGTGGCGGTTGCAGCATTTTATATTTTGATGGTCTGCGTGGAATTTGACATCAATTTCAATAAAGAAATCCCTGATTATGAGAGGATTTATATGTGTATTAAAGGTTCGGAAGACGAAGGCATAAACAATTTCGGGAAAAGACCTGTCGGCGAGGCAATCATCAAACAAATGCCTTTTATTGAAAACGGCGGTTGTTTTTCCCCTTTCCGCTCCCAACCTCTCTGTAAGGTAGTTGACGGCAAAAAAGAAAAACTCGCTATCCATAACGCTCCTTGTACAAAATCTTTTTTGGAAACTTTTTCGATTAAATTTTCGGAAGGTTCTATTGAAAATTTTTCCGGCAAAAACAAAATCATTATCAGCCGCTCGGTAGCCGAAAAATTCTCGCTCAAAGCCGGTGATTATCTGTCGTTTATGACAACAGGTTACGGCAATAACTCTGACAACGGTTACGAAATTACTGCCATTTTTGAGGATTTTCCTAAAAATTCTGAAATCGGTCAGTTTCAAGCGTTTATCGACCTCGGCGACGATTTTATTGACGACTTTTCCGAAGGTAGTTTCATTTATTATTTTAAAGCGAAGGAAGGCGTTAGCGATGTCCCTGAAAAACTTGCTGAAAACTCAACCGCCTTACTTAAAAGTCTTTACGCTGACGAAATGGAAGAAGCCGATGAAGAAGAATTGGAATGGTATGAAAATGTGATTAAAAATTACGGTTTGACGGGCGTTTCGTTGAAAGATTTGCATTTTTACCGCGAAATTTTAGGTTTTCATATCCGCGCTGACAAAAAAATCGTTTATACGCTTTTCGTCATCGCCGTTTTGACCGTTATCATCGCGTATATCAATTACATAAACTTCTTTTTCTCACAGATTCCGCAGCAGTTGAAAGCCGTTAACATCAAAAAAATTCACGGTTGCAGCCGCGCAACACTCATTGTGTCAATCGTTTTGGAATCGGTTGTGTTTTCTTCTTTGGCGTTAGTAGCGGCGTATTGTATTGTCAGAGTAGTTCCTGCTTTACAAATTGACGCGGTTATCGGACACGAACTTTCAATCGTCGAAAACATCAAAATTGCTGTCTTAACGTCAGTTAGCGTGATTTTGGCGGCGGTGTTGTCGAGCCTTTATCCGGCATTTTTCATAACGGGATTTCAGCCGGCGTTAGCGTTGAAAGGCGTTGTTAACACGAACCCAAAATCCAAGATGAAATACTTTTTAACCTGTTTTCAGTTAACAGCATCTATTGCGTTGATTATCAGCACAACCTTTATCAAAGAAAATAATGATTACATACTTGAAAAAGATCTCGGTTTCAACCGTTCAAACCTTTTAAGCACGTATGTTACCAACAAACTTGGTTCGAGCCGTGATGCCGTCCGCGAAAGACTTTTGCAAAACTCTGACATTGAAGATATTGCATGGGCTGACGGCGAAATTGTCAGCAAAATGCGTATGGGTTGGGGCAGAGTTCATGACGGTAAAGATATTGAATTTCAGTGTTATCCCGTTTCGTGGAATTTTTTGAAATTTTTGGGTGTTGAAATTGCCGAAGGTCGTGATTTTCAGGAGTCTGACGAAAAGAGCGAGGCGGGCGTGTTTATTTTCAATGAGGCGGCTAAAAAGGCTTATAATCTGTCTTTGGATATGAAAATTTGGGGACATGTTGATTTGTCGGAAATTGTCGGTTTTTGTAAAGACTTCAATTACAAACCGTTACAATACGGAATAGAGCCGTTTGCGTTTTATGTTTTCGGCGAAAAACCGTGGCGCAGTCAAAATCAGTTGTATCTTCGCACTAAGGCGGGTGCGGATTTGCCTTCGGTTGTGGATTTTGTCAAGGCGACGTTAATCGAACTCGACCCAGATTATGAACTTTCGCAGGAAGATATTATTACTTTTGATAGAGAGGTTCGGCACAACTACTCGCAAGAAACTAATTTGTCGTTGCTTGTAACGATGTTTACTTTTACTGCGCTTTTGATTGCTTTGACGGGTTTGTTAGGGATTGTGTTGTTTGAGGCGGAGCGTCGTCGCAAAGAAATCGGCATTAGGAAAGTCAACGGTGCAACGATTGGAGAAATTTTAATGCTTTTCAATAAAAGGTTTATATATTTGGTTTTAATAAGTTTTGTAATTGCGTGTCCGATAGCGTATTGTGTAGTGATGAAATATTTTTCGAACTTCACGTATCACTGTCCGGTTTACGTTTGGATTTTTGTTGCGGCTTTGGTTCGTGCGTTGTTTTTAACGGTTCTGACCGTCTCGCTCACAAGCCTCAAAGCCGCAAACGAAAACCCGGTAAAGACGTTGAAGACAGAGTAAAAAAGAAATTCTAAAAAATATTTATAGCCGCTAAAAATTTACAAAAATATCATTAACGTTAGAAAAACTTTTTGTAACTTTGCGGCGGCTTTTCTGAAAAGGTTTCTGCCGTTTTTTGTTAACGCAGAAACTCATTGGAGGGCTTTTTATAAAGGCGTTTACTAACGCTTTGTCTTTTGACGCTGAGAATCTCGCAAATTCGTTCAATCTGTCAAAAACAAAGCAACGGTGAATGCCCGTGTGTATGTATATATATGGCTGTACAAGTATTTTGTACGGCTTATTATGCATATTGCGTGGGCTTTGGCGTTGCTCGTTCGACAGATTGGGCAATGCGAGAGCCTTCGGCGTGGACGGGCGAAAAGTACGACTGCTCACGCTTTTTTTATATGTTTTTTTTGATTAACTTCCCTTCGGAGCAATCAGGGCAAAACTTTTATAAACCAATGGAAATTAACGAATTTGTAAAGAAATTTGCCGGTAAGTTTGAAGACACCGACATCTCGGAGTTTACGCCCGAAACCAATTTTCAGGAACTTGACGAATGGGATTCTATGACAGCCCTCGTCATCATCGCTTTCATCAGAACGGAATACGACAAAAAAGTTACCGCTCTCGAAATCCGTAACTGCAAGACAATTACAGACCTTTACAATTTGGCAGAAGGAAAATGACAACACCTTTTGACCTTTCGGGAAAGCATCTGCTAATTACCGGCGCATCGTCGGGAATAGGCAGGGCAACTGCCGTTTTGTGTGCTTTTTTGGGTGCAAAAATCACCCTTAACGGCAGAAATATCGACCGCCTCAACGAAACTTTACAAAGTCTTGACAGCAACGGACACAGCATAATACCTTGTGATTTAACGGATTACGATAAAATAGCGGAATTAGTAAAAGGTATTGAAAAACTTGACGGTGTAGTTTTTTGTACGGGGACACAAAAAACTTGCGTTGCCAAATGTTTGAACAAAGAAACCGTCAACAGCCTTTTTGAAACCAATTTTACTGCAACGGTCAACCTCAACACGCAACTCTTTGAAAACAAGAAAATCAACAAAGGCGCGTCGTTGGTTTTCATTTCGTCGGTTGCTGCACTCAGTTATGCCGAAGTTGGAAATGCCGCCTACGGTGCTACCAAAGGCGCATTGACCGCTTTTGCAAAAATTCGACGTCTCGGAAGAACAATTCGCCGAAAACGAGAAAAAATATCCGCTCGGTTACGGCAATCCCGAAGATGTCGCCGCCGCCGTTGCGTTTTTGCTTTCGGACGGTGCAAAATGGATTACGGGTACGGATTTGAAACTTGACGGAGGTCTGACGTTGCAATAATTTTAACTACGAAAAACACGAAAAGCACGAAAATGAATAATGCTTTTATTAAGGCGATAGAATATTATCTGCCTGAAAATACATTGACTAACAACGATTTGTCGGCGATGTTTCCTGAATGGAACGCCGGAAAAATTGCAAAAAAAACGGGAATTGCCTCGCGGCACGTCGCCGCTGAAAACGAAACCGCAAGCGATATGGCTGTCAAAGCCGCTGAAAAACTTTTCGCAGCCGCACCCGAACTGAAAGCGCAGGTGGATTTTGTGTTATTTTGTACGCAAAGTCCTGATTATAAACTGCCTACATCGGCGTGTATTATTCAAAAAAGGCTCGGCTTAAACAAAAACATGGGCGCAACGGACTACAACCTCGGCTGTTCGGGATTCGTTTATGGTTTGATGTTGGCAAAAGGTTTGATTGTCAGCCAAATAGCCAAAAACGTCCTTCTTCTGACTGCTGAAACATACACAAAATACTGCCACGAAAAAGACAAGGGCAACCGATCTATTTTCGGCGACGGTGCGGCGGCAACGTTGGTTTCGACGGAAGGTTTTGCCGAAATCAAGAATTTCGCTTTCGGCACTGACGGCGAGGGCGAGGACAACCTGAAAGTCAAGACCGGCGGCGCACGTTTTCCCGAAAAAGAAAACACTTTTGCGCTTGACGGCGGCGGTTATGTCAACGCCCCTGACTTCCTGTATATGAACGGCCCCGAAATTTTCAATTTCACGTTGGACGTTGTGCCTGAATTGTCGGCTAAATGTCTTAAAAACAACGGCTTGACAAAAGATGAAATAGATTATTACGTTTTTCATCAGGCTAACAAATATATGTTGGAAACTTTGCGGACGGTTATGGAGATTGACAAGGAGAAATTTTACGTAAATCTCTCTGACATAGGCAATACTGTGTCGTCAACTATTCCTATTGCGATAAAAAATGCTGAAATTTCTTCTAATAAAAATGTGATGATTGCGGGCTTCGGTGTCGGCTATTCCTATGCCGCCTGCGTGTTAAAATTCTAAGAAATGCTGTTTAATTCGTTGTCGTTTTTGTTGTTTTTTCCGACGGTTTGCGCGGTGTATTTCGCGATAAAAAACAATAATTGGCGGAATTATTTTCTGCTCGGAGCAAGTTATTATTTTTATATGTGTTGGGAGCCTGTTTACGCGCTGTTGTTGCTCGCAAGTACGGCTATAACTTATTGTGCGGCTTTGATGATGGAAAACCGTCCGCAAAAAAAGAAGGCTTTTCTGACGGTTTCAATCGTCTTGAACCTTGCTATCTTGTTCTTTTTCAAATACTTCAACTGGGCGGCTGAGGAAGTTACCGCTTTGATGGACGTTTTGGGCGTGAGAATGGAAACGCCTAAATTCAATGTGCTGTTGCCGGTCGGAATTTCATTTTATGTGTTTCAGGCGTTGGGCTATTCGATTGACGTTTACAGAGGCAGTGTCAAGACGGAGAAAAACTTTTTCATCTATGCGTTGTTCGTGTCGTTTTTTCCGCAGTTGGTTGCCGGACCTATTGAACGCTCGACAAACCTTTTGAAACAATTTTACGAAAAGCACGATTTCAATCCCGAAAAAGCCATCACGGGAATCAACCTGATGCTGTGGGGCTTTTTCTTGAAACTTGTTGTCGCCGACAATCTCGCAGTGGCTGTAAATCAGGTTTATAACAATATTCACGATTATTCGGGGCTTTCGGTTTTAATGGCTTCGGTGCTGTTTTGTTTTCAACTTTACGGCGATTTTGCGGGATATTCGTACATTGCGATAGGTTGTTCGAGGGTGATGGGCTTTAAGTTGATGGACAATTTTCTGCGCCCGTATTTCTTTTCGGTTTCGGTTCAGGATTTTTGGAAACGCAACCATATCTCGCTGACTACTTGGTTTATGGACTACGTTTATTATCCGATGGTCGGTGCAAGCGTAAACATTTATTGGTGGTGTTTTTGCATATTTTCGACGTTTGTGATTTCAGGCTTTTGGCACGGCGCAAATTGGACGTATGTTATGAGTTTTGCGATTTTCGGTTTCTACTTGGTAATCTGCATTTTGAAGGACAAACGTCAGAAAAAGTTTGAAAAGAAACACAACCTCAAAAACGCTCAGTGGTGGCTTTGGCTGAACCGTGGATTAACTTTCATTTTGGTTATGACGGCACTGATTTTCTTCCGTGCCAACAACATTGAGGACGGCTTTTTCGCTGTCAAAAGTATCGTAACGGATATGCATATTGTACCGCTCAGTTTGATTCCGGGAAAGAAATGTGTATTATGGATTGCAATGTTGTTTGTGATAGAGTATGTGATTGAATATCAGAAATTTGAGTTCGTCAAAAAACATTTCTTGGTTTCCTATACTTTGATGAGTATCGGTTTGGCGATGACGGTTCTGATGTTCGGTCAATTCGGTGAAAATCAGTTTATTTACTTTCAATTCTAAAAGCAATGAATAAGAAACAATTTTGGATATATTTGGGGTGTGTGGCGGCAGCGGTAGTCGTTTTCTTGTCAGTCGGCGAATATTTGGTAAGGCAAGTGCCGAATACTCATAAATTTAAGCACGAATGGATGAAAAAACATCATAATGAAGTTGAAATTCTGACATTAGGCGGTTCGCATAGTTGGGAAGGAATTAAGCCGGAAATTCTTGGCAATCACGCATTTTCTTTGGCAAATTCTTCGCAAATGTTGCAGTATGATTATTTTTTGTTTAACAATTATGATTTTCCAAATTTGAAGGAAGTTGTCATAACAATTTCTTTCCCGACATTATTTGCTGATGATTATGAAAACGATGAGCGGAGATGGTTTAATGTGATTTATTACAAGATTTATATGGATTGTCCGTATCATTCCGATTTCTCAAAGTATAATTTTGAGTTTTCTAATATGAAAACGTTTCAAGATAAATTGAGACAGTTTTTTCGTCGGACAGAATTGAATAGTGATGAGTACGGCTGTTCTGTTTTGAATACGGTAGAGAACAAAGATACAATACGTTGGAATAACGGTTCGGAAGCATTGGAAGCGGCTGACCGTCATAATCATATCGGTGATTTTACTCATATTGACACCAATTTGGTGAGACTGCAAAAAATAACTGATTATTGTACAAATCACGGGGTACAATTAGTTTTGGTAACGACACCATGTTGGAATTTATATGTTGATAATTTGGATTCAGTGAGGTTAAAAAAAATGCAGGAAATAATGCAAGATTATTGCAAACGCAATCCAAACGTTTTGTATTTCAATTATTTGACAGACAATCGTTTTGTTGCCGATGATTTTTTCAACAGCGACCATTTATCAACTATCGGTGCTGAAAAGTTCACAAGAATTCTGAAAGCGGACATCGAAAAAAATTGCAAGTAAACGAAAAATGTTTTACCTTTGCGGTTGTCAACAAAAACTAAGTAAAAATGAAAACAGCCGCATATAAAACAAAAACAACCACACGTTACTGCGAAATGGTCAAAAATATGACTGTCGCAGAGAGGATTGAATTGATGTCCATACTTGTTGACAGCCTAAAAACGTCCGTACATTGGTCTTTGACGGACGACAAACCGCTTATGCCGCCCTATTCGATGGACGAAATCTATGCAAGAATAGAACAGTCGCGACGTGATTCCGCCGCAGGGCTTGGTCAGGAGAGCGAAGAAATGTTCCGTGAATTAGAAGAGGATTTTGCCTTAGATGACAATGATTACAATTATTAGGGGGAAACATCGCAATGAAAGTTATATGGATGCCATTGGCAAAAGAGGCGTTGCTTGAAACAGCAAATTATATCCGCAATGAGTTTGGCAAGATTGCCCGCGTGAAATTTATGCAAGAAGTTAAAAAGACAAGCCGTCAGATTGGTGATAATCCATATATTGGGAAAATCGAACCACTTCTTGAAAAGTTGCCTGACGGTTATCGAAGTATGGTTGTCAAGCGAATTGATAAAATTGTTTATAGGATTGAGGAAAACACGGTGGAAGTTTCCGATTTTTGGAATTGTCGTCGCAACCCTGATGCATTGTCGGCTCGGATTGTATAGTGAATTTTCAAAGCCGCAAACGAAAACCCGGTAAAGACGTTGAAAACGGAGTAAAAATGTTTAATGACTTACAAAAACAAATCTTTTAAAGTCAAAACACCGACAAAATCAGATGAATGTATACCGGTATTAAGTCCGTAAGTGGTTATGAGAGTTGGCCATAGTGCCGATTTTGTTTGAGTTTCTTCACGAAAAACATTTATACGGTTACGAAGTTTTTCACTCTCATAACCATTAAAATTGTAATCATTATTGCTATATTTGACTTCAAAAATATTGGTTATATTGTCAGCGCGTTCCAAAACAATATCAATTTGTGCTTTTGTATTGCTTTTATGACTGCGCCACGAATACATTTTAGTCGAGATTCTGTCTATATGCAGGGCTTGCTTTATTTGCTGAATATGCACCATACAGAGCCTTTCAAAACTTAGACCGAGCCAAGTATTAACTTCCGGTGTATCAATATGATTGCTCCAATAATTTGTTTCGTTTTCTGCACGGGCAACAAATGTCAGATAAAACAATGAATAAAAATCAGTTAATTGATAAATGGCTGAGGTTTGTTTAATCTGTTTTTGTTTCACATTATATTTACGGATAATATCGCAGTTAACAAGGTCTTCTAATTTTGCACTTAACGAACCGCTTGAATCCTTACTTAATGCTGTTTGGAGTTCTTCCCGGGTAAGTCCGTCTTTTACTTTTGAAAGTTCTCGTACAATCGCCATATACGATTCTGGTGCTTTGAAAAGAGTAGAGTACAGACGTTTGTATTCACGTCTGAGTTCTTCATCTTCCGAAAAAAACAACCTGTCAATGTTCAAAGCAAAACTTTCGCTACGATTCAAGAGACCGAGGTAATACGGGACACCGCCAAAAACCATATATGACTGTGCAATTGAAAGTCTGTCCCATTTGAATCCGTTGCTATTTAAATACAACTCCGTTTCTTTGAGCGAAAACGGACGTAAATGTATTTCATGCGTAATTCTGTCGTGCAGTCCGCCTTTGTCATCAACGATGTTGCGTATCATCCATGAAGTGGCACTGCCGCAAACAATTAGAGTAAGATTATCTTGAAGTGATGCCCAACTGTTCCAAAAATATCCCAAAGCCCTGACAAAACCCGAACGTTGTGTATCTAATGCGGGAAGTTCATCAAAAAAAATTATACATCGTTTTTTTTGTTCTATTTTTGTTTTTAGATAGAGTTTTAGTATGCGGAATGCTTCCATCCAAGTTTTTGTTTTTGGAGGAAGTTGACCGCTAAATTCAAACATTGCATCAGCAAATGCTTCCATTTGTTCTGACATTGTACCGTTTAGTACACCCGTCATCGTAAATGATAACTTTTTATCAAACAGGTTGTTGACTAAAAATGTTTTTCCGACACGCCGTCTTCCGTATATTGCTACAAACTCGGCATGAGGCGATGAAGTGTACCTTTTTAACGCTTCAATTTCTTTTTCTCTACCTATTAATTTTTTCATCTGTTTTCTTGTTAAAACGTTGTGGCAAAGATAATAATAATTTTGAAAACTATTTGAGTTTTTTCCAAAACTATGCAAAAAACATCAATTTTGGAAAAAACTCAGTTATTTTATGTATGGACATTATGACGATAAATATAAAATTTAATCTGTAAAAAAAATTTACACCACTGTAAAATTTCTTTACACTTTTTTACACAGTCAAAATCGCAACTTCCATAAAATCAAATACATAAAACTTTGGCACGCTGAATGTAGTTTTGTTTGGTGTAAAAACAAAGTAAAAATGAAAAATTTTAGATTAAAAAGTTTGTTTTCTGCATCTTCGCTTTTGAATATTGCGGGAATCGCCGTGGCTGTGGCGGCATTTTACATTATTTTGGTCAGCACGAGTTTTGATATCAACTTCAACAAAGACATCAAAAACGCTAAAAACATTTACCAAATCTGCATTACCGATTTGGACTTTCAAGAGACGCCTTCTAATATGATTAACAGACCGTTAGGCGAAGAAATCATTAGCGGAATGCCTTTCATTGAAAACTGCGGCTGTTTCAGACGGGATTATATCGGCGATATTTTTGCGCTTAAAAACGGCGTTTGGGAAAATCTACATTTAAAAACCGCCGCTTGTACGCCGCAACTTTTAGAAGTTTTCGGTTTTGAATTTTCAGAAGGTCAGACCGCCGGTTTTAATGCCACCGGCAAAGTGGTTATCAGTCAATCGGCGGCCGAAAAATTTGGCTTGAATATCGGCTCAATCCTCAAAACTTCTCCGCGAGATTCAGCCGTTTATGAAGTTGCGGCTGTGTTTAAGGATTTCAGCAAAAACACCGAGTTTGCCGAATACGACGTGCTTAAATTCTTGTCAAACAACGATATAGATAATACGAGTTCTTGGAGTTACAATTATTATTTTCAAGTAAAAGACGGTACGGAAGACGTCAATAAAAAATTCGTTGAAAATTTTCAGCCCATAATTCGCAAAATCGTTGCAAAAGATGATGAAAAGATGACCGAAGAAGAAATCGACGAAGAAGTTGCAGTATTTACCCCCGAAGCAGTCAGGTTGACGGATTTGCAGTTTCATAACAGCGAGGGTTTCGGACACCGCGCCGACAAAAAAATAGTTTATTCTATGTTGTTGATTGCCATATTGATAATGCTGATTGCATACGTTAATTATATCAACTTTTTCTTTTCGCAAATTCCGCAAAAACTTAAAAGTGTAAACATCAGAAAAATTCACGGTTGCAGCCGTAAAAACCTGATTTTCTCGTTCATTTTTGAAGCCTTGACTTTCTCTTTTCTTGCGGTTTTGACGGCAGTTTTGATTGTTCGGAGCATTCAATCGGTACATTTGGGAGAAGTTATCGGACATACGTTGGATTTTTCTAAAAACTTGACTGTTAGTTTCTTGACTATCGGTTTAGCGTTTACGGCGGCATTTTTGGCGAGTGTTTATCCGGCGTTTTACGTTACGAAACTTCAACCGGCTTTGGCGTTAAAAGGCATAACGGCTCAAAAAGGCAGAAACATTATCACGAAATATGTTTTAACAGGATTTCAATTCACCGCTGCTATCATCTTGATTATTTGCACGTTATTCATTCAAAGAAATAACAGTTATTTGCTGAATAAAGATTTGGGTTTCAACAAAGAAAACTTGCTAATCACTTACACTACTGACAAGATTTGTACGAAGCCGGATTTTATTCGTGAAAAACTTTTACAAAACACGGATATTCAGGATATTACGTGGGCAGGATATTTTTTAGGCGGACAAGAATCAATGGTTTATAACGAGAAATTGAACGGCGAAGATATTAAGTATCAGTGTTGTTTAGTAGCGTGGAATTTCATGGATTTTATGGGCATAAAGGTTGTTGACGGGCGTAATTTTCAGGAGGCGGATTCAAAAACGTCTGAGCAGTTGTTGATTTTTAACGAAGAGGCACGCAAAAAGTACAATCTGAATTTTGATTCAAAAATCGAGGACAAGAAAAGTATTATCGGTTTTTGTAATGAGTTAATTTTCAAACCGTTGCAATATCATTCGGGGGAGTTTGCATTTCAGGTTTACAATCAGAGTTATCCGTATCCGTTGCATTGTCTTTACGTCAGGACGAAAGAAGGTGCGGAAAATGCCAAGACGATGGAATTTGTGCGTCAAACTTTACTCGATGCCGACCCTGAATATGACAATCCGATGTTTGAAATCAGCACGTATAATCACAGAATTTCAGAGGCTTACACTGGGGAAACTGATTTTGCGGCATTGATTTCAGCCTTTACTTTTGCAGCGGTTTTAATAACGGTTATGGGGCTGACGGGAGTGGTTTTGTTTGAAACCGAAAGGCGTAGAAAAGAAATCGGAATCCGTAAAATCAGCGGCGCGACCACGAAAGATATTTTATTGCTTTTTAACAAGCGGTTTGCGGTTTTAGTCGGCGTATGTTTTGTAATAGCCTTGCCGATAGCGTTTTTAGCGGTTCAGAAATATTTGTCGGCGTTTGCGAATCACTGTCCCTTGAATTGGTATATTTTTGCAGCAGCATTTGTTTTAACGCTTTTGTTGTCACTTGCCGTCGTAACGTTTTCGAGCCTCAAAGCCGCAAACGAAAACCCCGTCAAGACGTTGAAGACGGAATAAAAAAGAAATTCTAAAAAATATTTGCAGCCGCTAAAAATTGCCAAGAAAACGGGAATTTTATAAACTGTCTACTTCGGCGTGTATTCTTCAAAAAGACCGAAAATGAAGAAACGGCATCCGAAACAGCGGAAAGCGTAGAGGCAGAAAAGTCGTGATGTTTGGATTTGTGCAAAATTTAGGCGGTTTTATGTTTGGATTTGTGCAAAAAAATGGTGATTTTATGTTTGGATTTGTGCAGAAAGTTTTTTAACTTTGCAGAAAATCAGAACGTTAAAAGACCGCTGTTATGTTTGAAAGAAACGCATTAAAATGGCTCCGAGAATGGAAGCAACGCGACGACCGCAAACCCCTCGTGGTGCGCGGAGCGAGACAGGTGGGCAAAAAAACCTTGCTGTTCCCGATCAACTGCACCCACGAGTAATGCGACTTTTCAACACATACACGCTCATAGGCGGAATGCTGGCGGTGGTGGCTAATTATGCCAAACACGGCGACATTGTGGCACTTGATTCTATCTATCAATCGCTTTTGGCGGGCTATACCGACGACGTTGAAAAATATACCAACACAGAACCAATGCGCCAAACCATCAGATTTATAATACAATACGGTTGGCAACAGGCGGCATCGAGAATTACGTTTGAGCGTTTTGGCAACAGCAATTACAAAAGCCGCGAAATTGGTGATGCTATGCGCACCCTGCAAAAAACAATGCTCTTGGAACTTGTCTATCCCACAGTGGAACCCTCTCTTCCTCTCTCGCCCGACTTGAAGAAAAAGCCGAAACTTCTTTGGCTCGACACCGGCTTGGTCAACTATGCTGCCGGGGTTCAGTCCGAAATATTCGGCAAGGACGACATATCCGATGCTTGGCGCGGACGTATAGCCGAACACATTGTAGGTCAGGAGTTTTTGGCGCAGACACCATCATTCTTGGAAACCCGAAATTTTTGGGTGCGTGAAGAAAAAAATTCGCAGGCGGAGATTGACTTCATATTCAAAAGCCGTCGCTATGGCATTATGCCCGTAGAAGTCAAGTCGGGACACAACGCCCATCTCAAATCCCTGCAACTCTTTATGCAGCAGTCGCCCTGCACCTCGGCGGTACGCTTTTGGGGACAACCAAAGAGTGAAGATAAAGTTGAACTGCCATCAGGTAAAATATTTACACTCAATAATTTACCGTACTATTATGCAGGAATGATAGAGAAGGTGATGGTGCAATAATTTGTTTTAACGCTTTTGCTGACACTTGCCGTCGTAACGTTTTCGAGCCTCAGAGCCGCAAACGAAAACCCTGTCAAAACGTTGAAGACGGAGTAAAAAAACGATTTAGAGAGAAAGATTTTTGCCTAACATTTTGGGGAAACCGAGGAGTTTGGTAAAAAAATAATGGGGAAACCGAGATGTTGGGCGGAAAATGATTTATCTGCCTATTTTGTGATACCACTTTTTGTTTTAATTTTGCGCTATTGAATCTAATGATTATAAAAGTATGAAAACTGACATTAAAGACCCGATGGAATGGGAAGTTTTGGAGAGCGAATATTTGTTTCAAAGACCGTGGTTGACTGCCCGCCGCGACCGCGTTAAACTTCCTACCGGCGTAGTAATTTGAAACCACGGAAGACATCAAAATTTTCTTAACGGACGAACAAGAAGTTATCAGAATGTTGAAAAACGATGAATTTCATCAGGCAATGATGTCTGCCCCATTATGGAAGTATTTTGCACTCAACGGGTTGATATAAAAAATATAAATTCCGAAAGTTGCACTTGTTTGCAACTTTCGGAATTTTTTTTACTTTTTATTTACTTCGTCCATCAGATGTTCTATTTCGCTGACGTAATCTGCGAATTGAGATGTTTCGCGGATTTTTTCAGTTCTGCGTCCTTGTCCGAAAGTAATGTTTTTGACGGCATAAATTCTGCACGGATTAGCGTCGAGAATTATTATTCTGTTCGATAAATAAACCGCCTCCGAAATATCGTGCGTAACGTTGATTATCGTCGGATCCAACTCACTGCTGTAATAAATGTCTAACAACGCTTTCTGCATATCGCGCTTAGAGAAAATATCCAACGCCGAGGTCGCCTCGTCAAGAAGCAAAACCCGCGACTTGTCAACTAAATTCCGCGCTATCGAAACCCTTTGCAACTGTCCGCCCGAAAGAGCCGGATATTGCGCCCACTTGTCTTTTTGATCTTCAAGACCGACAAGACGAAGCATATCAACGGCACGCTGCTCAGCCTCTTTTTCGGGAATGTCTTTTAGTTTCAGAGGCAACATAACGTTTTCCAAAACCGTCATCCACGGAAAAGCCGAATACTGCTGAAAAACCATCGGAATATGATGATTTGAATCAATCTCCTTGCCGTAAAATTTTATACTACCCGACTGAGGTTTACTAAGTCCTGATAACAGTTTCAAAATCTGCGACTTGCCGCTACCCGAAGCACCGAGTATGCTGACAAACTGTCCTTCGTTAGGAATATCCTCTATCCGCAAATTGAAATTATCGAAAAGCGTAAACCTTCCGTTAGAAGTCTCAAAACTCAAATTGATGTTTTCCAAACAGAAAACATCTGTAAGACTTGTTTTTACAAGGTTTTCTTGAAGTGTATTTTGAACAGGCTGAGCCTGTTGTTGAGTCAAATTTTCAAACATCAGAATAATTTTTTACGGTTGTACTTAGAAGGAAACAATAATTTGTCGATGAATTTCAGGCACATATCCTGACAAATACCGATTACGATTACAAGCAACAACAATGCGTAAACCTCAGGCATGTGACTCATACGGGTCATATTCTGAATCAACGCGCCGATTCCCGAAACGCTGCCGTCTTTATAAAGCATTTCCACGATGACTATATAACTCCAACTGATACCCGTCAGCGTAATGATTTCCTGCGAAACCGTCCTCGTAACATACGGGAAATACACGTAGCTGAAACTTTGCCAAGGCGTTGCACCGAGCGTTTTTATCGTCTGCAAATACACGAAATCCTTGTCGTTAGTGGGGTTTTGAAGGTCGTTGACTTTGTTAGCAACGGCAGGAAGAATGTAAATTAACAGCGAAAAAGTCAGAAACGAAACTTTCATACCGAACGTCAAACCGAAAATCGCGATGAAAATACCCGACATCGCCGGAATCGGTAAGTATCTCACCGAATTTATGTATTTTCCGATGATAAGATTGTTAATCGGAAACAGCGAAATAAAAAATCCGAAAGGCAAGGAAATCAAAATCGCATAGATGTATGACATCAAATTCAATTTAATTGAATACCAAGCATTTGCGAACATTTCGTACTCCGAAATCAGCGGCACGTAACTTTTAATAACGCTGATAGGCGAGGGGAGTATTTTTTCAGGGATAATGCCCAAAGCACACACCGTTTGCCAAATCACCGCAATCAGGAACATTCCTGATACGGTGATTATAATTTTAGCCGACTTCGAGAGCGACGAATCATCGCCCCCAAGTTTAAATAATTCTTTTACAACACTCATATTAATTGACAATTGACAATTGACAGTTGACAATTATTTGACAATGGCAATTTAACTGTCAATTGTCAATTATCAACTGTCAATTCTTGTTATTTTGCGACAAGTTTAAACTCTGTCATTCTGTATCTTGAATCCGAGCCGGTAGAGCCTGCGGCGATTGCTTTTTGCGAACCGTTACCCACAACGATAAATCTGTTCGGGTCAAACTTGTATTCTTTCACCAAGAAATTCTTGATACTCAACGCTCTGCGGTACGAAAGGTCTTTGTTCAAAGCCGCTGAACCCGTGTTGTCGGTGTTACCTTCAATCATGATTCTCGCGCCCGAAAACTGTTTTGCAATCGGAACAAATTCTCTCGTAATAACATCTCTTGCACTCTGATTCAAAATGTCGGAATTAACATCGTACTCAACCGAAACCGTCTTGTTTGAAATCTTTTCTTCTTCTTTTACTTCAACGGCTTTAACTTCGGTGAACTCTTTTACTTCTTCGGCTTTTTGATTACCTTTTACCTGCGACGGATTGTCGTAAAGGCTTTCGATAATCGAACCGTCAGCAACTTTCTGCCACGGTAACGGATTTTTACAAAGTCCGAGACCTTCGTAAGTGCCTGCCATTTTGTTGTAAAGTTCTTCACCTTTAACGCAACTCGTACATGTCGTCAAGCCGAAAAAGTTTGCTTCGTCTTCCAAGGTAACGTAATAAATGTTTTTTGAACCGTCAATAACAAAATCTTCGTCAACCTGATAAGCCTTTGCAAAAGCCTTTGCAGCCTGTTTAACGGCACTCGGATTAGTGTTCATCTGAGAGTTAGCGTACAAAAGTGCAGAAAGAAGTTTGGTAACTTTTTCTTTGTTTTTGTCAATATAACTCTGTTTTGCAATAAGTCCGTCGCAAATAATTGACGAGGCTTGTTTGGTGGAAATCAACACCTTAGAACCCGGAACACTGCTTACAATGTCTTGGTCGTCTGGCGAAAAAACAACTGCCGCATCGCATTGTCCGGCTTTGAAAACCTGAGCCGCGTCCAAACCGCTTGCAACGATTTTCAAGTTTACTTTGTTCGGGTCGGTAACTGACGAAGTGTTAACGTTGCTGTAATCCATATTGTTGGTTTCCAAAGTGTTAAGAAGCAACGTGTTAGAAGCCGTACCTTCCGAACAAGCGATAACTTTGCCTTTGAGGTCGGCAACGGTATGAATCTTTGAATTAACGACAATAGCGTCAGCACCACGGCTCCAATTGCTGATATTGATGAATTTAGCATCGTTCATATCAGAGCCGCGCGACATTTCAACGCCCAGAGCGTCTGCCGTACAATAAATGATGTCAATGTCGCCCGATTTAAAAGCGGAACGTCCTGCCGCAAAATCGTCTTGAACGATGATTTTGGCTTTAAGACCGTAATCTTTGTAAAGAATACAATCTTCATTCGGGTCAGCACCGTTGTTTAAGTACATAAACGGTAAAAAACCTGCGTAAGTGTTTGTTCCTATTGTAATTACGTCTTTATCAGAGCCGCCGCCGACACCTTTTTGTCCGGCAACGTAAAGTCCGCCTGCTACTGCGCCGACTCCGACAACGCCTATTAATGCTTTTGCAAATTTTGTAAGTGCCATGATTTAAAAATATTTATTGCTAAGTTTATTTGATGATTCTTGTAATTTTACGTAATTAGAGTCAAGTTTCAACGCTTCTTTGTGTTCGCCGAGAATTGCATCAAAACCGCCTTTGTTGTATTTGTCCAAGATAGCCTGCGATTTAACGCTGCTGAGGGCATTGTCGAGATTGATGTCGTCGATTACGCCGCTTTCCAAAAACTCGTCCATTTCGCCGATGTAGAGCGTGATGTCGGTGTCCATTTTTTCCATCGCCATATCAAAAGCCTCGTCGGTCTGAGGATTAATCAACGACTTTATCGAATTGAGTGCCTTATGATTAGCCTTCATCAATTCATAATCTTCTTCTTTGAGTTTTATTTCTTCCTCAGTGTATTTTACTTTGATTTCGGCGGATTTTTTCACCTTTGTCAAAATTTCAATCATCTGTTTTGACTTCTCGAAATTTTGAGTACGTTTTCTAACGCTTTCATCAAGTTGAGAAATATGACGTTGAAGAAGTCCGCTTTCTTCCATTTTGCCTTGATTTTGAAGGATTTGAAGTTTTTTCAAAGAGTCTTCCAAATCTCTTTTGTTGCTTTCCAAGGCTTTTTCATTTTTGACATGAATACCGCGCATTTTGGTAATTCCTTCTTCGATTTTAACGAGTCTGTTTTTCATATCCTTGATTTTGCCTTTGACGATTGCTATCGGATCTATTTCTACGATTAAACCCGTTAACTTTCTCATTATCACAAAATAAAGATTTTTGAAAAAATTTCTTGACGTATCGTTCATAATCAAGAAAAAAATTAAAGCCAACACTCCGACAAGTGCGGTAAGTGTCAAAAGGTTTTGAGTAAGGGCAATCAAGTCGGGCAAGAATTTATAAAGTGCATAACCTGCTCCGGCAATCATTGCCACTAACGTAATTTTCGCGAGAGTTCCGCCCGGCTTTTCCCAAGGCGATTTTCCTTTTAATTCGTTCATTGCAATATGTTGTTTAATTCAATTTTTTCGTTGTCTAAGTTTTTGAGAACCAAGTTGAAAGATACGTCGTAATCGGCTTTCTTATTACTGAGTTCAAACGTTTTTGTCATAATTTCCTGTTGAAGCGAAGATACCGTTTGATCGAGAGCGGCGATTTTGTCCAAAAGTTCCTGACGTTGAGCCATAAGGTTTTCGATTTCTTTTTTCGGCGCATTGACCTGTTCTTCAACACATTCGTTATAACCTGTCAAAACGTTTTGATACTCTTTGTTAACGACATCTTTATAGAAGTCGATACTTTCCAAAATGGTTTGTTTATTAACCTTCGGGTCTTGTGCTTTGAGAGAGAAAAACGCCGAAATTATTCTTGAACGTCTGTCCGGAATAGCGTTCATAAATTCCTGACTTTCAATTATTTTGTTAAGTTCATAATAATCGTTGCCGGGAATGTTATGCTGTTCTATAACGTCCGAAATCATTTTCAAAATGTTTTCGTCGGCTTTTCCGCCCTGCGGCTGAGCGTAAGTCTGCTGCTGAGGAATATAAGGCTGCTGAACTTGTGGTTGAACCTGTTGCGCCTGTTGTTGAACGGGAGCGGAGGTCTGTTGCTCCGGCTTTTTGTCCCCTTCTTCCTCTACTATGAATAATCGTTTTAAGAATCCCATGTTTTTTTATATTAATAGTTTGCACAAATGTATATAAAAAAAATTGAATGAATAAATTTTTTTGTGATTTTTTTTAACTTTGCCGCCTAAAAATCTAAATAATTTATAGAATGAAAAAAAGTATTTTATTTGCACTCGGCATTTCAATGTTGTTGTCGTGTGCCTCGCAAACTGCGACGGAAAACAAATGTCCCGAACTGCCCGTATTAACGATTGAAGGCGGTCAGGTTCAGGGTGTTAACACCGAAAAAGAAGGTGTTATCGTTTACAAAGGCATACCGTATGCCGCGCCTCCTATCGGCGAAAACCGTTGGAGAGCCCCTCAGCCCGTAATTCCTTGGAAAGGAGTAAAAGTTTGTAACGCCTTCGGACACCCTGCTTTTCAAGGGGCGCATTATAACGGCGGCTACACAACAGAATGGGGTTACGGCGACGAAAAGGCTTACAGTGAAGATTGTCTTTATCTCAACGTTTATACTAAGGCTTCGGCTGAGTCCGAAAAAAAACTTCCCGTTGCCATTTGGATTTTCGGCGGCGGACTCCGCGAAGGCTGGGGTTCCGAGCCAGAATTTGACGGTCAGGAATGGGCTGCAAAAGATGTTGTTTTAGTAACTTTCAACTACCGGGTGGGACCATTCGGATTTTTTGCGCACCCGGAAATTTCCGCCGAAGACCCTGAACACGCAACCGGAAATTTCGGCACTCTCGACCAAATAGAAGTTATGAAATGGGTTAAGAAAAACATTTCACAATTTGGCGGCGACCCCGACAACGTTATGATTTTCGGTCAGAGCGCGGGCGGACGTAGTACAAAATTCTTAACTTCTTCTCCCTTGACGAAAGGACTTTTCAACAAGGCAATCATAATGAGTGCAAGTGGTTTGATGCGTCCTGAAAGATCTGACATTCCGGCATTTTTTCGTCAGCCCCCTTTGACATTAAAAGAAGCCGAACAGCAGATAAAAGAAGTTACCGATTGGGCTAACTTAAAGACTTTGAACGATTTACGCTCGGCTTCAACCGAAGAAATTTATGCTTTGGGTTCGCTTTATTCAAGGGTTACGGGCAAGAAAAATTGTCTTAATTCGGGTCCTATTTCGCCGTTTATTGACGGTTACGTGTTAACAAAACCTTTTGACGATGCTTGTCTTAACAACGAAATCGCCGATGTACCGTATATGATTGGCTGCACACTTCACGACCCCGCAATGATGGTTTCTCAGGTAGAAGATTTTTGTCTTAACCGTCAAGAAATAGGAAACAAAGCATGGGCTTATCAGTTTGCAAGACCGCTTCCTGATGACGGCTCTCACCCCGAAGACAATCTCAAAGGTGCATTTCATTCATCGGATTTGTGGTTTGTTTTCAAATCTCTGAAACATTGTTGGAGACCGTGGACAAAAGGTGATTGGGATTTGTCGGAAAAAATGTTATCGGCATGGACAAATTTTGCAAAATACGCCGACCCTAACGGTGAAAATGGTGGTTCATGGAAACCGTATACTTCTGAAAACAAAGAGTTTATGGTCTTTAAATTAGACGAAAAAGACTCTGAAAACTCCTGTCCGGGAAATCCCATGAAACCGTAATGAAATATTTCAGGCGCGGGTAAGGAAAACTTAGAATTTTTTTTTTATACAAAAAAATTATTAAAAAATTTGTATATATGAGAATTTAAAATTATATTTGCCCGATATAATTTAAGGAAAACAAGTAACATCTACGACATCTATGATTACAGACGGTAAAATAGAAATAAAAGAATCTGACGATACTCCGGAGGTATTGTTTGATGCTAACGAAAATATATTGAAATTTTCAGGACCGTCGTTTCCTGAAAACGCGCCTGATTTTTATAACCCGATTATAGCCGAGGTCTGCAAAATAGACCCGAATAGTCCGGGCAAACTTATTATTGAATTGGATTTTTCGATATTGAGTTCTGCCTCCAACAAGTTGGTTTACGAAATGTTGGTAAAACTCGAAAAAATAATGTTTTTGGGTAAGGAAATGCTCGTGAAATGGTATTATGAGGGTTTTGATGAGGATATGGAGGACGAAGGCAACGGTTACAAATCAAATCTGCAAATAAATTTTGAACTTTGCGAAAAATAGTTTACCTTTGCAACAAAAATTTGGCTCCGTAGTTTAGTTGAATAGAACGTAGGATTCCGGTTCCTAAGGTCGCGGGTTTGAGTCCCACCGGGGTCACTTTAAAAAAAACAAAAAAGACTGCTTTTTTTATAAAGGCAGTCTTTTTTGTTTTTAGTCGATTTTTCTCATCGCGCTCATGCTGATTATAACCGTTGAAGCGTTGTGCAAAAGTGCCGCAAAAGCAGGTGAAATCATATTTGCAAGTCCGCTCAAAATCAGCAGAGAATTTATGCCGATAATTGCATCGTTGTTGCCTTTGATACGCTTTTTAAGGTTTTTGCCTATTTTCATCAGTTTCGGCAGCGACGACAAACCGTCGTCGGGAAGCATAATGTCAGCAGTTTGACCCGCTATTGATGAGGCTTTGCCCATAGCGATTCCGATGTCGGCAGCCGAAAGCGCGGGTGCGTCGTTTATTCCGTCGCCGACCATCGCAACTATTCTGCCTTCGGATTTCATCTTCTTAACGTAGGCAACTTTTTCGTCAGGTAAAGTCTGAGAATAATATTCCGTTATGCCTGCTTGTTGAGCCACCGACTGAGCCGTTTTTTCACCGTCGCCGGTTATCATAACGATATTTTTTACGCCGGCTGCTTTCAGAAGTTTTATTGCTTCAACGGAGTCCTGACGGATAAAATCTTTTATCGCTATTAAACCCGCAAGTTCATCACCCTCAGAAAAATACAGAACTGAATCTCCCGTTTCGCCGAGTTTTTCTATTTCAACTTTGGCTTCTTCGGTCAGCGGAATTTTTTCGTCATCAAAAATAAAATGCGCCGAACCTATACGGAGTTTTTTGCCGTTAATAGATGAGGCAACGCCGTGAGCCAAAACATACTCTACTTTCGTATGCTCTTCTTCGTGAATAAGTCCGCGTTTTTGAGCCTCAATCACCACCGCACGCGCCAAGGAATGAGGAAAATGTTCTTCCAAACATGCTGCCATTCTCAAAACATCGTCTTCGTTTCTGCCGCCCAAGGCAACCACTTTTGAAACTTTCGGTGCAGCCTCAGTGAGAGTTCCCGTCTTGTCAAAAACAAAAGTATCAACCTGAGAAATCAGTTCCAAAAATTTACCGCCTTTGACGATAATTCCGTTTTCAGCACTGTCTCTCATTGCCGAAAGAACACAAATCGGAGCAGAAAGTTTCATCGCGCAGGAATAATCAACAAGCAATGTTGACATCGCTTTCGAGAAATTTCCCGTTGCGAGATAAGTTCCGGCGGCAAGCATAAAATTATACTTAACCAAATGATTTGCAATACGTTCAGCATTTATTTGCGAGGCGGCTTTCAATGACTGTGAATTGTCGATAAGCGAAACGATTTGATTGATTCTCGTCTCCTTGCCGGCAGATTTTACACTAACGATGATTTCTCCGTCTTCGACAATTGTGGAGGCAAAAACTCCTGACCCTTCCTTTTTTTCAACTGCCAAGCCCTCGCCCGTCATCGAAGCCTGATTTACCATCGCAAGACCGGAAACAACAGTGCCGTCAGCAGGAATTACGCAGCCGATTCTGCATATAACTTTGTCGCCTTGTTTCAAGTTCTTGGTCTGAATCTGAATTTCCTGACCGTCGTCCGTCAAAACGTTGACAACCTCTTCCGTATTGAGCAGAGAATGTGCAAGATTGTCGTAAGATTTACGCTTGATATATTCTTCCAAGACCTCGCCTATGCTCAACAAAAACGATACTGAGCCGGCTGTATTAACGTCGCCGCTGAAAAACGAAAAACCTAACGCCGTAGCATCTAATACGTCGGCACAAAACACCTTACCCTTAAAAACGGATTTTGCGCCTTGATACAATCTCGGCGCAATGTTGATAAGTTGTAAAGCTTTTCTTATGGGAAACGGCAAAAGTTTTTTTAAGTAATGCCGTATCACCATTTCCGAGAGTATGGAAAATAATGTCGGTTGAGGAATGTCAAGTGCGCTGACGTTATTCAAAAGTTCTTGATTTTCAAGATATTTTTTGTCTAACACGCGGAAAAAGGACAATGCCTGTTCTTGATTTATTCCCTGATAACGGATTAAAATACTGCCCGAGACCGGATTGATTTCCACTGACGAAATGCCTTCCTGACTTTCTGTCATGGATTTTATCAAACCCGCCTGACGCGGCGTTAAAAGATGTCTGTCATAGCGGATTCTAACACGTCCGGGAAGGGAATGTGCTATTTTGAAATCCATTATTTAAGCCTTAGTTTCTTGTTTTGCCTCTTCCGCCATATCCTGAGCGTTTTCTTTAACGGTTTCTACAAAAGCCTGAGCCTCGTCTCTTAACTGCTGACCGGCAGAAATGATTTTTGCACAACCTTTTTGAACCGTTTTTGATCTCATCAATGCGATAACGGCTATGCCTGCTAACGCTCCGAGAAAAAATACACCTGTTTTTGAAATATTTGTAAACATAATTATAACGTTTTTAATGAAATTATACACGCAAAATAAGCGCATTTTTTTGTGAAATGCAAATTTTTTTTGTTATTTTGTCCTTTAAAAAAAAATCAAAATATGAAAGTAGACATTGACGACTTGTTTAAAAGACAGTTTGAAGTAAGCGCGCATTTCAAAAAGGTGTTTTCAGACCTTGAAACTGTGAAAAAACGCGTGATAGATTTCGGAAAATTTAATTATGTTTTGCAGTTTAATCCGGGGCGTATAGGCTCTGCGACCGCCGACACTGCTAAAAAAGTCAGCGAAGACGAATGTTTTTTGTGCGAAAAGCACAGATTTCCGAATCAAATTGCGGTGGAATACAACGAGAATTACAATATTTTAATCAATCCGTTTCCTATTTTCAAAAAGCATTTGACGATTGTTGACAAAAGACATGTCGCTCAGGAAATACGCGGAGAAGAAAAAGTGATGGTTGAAATGGCAAAAAACTTGCCGGGCTTTACCGTTTTTTATAATTCACGGCACAGCGGGGCTTCTGCGCCGTTTCACAGACATTTTCAAGGGTGTGAAACAAAAGAGTTGCCTATTTTCAATCAGTGGGAAACTTTTTTAAGAAGCGATAAAATTCTCGGTTCAACTGACGGTGTTTTCTTAGTTTTTGACTCCACGAGATATTTTTATATGATAAACTCTTCTGACGAAAAGACGGCTACAGAGCATTTAATCCGCATTTTAGGTCATTTGCAAGAGATAAATAAAAGCGATACGCCAGAGGCAAATGTCGGAGTAAATTTCGAAAACTGCTTTTGCAGAATCGTAATTTTCCCGAGATTAAAACACCGTCCGAGGGAATATTTTGAAGAAGGCGAAAATCATTTCACTATAAGTCCCGGTTTTGCGGACATGGCGGGGATAATTCCATGCGCCGTTGAAAGCGATTTCAACAAACTGACAAAAGAAAATATAACCTCAATTTTTACGCAGGTTACCCTTGAAGTGAAAGATATTTAAAGGAAAAAGGACTGAAATTTTTCAGTCCTTTTTTTGATATTAAATTATTTGTTAAAATACGACGAAACCGAAATTGATTGGTTTGTCGCTACCCTTTTAAGCACGTCGGCAAACAAATCCGCAACGGTCAAAACTTTGATTTTCTCGTGAGTTTTTTTCAGCGGAATCGTATCCGTAACGAAAAGTTCGGTCAACTTAGAATTTACAATTCTGTCGTATGCCGGTCCTGACAAAACCGGGTGTGTGATAAACGCTCTTACCGACAACGCACCTTGATCCATCATCAAATCGGCTGCCTTTGTCAGCGTTCCCGCCGTGTCGATTATGTCGTCAACGATGATAACGTTTTTGCCTTTGACATCGCCGATAACCGTCATCTCCGATACAACGTTTGCTTTCTCTCTGTATTTATGACAGATAACCATCGGAACTTGAAGAAAATGACTGTATGTATTAGCACGTTTGCTGCCGCCGATGTCCGGCGATGCAATAACGATATTGTCAAGATTCAACGAATTAAGAATGTACGGCACAAAAATCGATGACGAATACAAGTGGTCAACGGGAATGTCAAAAAAGCCCTGAATCTGATCCGCATGCAAATCCATCGTGATGATTCTGTCCGCACCCGCATTCTGAATCAAATTCGCGATTAACTTAGCACCGATTGCAACTCTCGGCTTGTCTTTGCGGTCTTGACGCGCAAAACCGAAATACGGAATCACGGCGGCAATCTTATAAGCCGAAGCCCTGCGAGCCGCATCAATCATCAACAGCAATTCCAAAAGATTGTCGGCAGGGGTGAAAGTCGATTGTATGATAAACACATACGCACCTCTTACCGACTCTTCCAAACACGGCTGAAACTCACCGTCGCTGTAATGATTCATCGTTACTTTTCCTAACTCTATCCCGTATTTTCCGGCTATCTGCTTCGACAAATAAAGCGATGTAGTGCCTGAAAAAATTTTAATGTTAGTACTTGCTGACATTTTTTTTATTTATTAGGTTTTATTTAATTACAAAGTTTATCATTTTGCCCGGAACAACTATCGTTTTTATTAAAGTTTTACCTTCAATAAGTTTTTTAAGTTTTTCATTTTGAAGAACTTCCTGCTCGATTTTGTTTTTGTCCCAATCCGCCGGCAAATCCAAAGTGAACTTAGTTTTTCCGTTAATTGCTACGGGGTAACATTTCGTTGAATCCACCGTGTAGCGTTCGTCAACCTCAGGGAATTTTGCATCGTTAATCGTCGTGTTATGACCGAGTTGTTTCCAAATCTCCTCCGTAATGTGTGGCGCAAAAGGTGCAAGAGCAACGGTCAAAGGCTCTAAGATTTTTCTCTTATTGCATTTGAGCGTTTGTAACTCGTTAACACACACCATAAAAGCACTGACAGAAGTGTTGTAAGAAAGCGCAAGAATGTCAGACTCGACTTTTTTAACGGTCTTGTTCAAAATTTTCAATTCTGCCTCCGTCGGTTCGTCCTCACTTACCGTGAAAGCATCACTCTTATCAGTATAGAAAAGTCTCCAATATTTTTTCAGGAATTTGTAAACGCCTTCTATTCCGCCGGTGTCCCACGGTTTTGACTGCTGAATCGGTCCTAAAAACATTTCGTAAAGTCTCAATGTATCAGCACCGTAACTTTCAACGATTGAGTCGGGGTTAACGACATTGAACATCGACTTACTCATTTTTTCGATTGCATAACCGCAAACGTAATTGCCGTTTTCGAGAATAAATTCGGCGGTTGCGTATTCGGGACGCCACTTTTTGAAGGCTTCCAAATCCAAAATATCGTTTTTAACGATGTTGACGTCAACGTGAATTTCAGTCGTATCGTATTGGTCTTTTAAGCCGAGCGAAACAAAAGTGTTAGTGCCTTTTACTCTGTATACGAAATTGCTGCGGCCTTGAATCATTCCTTGATTAACAAGTTTCTTGAACGGTTCTTCTTTGCAAACGTAGCCTAAATCGTACAAGAATTTGTCCCAAAATCTTGAATATATAAGGTGTCCGACAGCGTGTTCTGTTCCTCCGATGTAAAGGTCAACGTCCTGCCAGTATTCGTTAGCCTCTTTGCTGACAAGTGCGTTGTTGTTATCCGGGTCCATATACCTTAAATAGTATGCTGACGAACCCGCAAAACCGGGCATCGTAGAAGTTTCATACGGATAACCGTCGGCGGTTTGCCAGTTTTTAGCACGGCTGAGAGGCGGCTCGCCGGTTTCAGTCGGCTGATAAGAGTCGATTTCAGGCAACTCTAACGGCAATTTGTCGGTCGGCAACATTTCAGCACGTCCGTTTTTGTAATATACAGGGAACGGTTCGCCCCAATATCTCTGACGTGAAAAAATTGCGTCGCGGAGTTTGTAATTGACTTTTCTGTTTCCGAAACCGCGCTTTTCAACTTCATTGATTGCTGCTTCTTTTGCAGCTTTTACTTCTAAACCGTTGAAAATGCCGGAGTTCATCATTTTGCCTTCTTTTGCGTCATAACTTTCTTCGCTGACGTCCGCGCCTTCGATAAGCGGAATTATCGGCAAAGAAAATTTCTTAGCAAAAGCATAGTCGCGGCTGTCGTGAGCGGGAACCGCCATAATCGCGCCCGTTCCGTAACCCGCTAAAACATAATCGCTTATCCAAACGGGAATTTCAGCACCCGTAAAAGGATTGATTGCATACGCGCCGGTAAACTGTCCCGTTACGGTTCTTGTATCGGACATTCTTTCGAGTTCGGTGCGTTTGCTTGCGCCTTGAATGTATTCTGTTACGGCAGCCTTGTATTCGGGAGTCGTTATCTCGTTAACATATTGACTTTCAGGTGCTAAAACCATGAAAGTTACGCCGTAAACCGTGTCGGGACGTGTGGTGTAGATTTTGAGTTTTTCGTCTGAATCCTTAATTTCGAAAAACATTTCGCAACCCTCGGATTTGCCAATCCAGTTTCTTTGCATTTCTTTCAAAGAATCCGACCAGTCGATAGTTTCAAGACCTTTAAGAAGTCTTTCAGCATACGCCGACACTCTCAAAAGCCATTGAACCATAGGTTTTTGGATAACGGGATAACCGCCGCGTTCCGAAACGCCGTCTTTAACCTCGTCGTTAGCCAAAACCGTTCCGAGTTTCGGACACCAGTTAACCATTGTTTTTGCTCTGTAAGCCAAGCGGTAAGAGTCGATTACTGAGTCTTTTTCTTCTTTGTCCATACCGTGCCAAACCTCCGCCGGAAAACTCGGAACTTCCGAATGAGCAGCGTTGATTTTGAGGTTTCCGTTCTGTTCAAACTCGTGAACAAGGTTTTCTATCGGTTCTGCTTTTTGAGTGTCATTATTATAAAAGTGATTGTACATTTGGACAAAAGCCCATTGTGTCCACTTGTAATATTTCGGGTCGCAAGTGCGGAGTTCTCTTGACCAGTCGTAAGAGAAGCCGATTTTTTTGAGTTGGCTGCGGTAACGGCTGATATTGTTTTCGGTCGTTACGGCAGGGTGCTGACCTGTCTGAATAGCGTACTGCTCGGCAGGCAGACCGAAAGCGTCGTAGCCCATCGGGTGAAGAACGTTAAAACCTTTCAACCTTTTATAACGGCTGTAAATATCCGAGGCGATATATCCTAACGGGTGTCCGACATGTAAACCTGCTCCTGAGGGGTACGGAAACATGTCCAAAACGTAGAATTTGGGTTTGTCAGACTTGTTGCTGACCTTATAAGTAGAATTATCTTCCCAGTACTTTTGCCAGAAAGATTCAATTTCCCTATGATTGTATTCCATTTTTTTTAAAACGTCAATTTTTTTTATGCTGCAAAGTTAGGATTTTATTTCGGATTACATTATAACTTTTGCGTTAATTTTACGAAGTTTGAAAAAAAAATCAACTTTTTTAGAAAACGTTTTGTTTTTGTATTTTTATTAACTAATTTTGAACGCTTTTTTACAATTTTTTAACAAGAAGTTAAGAAAAATACGTAACTAACTATAATTCAGCATTTAAAAAAAACTTATGAACAATTCTAAAATTATTAAATTAGCGATTTCGCTGCTTATTCCGGCGGTGATTGCGTTATTGCCGGCGGGCGTTTTCCCGTTTGACATTACCGTTGTAGAGCAGCGGGTGGTGGCAATATTTGTTTTTGCAGCCATGATGTGGATTCTTGAACCTATTCCTATTTGGACAACCTCGGTAGGTGTTATCGTTTTAATGCTTTTGACAACTTCGTCAAGTATGATTAATTTTTTAAAATACGAAGGCGAAGATTTCGGCAAGGCTATCCCATACAAAGACATTATGGCAACCTTTGCCGACCCTGTCATAATGCTGTTTATGGGCGGTTTTGTCTTGGCGATTATCGCAAGTAAATATAAACTTGACGCCGGTATTGCAAAACTTATTTTAACGCCTTTCGGCAACAAATCCGAGATGGTATTGTTGGGTTTTATCGTCGTAACGGCTGTTTGTTCGATGTTTATGTCCAATACTGCAACTGCGGCTATGATGTTGACGATTCTTTCTCCCGTTTTGGCAACGCTTCCGGCTTCGGGAAAAGGCAGAATTGCTTTGGCATTATCAATTCCCGTTGCGGCTAACATCGGCGGTATAGGAACTCCTATCGGAACGCCTCCTAACGCTTTGGCAATTAAATATTTGAATGACCCTGACGGCTTGAACCTCGGTATTTCTTTCGGCGAATGGATGCTTTATATGGTACCGCTTGCGCTCGTAATTCTTTTTATTACTTGGATTGTTTTGAGAAAAATGTTCCCCTTCTCGCAAAAGACTATCGAAATCCATATTGAGGAAGGTTTTTCGGCAAAAGACACAAATTCTAAAATCGTTTTAATCACCTTTATAACAACAATTTTGCTTTGGGTAACCGACAAGGTAACAGGCATTAACGCTAACGTTGTGGCTTTGATTCCGTTTGCAGTTTTCTCGGTAACGGGTATTTTTACGAAAGAGGATTTGAAAAAAATCGACTGGGACGTTTTGTGGCTTGTTGCGGGCGGTTTTGCTTTGGGCGTAGGACTTGACAAGACAGGTTTGGCAAAACACCTTGTAGAGGCAATTCCGTTTAATTCTTGGCCGACAATATTGATTATTATCGGCAGCGGTATTTTGTGCTGTTTGATGAGTACGTTTATGTCAAACTCGGCAACGGCTGCATTGTTGATTCCGATTCTTTTGGCTGTCGGCATAGGCATAAAAGACCAATTGGAGGCTTTCGGCGGAATTTCAACATTGTTAATCGGCTTGGCTCTGAGCGCGTCGTTTGCAATGGCATTACCGATTTCTACGCCGCCTAACGCATTGGCGTACGCAAAAGGCTTTATCAAACAAAAAGATATGGCAACGGTCGGCATTATTGTCGGCGTAGTGGCAATAGCGTTAGCATACATCTTGTTGATAACGATTAAAGGTTTGTAGTGGAAAACTATTACAAAATAAAAGAAAATGAAGCGGGTTGCGATGAGGCGGGACGCGGTTGTTTAGCCGGACCGGTTGTCGCAGCCGCTGTCATTTTTCCTCCTGATTACTTCAACAAAGATATAAATGACTCTAAGCAACTCTCTGAAAAAAAGCGTTTTATTCTAAGAGAACAAATCATAAAAGACGCGCTTTGTTACGGTGTTGCGGAGTGCAGTAACGAGGAGATTGACAGAATAAACATTCTTCAAGCCTCGATACTTGCAATGCACCGGGCTTTGGATATGCTTTCGATAAGACCTGAATTTATAATTGTTGACGGAAATAAATTTCATCCGTATAAAGGTGTGCCTTATCAGACAATAGTAAAAGGTGATGCGAAATTTCTTTCGATAGCGGCGGCTTCTATTCTCGCGAAAACATTCCGCGACGAAAAAATGACCGCCTTATCGAAAGAATTTCCTGTTTATAACTGGGCTAAAAACAAAGGCTATCCCACCAAAGAACATCGTTCGGCAATTTTAAAATACGGTGTATCACCTTTGCACAGATTAAGTTATGAGCCGTGTCAAATTAATTCGTTGTTTAATTTTTCATAACCTCTTTCAACTTTCTTGAAAACTTGTCCGCGCCCGAATCCGTCAAATGACTCGCATCGTTGAAATCGTCCGGCAAAAAGTCCTTGTCAAAAGTATAATCATAATACTCAACATTCGGAAAGTCTTTTTTCAAGGTTTCAACAAACGAGAGAATTTCCTCTAAAACTTTCGGATTTAAGTCTTTTTGATACGTTTCGTACATAGGAGTACCGAGAAGAATCAACTGCGCATTACGGTTTTTGGTTAATTCCGCTAAGGTGGTGTACCAAGATTTTAATTCGTTAAATTTTTCAGTATCAACGGGTTTGTTAACGTCAATTACCGGTGGCATATTGCGGTAAGCCCAATTTGCATTACGTTTTGTAACATCAAGCGCAATATAGCCTAACGAATCACATTCACGCTTTTGCTCCTCGGTTTTAACAAATCGCATCATATAATCCAAACTCGAATTGTAAATCTCCGACCAATAATAAAATTCATCAACTCGAATACCCATATATTTGTAATACATGCACTTATAGATACGATTCCAATCTCTTTCCGCAGTTCTTTTTTCGTTGGCATTTTTTTGACCGCGACCAAGATTGAATTTCGGATAATCAAGCGGCATAAAAACCGCTTTAAGGTTCTGCATTTGAGGGATATAACGTTTTGCGATTTCAACGTCATAAACAACACCACGTCCCGAAATTGCCATATTAAAAGCGTTTTTGCCGACTAATTCGGGTTTGACGGCTTCTTCTATATGCGAATTGCCAAGAAACAAAATCTCTATGTCATTTATGTGATTTTCAACGCCCCATCTTACAAAACGTTTGTCAAACAATTTGTTGTCCGGAAACTGCAACGCATGAACTTTTGTCCGTTGTAAAAATTCTGTCACCACCAACAAACAACATAAAATCAATGCCAATTTGCCTTTGATTAACGACATATCAATCAACTTGTTATGAAAAATACAACTGAAATAATCGCATACTTGGCTCATACTTTCAGCCCTGAAAATCACCCAACCTATCACCGCCAAAACAAACGTCAATGTCATTTGCAAAATGCTTTTAACGTTCAGTGTAACAACGTCTTTGTACTTGGTGTTGATGCCCAAAATGTTGTAAATAGCCAACAATGTGGCGTGAAACAATCCCCAACACACAAACGTCCAATTTGCGCCGTGCCAAAGTCCGCTCACCGCCCAAACAATGAACACGTTACGAATAATCTTCGCTTTTGAGCAGCGGCTGCCACCAAGCGGAAAATAAATGTAATCCCTGAACCAAGTTGTTAGCGAAATGTGCCATCTACGCCAAAATTCAGGAATACAGCGTGAAAAATATGGCAAATTGAAGTTTTGCTTTAAGTCGAAACCAAACAACCTTGCGCAGCCAATTGCGATGTCAGAATATCCCGAAAAGTCGCAATAGATTTGGAACGAGAACAGCACCGCTAAAATTACCAACGTAACGGCGGGAAGTTGTTGATAGTCAGACCAATTAGTATTAACGACCATTGCACATTTGTCGGCAATGACGAGTTTCTTGAAAAATCCCCAAAGCATTTGACGGCAACCGTCAACAGCCTTTGCGTATTCAAAAGTCCTGTCCTTCTGAAACTGTGGCAAAAGGTTAGTTGCCCTTTCAATCGGACCTGCGACGAGTTGCGGAAAAAACGAAATGTATGCGAAAAATTCGATTATATCGTCCGTCGGCTTGATTTTACCCTTGTAAACGTCAATCGAATAACTTAGCCTGAAACGTGTAAAAACTGATCCATTTTTGCTTTTTCGGATTTCCTTCGCTTTTGCCGATAAGTTTTCCGCTGAGGAAACTGCAAAGAGACGTAAAAGCGATTAGGAGTAAAAATTTCCAATCCCACCAGCCGTAAAAGACATAACTTGCGGCAACGATTAAAAAGTTTTGCGGTTTTCTGCCTTTAAAAACAAACCAATACAAGGCGAAAACAACGGGCAAAAAGACCAAAAATTCAAGTGAGTTGAAAAGCATTTTTACACCTCCATGTTTTTGGTTAAACAATCGGCAAGTAAAATACACTTTACCCCCCCCTAAGTATACTTGACATTTTAGAGTATAAATGTAGCATTTGTGAAAAAGTTTTTTTAATTGCGGCGCAAAGGTAAGAATTTTTTGTGAGAAAAATGCTAAATTTGCAACTGAAAAAATATCAATTTAATTTCTAATTTTATGAAAAGTACAAACATTTTATTGGCACTCAGCTCTCTTACGTTTTTTGGAGCGTGTACAACCGAAACAGCCCCTGAGGCTAACACTCAGACCGTCTTGACGACAATAGGCAATCCTTACCTGCCGCTTTGGGATCACATTCCTGACGGCGAACCTTACGTTTTTGACGACCCCGATAATCCGGGTCAAAAGCGCGTTTACGTTTACGGTTCTCACGACATTGAGATTAAAAATTATTGCGGACGAGACCAAGTTGTTTGGTCTGCATCGGTTGATGACCTTACAAAATGGCGTTACGACGGCGTAATTTTCAAGGTTGACAAAAACGGCAAAGGCGAGCCGCAAAAAGAAGCCGACATACTTTTTGCCCCTGACGTTACGATGGTGGAAAAAGACGGTAAAAAAACTTATTATCTCTATCCTAACAATCAAGTCGGCGGCAGAAACGGTATGGTAGCAAAAAGCGACCGTCCTGACGGACCGTTTGAAGTCATCAACTGGGACAAAAACAATCCTGACACGACGGACGGCGTTTTGAAATTTGACCCGGCAGTTTTTGTTGACGATGACGGAAAAGTTTACGGCTATTGGGGCTTCGGCACTTCGCACGTAGCAGAACTTGACCCCACAACAATGGCAACCATTAAACCCGGCACAAAAATCATCGAAAGAATGATTGGAGGTTTTCAGGACAAGGACGACAATGAGTTCCGTTTTTTTGAGGCATCGTCAATCCGCAAAATAAAAGATAAATACGTGTTCATTTACAGCCGTTTTACTAAGGACGGCGAGTTTGAATTACCGACGTCAAACTACACTTTGGCGTATGCTTACGGCGATAGTCCTCTCGGACCTTGGACCTACGGCGGAACGATTATCGACGGCCGCGCCCGTGAAAAAGACCCTGACGGCAAAGTTTTCGCTTCGGGAACGCCTGACGGTAACACACACGGTTCAATCTGTGAAATTAACGGCAAATGGTGGGTGTTTTATCACCGTCAGAACGGCTTAAACGAATTTTCGCGTCAAGCAATGGTTGCGCCGATAACCGTTGAAGTAGAAGAAGGCAAAGGCGGAAAAGTCAAAATTTCGGAAGGCGAAGTAACCTCTGAGGGTTTTTCCGTTGAAGGTCTTAATCCGTTAGAAATTCACCCTGCGGGCATTTGTTGTTGGCATAGCGGTCCTAAAAGAGCCGTTCATGAATGGCCAAACAATACGTTCTTCGGTTCGTATGTTGCTGCGGCATACGGC
>JAFPZK010000018.1 GCA_017417315.1 Bacteroidales bacterium
AAAAAAAATGAAAGCATCAGCAAATTTTTCGGGGTCGTTTTCGTAATGCGCGAGAACTTTTTCAAGTTCCGCACGGTTTTCGCCCGCAAAGTCCAAAGCAGTTTCCAAATCGCTTTTCGCATCAAAACACGATGCAAAAAGCGAAAATAAAAAGCTGAAAAAATTGCATTTGTGGCATAACGGCATTATAATTCGATGAAAGATTTTCTAAATATCTATCTTTCAATAGAATTTCATCTCTCATTTTTTTGTTTTCAGATAGCAAATATGAAAAAACAAAGACAAAAATTAATACCGAAATATATAAAACTATCTTGTTAAATTTCATCTTTTAGTTTATATATTACAATTATCGGATTATCATCTTCCTTTGCGTTTTTCAAAATTTCCATATCCTTGTCGGATAATAAGTTATTAGTATTTTTACCGTCCCAACGCCAATCACCGTCTCCGAAGATTCTTTCAGGAATAATCACTCCGAAAAAAGTATTTTTTTGACCATAAATAGCACGTTCACCAGAAACAATATTATAAAATGACTTTTTTACAAATTGTTTTGACCAAATTTTACCGTTTTTTTTATGATAATAAACATATTTGCGCTTATACTTTTGTGAAGCAAATCCTAAACGTATATAATCATTACTTTCTGTTAAAGTGCCTTCATATACATATTGGTCTTCATCCATATTCATAATAATATCAAGGAAATCAGTATAATCACTCGGATTGAATTCTACATCAGGAAATTCAAGTTTATATTTTTTATCTGAATTATTTTTTATGCTATAAATGTAATTATCCAAAGCCCTTGTGATATAATAATCGTTATCCGAAGATTTTACGATATGGTCACAAAGTAATTCTGCTTGAATTTTGGATAAACTTGTCTTTTGCAAAGTATTAAACGCAGAATCTGCTTTTATTACACAAAAATCTTCGTCCTCTGATAATTTTGAGTTCTGAACATAAATATAATTATTCTTGTCCTTTACGATTTTTGAAAAATATTCTTCGCTTGTAATACTACAAATAAACTCTCCGTCAGGAGTATATTTGTACAACATATTAGCAAAATGAATAAAAAATTCATTTTTATCATAATCGAAAAAAATATCATCTGCACCAAGAATTTCTTGTGGTCCATTACCTCTTTCAAAGCGTTTAATAAAATTACCGTTTATATCGAAAATAATTACGCCACCACTACTATTATATATATCCAATATGTATATATGTTTGTCCGTACAAATTATTTTTAACGGTTCAGAAACCAAAGATGTGTCTTCTGTTTCCAATGGAATAATTTTAAGACTTTCAACAATATCTTCCATTTTACGGGTATCAATATCTTTCAGAGCATTTGATACGTTAATTTCAATAACATTATTATGCTCCTTATTTTCTATTGTATTAGAATTATTACAACTTGATATGATAATAAGTGATAATATTATAAAAAAAATTCTCATGATATTTACTGATTTATTTATTTGATTATCTTATTTAAAAATCGGGATATTCTTATCTTGAATACCCCTTAATAATATTATCTATCAAAAATTGGTTTTGGTTTTCTCGGATAATCTTTAATTTCAACACGTATCATACTTGGAACTGTACATTCTTTATGCTTCCCGCCATATTGACATTTATATACAGCCCAACCATATCCATTAGAGTCTATGTATACTTGGGCTTCAACCCAAATAGTTCCTACCTTTTCACTACTCTCATTATTTTGATTATTATAATAATCATTACCAACCTTCCACATGTGGTCAATCATACTATCAGTATCACCTTCTGCAAGGATTTCGACATTATCCAACTGTAAGTCGCTCAACAGAGCCTGTTTGTTGTTTTGATTTGCGGTAAAAGTACCGAAACCTGCGGCTGCAACTATGGCAGCACCGAATAAAGTTTTCTTTAACATTAAATTCTAAGTTTTTGAGGATTTTTTTAAATAATCCCGGTTAATAATTATTTTTTCCACGGATTGCCTAAAACTCTCTGCGCGGCGCAATCTTTTCCGCTAAATTTCGTTTAATATTATGGAGACATTTCTCTAAGTTTAAAAGTTAATAAACTTGGCAAACGGCGTAGTGCAAGTACTGCCGTTTGCCTTTTCTAATTAAAAATCACGTCCGCTGTTTATTTCCCAATCGGTATTGTCGGCGGAAATCCCGGAATCGGAATCCGACTATCACGAGGGGCGGGGATTCTCTCCGGCGGAACGGGATTAAAGTTACTTGCTATTGAAGGCAATAAAACTGCTGCAATCAATAATAGCATAAATATTACTCTTTTCATTTCATTGTTAAACACAAATTTGTACTGCAAAATTAAAATGCAAATTCCATTTATACAAGTTTTTTAGGTAACATTTTGTGCAGCCATTTATTTATAACATATTAATAATCAAGTATTTACCCCCCATACAAAAAAAGAGTAAAATAACGAAATTTAACATTCTTATAACTATTTCATTATCAAAAACTTACCAAAAACAATAACAACTATTAAAACTCTAAAATTACATCTTTTGTAACCAAAAAGTAACGTATACTTTAAAATACAAGAGTACAAAAATAATACATACTTTACAAGTTACAATTTATGTAACCACAAAAAATTGGTATTATAAAAAAAAAAACAATTACCTTTGCGGCAAAAATTAAATAAACGCAGATGAAAAATATTTACATAATTTGGTTGTTTATCATTTTATTTTGCGGATGCAATACAGAAAGTGATATATACGTGCAAATCGAAAGAACAGATTCGTTGCTTCAGGGAAAGCAGTTAGATTCAGCTACTTCGTATTTCAAAGCAATAAAACCGCCGAAAAAAAGCGAAAAGTGTATGGCATTTTATGATTTTATAAAAATACGTTTGTTCATCAATAGGGATAGTTCAAACATAATAACAGATTCATTATTTCACAATTGCATAAACTATTACAACAAGAAAAATGATTACGAAAAATCGGCTTTTTTAAATTTGTACAAAAGTTATTTCCATGTTTACAAAAATGAAAAAGATTCTGCATTTTTCAATCTGCAACGAGCAGAAAAACATGCGCAACATACACAAAACTTGTACTTAAAATTCAAAATATATGAGTTGCTTTCTGTACTTTCAACGCATTATTATGATACACAAAGTTTTAAGGAATACTCACAAAAGGCACTTCTATATGCTGATAGTTTAAAGGATAATAAAAAAATTGCACTTTCTACCTATTTTTTAGCGGAATGTTATTATGAAAACGGCATACAAGATAGTGCTGCTTATTTTATGGACAGAAGTCTTGCTCAGATAAGTATTTATGATGACTACTATAAAGCAAGAGTATATACGACTGCAGCTGATATAATGCAAAATACCGATTTGGTCTTATCAGAGCAATATTACCATACGGCATTAAACATTTACGAAATACCTGACGCATATTTAGGCTTATCAAAAATAAGCATAAAAAAACAAGAGTTAGAGGCAGCAGAAAAGTATTTTCAAAAAATTAAAGACTATAAATCATACAAAAGTAATATTGAAATAATGCAATTATATGCAAACGCACTTGCAGAATGTAAAAACTATGAACAGGCATATAAAGTATTGAATGATATTTCTATACAAAAAGATTCTCTATTAAAAGAAAGTCTCCGTCCTAAAATACAAAATATTGTTATCAAAAATAATATTACACAAAACATCATAACAACTTGCTTATCATTTTTTTTCACACTTATTATAATAAAAAAAATAATTAACCATAAAAAAAACGGAAATTTGGAAGATACACAAAAACAAATAAATGAAATTGTTATGCAAAGAGATGAATTTAAAAAAAATGTTGCTATATTGAACAAACAATTGAGTCATATATTAGAAAAAGAATCTGAAAAATTCAAAGTAGGGCAAAAGAATTTTGAATCCATAGAGCAAAACCGCTCTATCTCACAACAGACAGAATGGGACTTAAAATGTATAATACAGTATTATAAATCAACAAATTATGATTTTATTTCAAATCTTGAATACTACGATTTGAACACACGTCAAATGATTTTCTGCATATTGGAACAAATAGGGAAAAATAAAGAAGAAACAATGCAAATTCTCGCGTTACCATCAGAAAACGCCTATAAAACAATGAAGTCAAGGATAAAGAAAATCATTTCGAACAATATTTGATAATACATACTTTATGCTTCCATAATGCGACAAAACTTTTTCTTAGTTTAATTTATGGTCTCGTTTCATTTTATCACCTCCCAATGTCCGCCCTTATCAGGACCAACGCGACGCAGATACTTTCCACGCATTGCCTCTATATTACGGGAAATTGAGTTTTCACTGATACCGACACCCTCTGCTAATTTCGCCTTTGACACAAAAGGATTGTCCTTTATCATTTTAAGAATAGCCTTTTGATTTTCGGATAGAAAATCGGTGTTTTCTATCACCTTTTGGTCATTTTCTATCACGTCAGGTGAGTTTTCTATCACGTTTTCTATCACCTCTACATTATTTTCTATCACCTTTTGAGTGTTTTCTATCACCTTTCTATCACCTTTCTCCACAGTATTATCAGAAATTGCTAACAATTCATCAAGTTTCAGTGTAGTCATAATTCTATCTGGATTTGTGCGCTGCGAATATTCGGGTGATATACCGAAAGCCTTGTTCCAAACAGCCACAACACCGGGGATTCCACTACCGGCACGCTCGCCGATGTCAATCATCGAAAACATTTTGAGGATTGTAGCATTGCGCGGGTCGGACACACCGCCGTCTATTGCCTCTTTGATACTGATGCGGAACGTACCCGGATTCTCTAACGTGAAACGGTTTTTGTATTTCTTAATGACAACACCGCAACGTCCGTAATAGTCGGCGTTTGCAAGAGTGTTCAAAAGTATCTCTCGAATTGCCTTGTGAACGGGTGTGTCGTCAACCCGTGTTATTCCTTCCAAAACAAACGGACGTTTAATGTCTTCGGAAAGTTTGTTGAAAACCTTGAAAAAGAAGTCAAAAATGTTGCCGCTCCATTCGCCCGAACTCGACACAATACGGTCTGACCATCTCGTAGTCTCATCAAAATATTCTTGATAATCAAGGAAATACAGCGGATACTCATACACAATTTCCGATTGTATCCGAACATAAGAAGTCCCGCCGCTGTGGGGTAGACTTTGCCGTTTTCAGGATTGATTTTTGCCGCGCCGATTTTTTTCAAGAAGTCAACGTCCGAAAGGTTATTCCAAACGTGACCATGGTGAACGAGCATAAAACGTTGGCGATAATGCCTGATAGTTTCCTTGCAGAGAGTGTCAAGGGCGACTTCCACAACCATCTTGTTGTCTTGCGTCACCTGCCCTGCATCGCGGAAAATTGCGGCTACTTCCTCCCTCGAACAGATATAATCGCCCTCGCCGTTGCGCCTGTAAGTACCTGTAAACATATCCTGACCTTTATACACAGGTCGGTAAATTCTCTCAGCCCTCGGTACGTTGATTGCCAAGATTTGTTTGCCGTCAATATCTTTTATCTCAACATCAGAGTTGTTTAAGATATTTATATTGACCACTTTCTTGTTATTGACCCCATCCCAAAACGCTTTTACCAACTGTTCGTGATTTTCGATACCTGCTATTGAAAACGTATGGTCTTTGCTTTCCTTTACGCCGAGAAGAATCAATCCGCCCTCGGTATTGGCAAACGACGAGTATGTTTCCCAAATGCTGTTTGGGATTCCGCCCTTTGCAAGTTTCGCCTCGAAACGGTTGCCTTCCTTGAAGGAGTCGATATGTAATTGGTCTAATGTCATAAGTCAATGTTTATTTCGATTTTTTTTGCAAATATACTTTTTTTCTTGTTTCTAAATAATTTTTCCTCTTTAATTTTCAATTTTTTTTGTAAAACTCCAAATATTTTCTACATTTGTATCAAATTAAAACATACAAAAAAATGAACAAAACAATCATAACCGTCGTCGGAAAAGACACCGTCGGAATCATTGCAAAAGTTTGCACGTATTTGGCTGACAACCAAATTAATATACTCGATATTTCACAAACCATCGTTCAAGGATATTTCAATATGATGATGATTGTGGATATGCAAAACTCCAAAAAAGTTCACGACGAAATTGCCGCTGATTTAACCGCCTTGGGCGAGAAAATCGGCGTTATCATAAGATGTCAAAAAGAAGAAATTTTCAACAAAATGCACAGAATCTAAAACATTATGATAAACATTTACGAAGTTGCCGAAACCAATATGATGATAGAACACGAAAACTTAGACGTGAGAACTATCACCATGGGAATCAGCCTTTTAGATTGTGCTGACGGCAACGTTAACAAAGTCTGCGAAAATATTAAGACGAAAATTTCAAAATATGCCGAAAACCTCGTTTCTACGGGTGAGGCTATTTCAAGGGAATACGGCATTCCGATTGTCAACAAACGTATTTCGATAACCCCTGCTGCGATTATCGGTGCATCAGCCTGCAAAAAAGAAGAAGATTACGTAAAAATCGCCGTTGCATTGGACGAAGCCGCAAAAAATACCGGAGTAAATTTCTTAGGCGGTTTTTCGGCAATAGTGTCAAAAGGTATGACCCAAAGCGACGAACTTTTAATCCGCTCCATTCCTGAGGCTCTGTCTAAAACGGAAAGAATTTGCTCGTCAATAAATGTCGGCTCAACAAAAACGGGAATCAATATGGACGCGGTGCGTTTGATGGGTGAAGTCATCAAACAAACGGCTGAGTTAACAAAAGAAAAAGATTCGCTCGGTTGCGCAAAACTCGTTGTCTTGTGCAATGCCCCTGACGACAATCCTTTTATGGCGGGAGCGTTTCACGGTGTTTCGGAAGCAGAAGCCATTATAAACGTCGGTGTCAGCGGTCCGGGCGTGGTGAAATACGCTTTGGAACAACTCAAAAACGCCGATTTTGAAACCCTTTGCGAAACAATCAAAAAGACGGCTTTCAAGATTACGAGGGTCGGACAACTTGTGACTCAGGAAGCCTCACGCCGCTTGAAAGTGCCTTTTGGAATCATTGACCTTTCGCTTGCCCCGACCCCTGCGGTAGGCGATTCTGTTGCCGACATCTTGAAAGTTATCGGTCTTGAACACCCCGGCGCACCCGGCACAACGGCAGCGTTAGCGTTATTGAACGACCAAGTTAAAAAAGGCGGCGTAATGGCAAGTTCGTATGTCGGCGGACTCAGCGGTGCATTTATTCCCGTCAGCGAAGACCAAGGAATGATTCAAGCGGTAGAAGCCGGCGCACTCACGATAGAAAAATTAGAGGCAATGACCTGTGTTTGCTCTGTCGGTCTTGACATGATAGCAATTCCGGGCGAAACGTCAGCGGCAACAATTTCGGGAATCATTGCCGATGAAGCCGCAATCGGAATGGTTAATCAAAAGACAACTGCCGTAAGAATAATTCCCGTTGCGGGCAAAAAAGTCGGCGAAACGGTAGATTTCGGCGGACTTTTAGGACACGCGCCGATAATGCCGGTAAATCAGTTCGATTGTTCAGTTTTTGTTAACAGAAAAGGCAGAATCCCCGCGCCGATTCATAGTTTTAAAAATTAATTGTTAATTTTCTAAAAAAAGATTTTTAGAACAAAAAATAATCACTAACTTTGCAGCGGTTAATAATTAGATGTTTAAACTTATTTCATGCATATTTAGTGTAATTGGTAAAAAGGATGCGGTCAGCGTTGCGATAACAGCAGACCGCTTTTTTTATTCCTCATAAAATTTTATTATCGGGTCGGGTTTATCAAGCGACATTCCGCACTGCTGACTCGCCGCCCTGCAACCGGCTTTACAAACTTGATACTCTTTGCAGTCCTGACAATAATCAGGAACAATATTTTCCCATTCCTTTAATTTAGGATTGTTAAAAATTTGTTCGGGACTATCCGTAAAAATATTTCCTAAAACCACCGGCGAATGATTACAAAACCTGATATTTCCTAAAAAATCCACCGTTACGGGACGTTTTGTAATATCAAACGAACATGCAGAAAATCTTATGCCGCGATAATCTTTCGGATTAAGAATGCAACGCGGAGTACAAACACTTGAAAAAACTGTCAATGAAGACTTTAACGCCTCATCGGAAATCTCTTCGAAAGCGTTGTTTAATTGTTCTTTTCCCGGCAAAATATCCATCGGAGACACAGCCCCTTCTCCGCCGATATTATAACGGTTGAGCATAATTTTGCTGATTCCGAGCGAAGAAATATAACGCAAAGTTTCGGCAGTATTTTCGGCGTTGAATTTCGTTAAAACGATTACCGCCGTCGGGGTAACGCCTTTTTCTTTCAGAGCATTGATGATTGCGACGGATTTTGCGTGAGAGCCTTTTTGCCGTGTCATAAAATCGTGAATTTCAGGATTAAAACTATGAACCGGCAGTTCAAAAAGGTTAACGCCGAGTTTTGTTAATTGCAAATAATCCTCCTCTGAGGCGAAATTTCCGTTAGAAATCACCGAAACTCTTACGCCTTTCAGCCTTGCCGTCAAAACTAATTCGCCGAAACGCTCCGCCGTAAAAGGTTCGCCGCCGGTAAAAGTCAACTGTCCGACTTTAAAAACTTTTAAAAGTCTGCGCAACGTCCTATCTGCCTGATTATAAGAGGAAACAGCGGGTATTTCGCCGGTTGTTTTGTGATGATTATAACAAAAGCGGCATTTGAGGTTACAACTCATCGTAACCTCAAAACTTACAAACGGTAATTCGAGTTTCATTCCGTGATTTTTATATCATAAACTGACAAATCATAACCGTCTGTATTCGAGATAATCAGGCGGTAAAGATCAGGAGAAAGTTTTTTGTCAAATTCTATCGTAAACTTTCTTGAATAACTGCTTGTATCCAAAGGTTGAAGTTTAAAATTACCTTTCTGGACAGTGTCTTTATCTTTCAAGACCATAAAAGCGTATTCGTCGCTTGTTGAATCATACATCTCGCCTGAGAGGTTTCCGTCTTTCAAACTGACGGAATCTTGTTCTATCCGCACTTGATTTACCGCCACAACGTCATAGCATGTCGGTTCGGCGGGTTCGTAACAAGTCGGCTGACACAGACCGCAACCCGCGCCGGACGAAATCATCGCAGAGAGAGTCAGCAAAACTCCGCCGGTTCGCATTTTTTTGTCAATCCAAAATTTTGATTTTCCGCGCGTTACAAAAACCGCAAACGCCACTGCCGCAAACGCTAAACCGACAAAAACAATCGCAACTACGGCAAACGGTGATAATAATTTATTGGTCATAATTCTATAATGGTTTTAATTTGTTTCGGGCAAATATAAACCAAAAACTTCAACCTGCCAAACTTTTGAACAAAAATTCCTCAAATTGTTCCCTATATTGTTCGCCGACGGGGACAACCGTGCCGGCATCAAAAACGACTTTCAGTCTTTCTACTTCCGTTACTTTGTCAAGATTAACGATAAACGAGCGGTGAACCCTCATAAAACGGTCTTTCGGCAAATAATTTTCTATCGTCTTTATGGTCATAATCGAAATCACCGGACGGCGGCTTTCAAGATGAAATTTCACGTATGCACGGAGCGATTCGATGTATTTGATGTCGTCAAAATTTATGCGGACGATTTTGTATTCGCTTTTTACGAAAATGTATTTTCCGTTTTGAACGAATTTTTTTGATGCAACTTCTGACGATTCCGTTTCTTTTTCTTCGTCTTTATGTTCAAAAACCTCAACCGCTTTTTTTACGGCTCTCGAAAAATCTTCGTAACTCAGCGGTTTTAAAATATAGTCAGCCGCCCCGACCTTAAAACCTTCAACCGCATACTCCGAATACGCCGTCGTAAAAATCACCACGGGCGGCTCAATCAGCGACCTTATCAAATCAATACCGCTTAAATCCGGCATATTAACGTCCACAAAAACTAATTCCGCTTCACATTCGTCCGAAAGAAGATATTTCTGTGCGTCAAGCGAAGAGTCGAAACTCTGTAAAAGTTCCAAACCGGGCGTTTTTGTGATGTACGCGCAAATCTGTTTCAAAGCCAAAGGCTCGTCGTCAACTGCAATACATTTCATAATAAAGGTATTTTTAAGAAGACGGAAAACTCGCCGCCGTCTTTGTTAATTTTAAATTCATAATCCTTGCCGTAAATCAAATCCAACCTATTGACAGTGTTTTTGATACCGATTCCGCCCTGCTTTTTGTTTTGAGGCGGCTCTTCCGGTAAACTGTTTTTACAAAGAAAAACCAATTTTTCCGATTCTACAAAAAATTTTACGTTAATAAACGATTTTTTCTTGTAACTGACACCGTGCTTAAAGGCGTTTTCAATCATCGAAATAAAAATCAATGACGGAACTTTTTTGTTTTGAGGCAGTCCGTCAGAGATTTCCGTAGAAATTTCCACCTTGTCTTCGTTGTAACGAAGCCTCATCAACGAAACATATTCCAAAACAAAATCCGTTTCTTTTTTCAACTCCGAAAACCCTGAATCACAATCATAAAGCATATACCTCATCATTTTTGACAGCCTGATGACCGTCTCCTTTGCGAGTTCGGGGTCGATGTCGATTAACGCATGAATATTGTTGAGCGTATTCATAAAAAAGTGCGGACTAACCTGCTGTTTTAAGGCGGCAAGTTTGTTTTTGCTGTCCTGTTTTTCCCTTAAATCGTCCTCCCGCTGAATTTTTATGTAACGGAACGCCAACTTGACACCGCAGTCGCAACCTATTACCAAAATCGACAAAACCAAAGTAGCCGCTTTAAGAGGCGGGTGATTGTTGTGATGCGGTTCAAATTTCGGTCTTTCAGGCGGCGGCATATCCGGCGGCGTATCGTGCGGCATGTCAACCGGCATATCAACCGGCAAAGGAGGTTTCATTTCTGGCGGCTTGCCGTGCTGCAAACTATCTGCGATACAAACCGCCGAAATCAAAACTGCATTACACAACAAGAATTTAACGAACTTGCTTTTGAACAAAAACTTCGGTATTACAAAAAAATGATTCGCCAAAAACAACAAAAAAAACGGCAGCATACCCCAAAAGGATACTTTCAAATCCTGTATTGAAGTATCCTGACTGCTCAGCACCGGGGCAAAAAACGCTGTCAGCCAAATTACTGCCAGCGTTATGATTTCCGCTTTTTTCTCCATTATTCGCTTTTTTTCGATTTATAAGGGAAAGTATATTTATAACCGAACAAAAAGATATTGTCCGTAATATCGTTTTTAACTTTTGTACCTTTGTTGTTAACACGGTTGAACTTTTCGTAAAGTCTGTACTCAAACGTGAAAGTGTGGTTTGAGAATTTCTTTTTCGCGCCAAAAATCCAACGGTCTTTGTCAACAAGTTTTCTCGGAAAATTATAATACCATTCGTAAGAAACGTAAGGCGTTAGTTTCCAAGGTTTTATTCTGTATCCGAGTTGAAATTTCGGTTTCAAATACTGCTTGGTTTCTTCCTGCGAGTTAACGATATAATCCTCGTTATAATTGTAATATTTAAGGCTGACTTCGGGGCGGAAACCGTTGAACTTGTATTTCAGTTTTGCCGTAAGCCCTAAACGTCCGATTGTTTCGGAAGGCTCACCGTCTTCTTTTTTAAAATCAAAACGGTATTCGGCTGCGAAAGAAAAAAACTTTACGGGCGAAAATTCTACGTATGGTTTCAACATCAAATCTTTTGTCTTGTTATCGCAAAACCTGCCTTCAACGCTTACGCCGCCTGAAAGATACGGCAAAAATTCTTTTTCAACACCTGCGTTCAGATAAAGCGAAGTGCGTTTTTCGGTTTGTGCATCAGCAGTGCTGATTGTCAAAACCGATAATATTATTAAAAGTGTTTTTTTCATTTTTTTACCTCCTCTTTCGGCAAAGCCGTTTTATCATAATAAACTCTTAAATATGCGATGTCTTTCAAAAAGTCGATTTTAACGTAGTCGAACCGCTTGATTTTTAAGCCGGTACGTTTTGCTAAATCTTCCAAAAGCACATCTTTGTTTTCGACTTTTATGTTTTCGATTTTCTCGTAAATCATGTCAATATGACCTTCGCTTTTAATCAGAAGTTTTTCTAACAAAAATACGCAAAAAACGATCGCTGCATTTGTTAAAACGAGTTCTGCAACGCTGACTTTTTTGTTAGCGAGGGCGTTCAAAACCGCAATGCCGATAACCACAAACAAATACGTCATTTCGCGGATAGGAATAGGGTCGGTTCGGTATTTCAGGATTCCGAAAACCGCAAACAAACCGAGCGCGAAACCGAGTTCAAGTTTTACGTCTTCGAGCAAAAAGCACATTAAGAAAATTGCCGTGCCGAGCGCGTAATACGTGAAAGTAAACTCCCGTCTGCCGCTTTTACCGTAAATCAAGTTTATCAACACGAACAAAACGCCCGAATTGAACAGCAATCTGAAAAACAGTTTGCCAAAATCCCTGAAATCTATCAGGCTTAAATTATAGAATTTTATGTCCTCCCAACTAAAATCCTGCTGAACTTCTTGTAAAATGTCTAATAACATCATATCTTCATTTTTTTATAAAGCGTTATTTAATCTTTTTTGTAACATTCTGAGTTTGACTCTAAAAAGGTTAGTTTTAAGTCCTTGTTGACCGTTAAGAACCCGTCCCATGCAATACTTTGAAAATCCCGACTTTTGAACGCCGTATTTGTAAAGCGTTTTTTGCAAAGGAGATTTCGGTGCGCCCGCCTCGTGTTTTAACTCCACCATCGCAAAACTGTTGGTCTCGTGTCCGCTAAGAGTGTCAGAAAATCCTAATTCACAATCTATTGTACAACGCTCGCCCATATCTTTTTTGACGAGCGTTATTCTGTGAAAATGATTTTCGATAACGGGCTTCAGAGTCTCAGGCTCGCACGGAATATGTTTTGACAAAAACTCGTATTCTTCGGGCAAAATTTCAAACAAATCCGTTGAGATTTCGATTCGTTTTTTCTTGGTTTTGCCTTTGTTGTTTTTGTGTTTGACTTCCAAAAACGAAGTTTTCGTGTCCACATACATACGTTTTCTGACTTTAAAACGGTCAAGTTTTCCGTTATGATGTGCGGTAAAAAACATATTGTCAGGCGTATCGAAGTAAACGGTTTTGTACTCCATGTACCTTAAACCTTCAATTTCGACGATATAATAATCGTTGATAATTTCGGGCAGAATTTTTTGCCAAAGAATTTCCGCACGTAAAGGAAATTTTGTGTCAACACGATTCATAAAATTTGCCTTTCCGATGTCGCCGAGTCCGACGGCGGTGAATTTTTGTAAAACTTCCATAATTCTACCAGCCGAAGCCGCCTCTACTGCTTTGTGTTGTTGCCGTTACGGAAACCGATTTTCCGTTGCTTACACTTGTCGGGGGGAAATAAATGCCCGTACCTTCTTTGTATTCTTCGCCGGAAATTTCACCGCCGATAACGAAATTGTATTTTGTACCGTTAGTTAATTTATCGCTGATGAAAATTGCCGCACCGTAAGCCTGCGGATTTTTTATTGCGATAATATCGTCAACAGCAAGCGACGAAGACGAATTGCCTAACGATTGCGAATAAACCATCGGATTTGAAGTTGAAGACGGTATACTTTCAGAAAACATATCCGAAGAGCCGAGAGCCAAAACCGTTCCGCCCGAAACAGTGAAAGTATAACCTCTGTCGCCGCAGTCAATCGGAGAATTTCCGCCGCCGGTCTGAGAAACCACCGTTACACCGCCGCTGACTTTGATGTCGCCATTAGAATCGAGACCGTCGCCGGCGGCTTTAACGAACAGAAATCCGTCCGAAATTGTAAGCGAAGGATTTGTGTTTGAAGCGTTTATGCCGTCGTCCTGAGCGTTGATGTAAGTCTCGCCGCCGGCAATGAGAATGTTTGTTGCCTCAATGCCTTCCCAAGTTGCGGTGATGTCGAGTTTTCCGCTTTCAATCGTGAAGTCGCCGTCAGCACCGATACCGTGTCTTTCTGAAACTATGACGGCGGTTGCGTTGCTGAAAACAATGTTTCCGTCAGCGTTAAGACCTTTGCCGTAAGCGTTGATTGTAAAATCGCCGCCAGAAATTGTCATATTACCGCCACAGGTGATTCCGTGCATTGCGGCTAACTTGTTTGAAGTGGCTTCCATCATTCCGCCGCCGCCCCACGGATTGCCGCCGCCACCGCCCGGAGCAAAACCGCCGCCCCAGCCTTGTTTTGAAACCGTTCCGCGTTTTGTCGTAATATTAAAAACTCCGCCTGAAATTGCGATGTCAGCCTCAGCTTTTATTGCATCGTTTTTAGCGGTGTCTGACGAAGATGCCGAAGAAAGGCACGTCAAAGTAAAAACTCCGCCGTCAATATTTATAAAACCTGCACCGTCTTTTGTAGATTTTATAGCATCACCGGCAGATTTTACGGTTATATTGCCGTTATGAACCAGCAGAAAGTCTTTTCCGATAATGCCGTCGTCAACGGAATTAATCGTAATGTTACCGCTGTTGATAACAAGTCCGTCTTTGCATTTGATTCCGTCCTTGTTTTTAGCGTTTATTGTAAGCGTTCCAGTATTGTTGTCAGCACCAGAAATAGAAAAGTTTTCTTTGGAATAAATAACGCCGTTTTCTTCTGCTGAATTTTCGTAATCGGTTAACTGATTGGTTGTTCCGTCGTTGATAATCAGAACTGCCTTTTCGCAGTCTTTTATAAAAATCGGTGCCGAAGACGAGCAGGTGATGTCCGCGCCGTTAAGCACTATTTTTACTATTCCTTCTGCATCTACTTTGATTTGACCGTTATTCAAAACGCCGTCAACGAAATACGTTCCCGCCGCCTTAACGGTCGCAAACTGTCCTGAAACGCTAACCGTCGTATCGCAGTTTTCGAGCGTGATAGAGGTCTCTTTGCAGTGAATGTAACGCGCTGCATTTTCATCAAATTCGTAATCGGAAGACTGCTCGTTGAAGTCAGTCGGGACTTCCGTGCCTGAGGACGTCGAACCGATTAAAAGGTCTCCTTCGTCCTTTTCCCAAAGGTCTTTGCAGCCGGTTGAAAAAGCCGTCAAAGCAAAAACCGCAACCGTAAATAATTTAATTTTTCTTGTTTTCATATCGTAATAGTTTAAAATTCATATTGCAAAAGTATGATAAAAAAACTATAAAAAAAGCGTTTTTTGACATTTAGTTGTATTTTTACCGCACAAAACTAATTTTTTATTTTTTTAAGACGAAAAAAATTTCGTACAAAAAAATGCACGATTCGTACAAAAAATTTATAATTTTGCAAAAATTTTTCTCGAAAAACAATATGTCACCAACATTAATTTTAACCGTTATTGCATTATATTTTGCAATAATTCTGACTATCAGTTATTTAACAACTAAGAGAAAAGCCGACAACAAAGACTTCTTTTCGGGGTCGAGACAATCGCCTTGGTACGTTGTAGCCGTTGCGATGATTGGAACGTCAATTTCGGGCGTAACGTTTATTTCCGTTCCGGGCATGGTTCAGTTTTCGGCGTTCGGATACCTGCAAATGGCTTTGGGCTTTGTTGCGGGCTATTTTGCGATAGCCTACGTATTGCTACCGCTTTATTATAAGATGAATTTAAGTTCCATTTACACGTATTTGGACAAAAGATTCGGAAATTCGAGTTATAAAGTCGGAGCAGGTTTCTTTCTGATTTCCAAATTTTTAGGCTGCGGTGTAAGAATGTATCTGACGGCAATAGTTTTGCAACTGATAATTTTTAATGGCTTGGGCATACCGTTTTGGCTGAATGTCGCCGCTACGATGTTGATTGTCTGGTTGTACACTTTCAGAGGCGGTGTTAAAACGCTTGTTTGGACGGACATGATTCAGACTTTGTCGCTGATTGCGGCGGTCGTGTTGTGCATTGTTTGTGTCAGCAAGGCTATGGGACTTAGTTTTTCAGAAATGTGTTCTACGATTGCAAATTCCGAGATGTCAAGGATTTGGTTTTTTGACGATATTAACGACAAACAGTTTTTTTTCAAGCAGTTTTTTGCGGGCATGTTTACGACAATCGCGATGACGGGTCTTGACCAAGATATGATGCAAAAAAATCTCAGTTGCAAAAACTTGAAAGAAGCGCAAAAAAATGTCGTGAGTTACGGTTTTAGTTTTTTGCCGGTTAATTTGCTGTTTTTGTCGTTAGGTGTTTTGCTTTACACGTATGCTGCGCATTTAGGAATGTTTTCTGACGGCAAACTGACGGACATTTCAGGCAATCCGTTAAAAGCCGACGAACTTTTTGCGTATTTGGCAACAAGCGGCAACTTTTTACCGCAAACTGTCGGACTGCTTTTTATAATAGGATTGGTTGCGGCGGCGTTTTCTTCGGCAGGCAGTGCGGTAACGGCTTTAACAACGTCGGTTACGATAGACATTCTTCGTGCTGACAAAACGCAAAACGAAACACAACTAAGTAAAACACGGTTTCGGGTACATATAATAAACAGTGTTTTGATGGGAGCATTAATTTGTTTGTTTTCTGTCATCGGCGACAACAGCGTGATTGATGCGGTTTATGTTGTGGCGAGTTATACATACGGACCTTTGTTAGGTCTTTACTTGTTCGGACTTTATACTAAAACACAAGTCAAAGACAAGTTTGTACCGATAGTTTGTGTTCTTTCGCCGGTTTTGTGCCTTATTTTCAGCCTAAATTCCGAGGCGTGGTTCAACGGTTACAAAACGGGTTACGAACTTCTGCTTTACAATGCAGGGCTGACGTTTTTAGGACTGTGGCTGTTAAGGGAAAAAGAGACACATTAGTGTCTCTTAAATTTGAAAAGTCAGTATTTTTACAATTTTAGCGTTTGGTTTACCGTTTCAACCGAAATTTTGAGTTTTTCGGCAATTTGCTCCGGCGATGCGCCAAAATCAGAGAGCATTTGAATTGATGAAATCAATTGACTGTCTTTTTCTTGTAATTGACTTTGCTGTTCCTGCAATTGACTTTGCTGTTCTTGCAATTGGCTGTCTTTTTCTTGCAATTGACTGTCTTTTTCTTGTAATTGACTGTCTTTTTCTTGTAATTTTTGACGGCTTTCTTCTACCAAAATATGTAATGCCTCATTTTCATCAGTTACATATTTTACATTTTGAAAATGGATTGACATCTCGTCTTCAATGGTCATTACTTTTCTGACCTTTGGGTCGGAGACTGCATATTGTAAAGGTCGTGCCAATTCTTTAAATTCTTCTGAACGATGTTCAAAATCGTCAAATTCAAGCAGTTGGTCTGATTCGGAAGATACATAATCTTGACAGAAAATTTCCAACAACTGTTCAACTTTGGTTTTCGCGTTACGTTTCAAATATGGAATCTGAACAATTATCGTATCATGTGTAAGCCCTCTGAAAAAACGTGTTTTCATAACTTCCGGAACTTGCTCATTTTCAATACCGCGAGGGTTCGGACGATTATAAATTACAGGTTTTTGAATGTTGATTTCTTGAAACGGATGTCCCAAAATGTAAATCGCAATTATATGCAGAGGGATATGTTTTTCAACTTCAACTTGTTCTACTTTTCCGGTTTCTTTATTTTTACGCCAAGTCTTAACCATCTCTGTATCAGTCTTTTTAACATCAGAATATTGCTGACCGAGATAGGTACGAAAACGCATAATTTCGGTGTCGAGATACGATTTTTGAAGTTCAATAGTTACGAGTTCGGTTTCGCCGGTTTTCCTGTCTCTCACTTTTGCAGAAAAGTCAAGACGTAAAATCCTAACGCCGCTTTTCTCTTCAATAACTGCGACATCATTGGAGAGAACTTCAAGTTTAAGTATCTCTTTATCAAGAAGATTTTCAAGCAAAACGGTAGCAGCCCGCTCGTTTTGCATCATATATTTG
>JAFPZK010000019.1 GCA_017417315.1 Bacteroidales bacterium
AAAAGAACGCAAATTCAAATATAACCGTCATAATGCGGGGTATATTATGCCGACATATTATATGATTAGGGTTAACGCCTTTAACGACACCATAAAAAATGCTATGGACGAATGGATGGAGTTTTTGAAAAATTCAGAAATTCGAGAACATACCACCGCTCCCGGACTTGTTAAGGCACAGCAAGTTATGAAGTTTGACAAAATGACACGCGAAGAACAGAATGCTTACATTCGTCATCTTGACGCCGTTGCCAACGAAAAAGAAGCCATTCTCACCGCCGAAATTAGAGGGAAAATTGAAGGGCGTGCAGAAGGGCGTGCAGAAGGGCGTGCAGAAGGCGAAAAAATCGGCATCGAAAAGGGAGAAAAAATCGGTATCGAAAAGCGCAACAAAGAAATCGCTACCAAACTAAAACACAAAGGTTTATCCGTCGAAGAAATTTCTGTAATTATGGAACTTTCAATAGACGAAGTGAAAAAAATGTTGTCGTAAAAAATTGAATAATATAAAAAAATCGGGCTAAAAAAAGCCCGATTTTTTTTAATCGTAAAATGGTTTTATATCAATAATGCTGTTTTTAGGATGATAATTATCCAAGACGGTGATTTCATAAAACGACCGCGTTGTAATGCTGATGTTGCCGCAACCGCCCGAAACGTTTGACGGAATTTTCATCGCACCCGTCAAGTCGGAATTTTCTTCATAAAAATCAGAATTGACGGCGTTTAATGCACGGAGATAAAAATACTGCTGCTCCGAAATGCTTTGAAGTTCAAGGCGGATTTTGTAAGTGAAATAATTTCCCGCTTTTTTCAACAAGTCTTCCGGATAATTTTCCATTTCTTGATAAACATAAACTTTCGACTGATTATCATCTATGTCATATAATTCATACGGAACGGAAATATGCAGCACTGCCTTAGAATTATTAAACTGATTGTCGGAAAACACCCTGTATTGGTTTTCAATTGACGCAAGCAAAATATCAAGGTCTGAATCCGTTTTTTGGGTTTCGCTTTCCGACAAAATCACGTCGTTATCATAACGGTATTTAATACTCTTATATATTGCTTTTCCAAAATTAAAATAATCCCGTCTGCCTTCGGTCAAATAAAAAATATTTCCATCTTTCGCTATAACATATTCAAAATTATTTTTGATAAAATTATACGCTTCTTCGTATGTATAAAACTCATGGTCAGAGTCGTACCACCAGTATTTAAGAATATATTCGTCCGTTTCTTCGTCATAGTCCCAACTTTCTCTTATTCGGTTCCAATTCCTCACCTTGCTGTCATTATAAACCTTTACATTAAGCCTGTAATAATCATTTGACGGGGATAGGTCAGAAAACGAAATGTCAACATCGTTATATCCCGAAGTAGTGTAATCGTCGCTGTAAGCCTCTCTTTTAAAAGTATGGATTGCAGTGCGGTAATCGGCGGAAATATCTTTTACCTGCTCCGGCGCAACGTCTTCCGCCCATGCGTGCTGACCGTTGTAATAAGCGTCAATGCGGACTTTATCTCCCGCGTTAAACTTTTTGCTCAATATATAAACGCCCTCTTTCATATAGGCGGAATTTAGCGTTTCAACCAATTCACCGTTAATTCGCATTTCCAATTTTGCCGTGCTGACGGGTAAAGGCTCTTTCTTGGAAGTCAGCGAAAGAAAAACCACGTTAGTATCCTGACCTGTATAAAGATAGCCGTTCATGGTAAGAACGCCGTCGGTATTTTCAATTTTGAGGTCAAGGTCGTGTTCACACGAAAATATTGTCGGAAAAACAACCGCTAATAATGCAATATATAAAAACTTTTTCATAGTGTTTTCTAAAATTTATAAGTTAACGTAAACGAAGGGATTAACGGAAGAATCGTAATTTTCTTAAATTTCGGTTCAGAGAGTTCGTGTCCGTAATCGTCATAATCTTTTAAATACACAAACGAAGGATTCATCGCGTTATAAAGATTATAAAACGAAAAGTTCCAAATTCTCTCGCAATGTTTTTTCTGTTTGTGAAAACTGATTCCGGCACAAAGAGTATGTGAACACGGCAGTCTGTAATTGTTGCGCGTCGGCACATACGAAGCGTTTCCGTGATAGCCGTAGTAGCCGTAATAACCGTATCCTGTATAGACTTGATAATCAGCACCGTCAGGCGATACTATTTGTAATTTTGACTGCGTAACCGTTGCGCATGCACCTGTGTAAAACGTCCAAGACATATCTATGTCAATTTTCTCGTTGATTTTGAAAGCGGCAACGATATTTATGTTGTGCCTGCGGTCGTAAGTAAAGGGAAATTTTTTGCCGTCGTTAACGCCCGAACTTCTGTCAAACTCCCTGTCAGATTTCGACAAAGTATAAGCAACCCAGCCTGTTGTTCTGCCTTCGGTTTTCTGAACTAAAAATTCCAAACCTTTTGAAACGCCTTCGCCCGAAGCAACAAGATTAGACCAAGCACCCGAAAATCCGAGGTAACTCATACCGTCTTTGTATTCGAGAACGTTTTCAAGTTTTTTGTAATAACCTTCAACAGAAAATTCCCAACTTTTGAGTTTCGTGAAATACACTCCGCAACTTATTTGGTCGGCGGTTTCGGGCTTGATTTTGTCTGTTATCGGCACCCAAAGGTCTGTCGGCAGAGAAATCGGCGCAGAGGTCAAGAGGTGAACGCACTGCGACATTCTTGAATACGAAGCCTTAAATGCCAAATAATTCAAAGGCGAGAATTTTAACGAAACCCTCGGCTGAAAATTTCCGTAATTCTTGTTTTTCAGAGAAAACAACGTGTAAGAAACACCGAGATTGAAATTTAGTTTTTCGCAAACTTTCCAATCGTCTTCCGCATAAACCGAAAGTTCGTTAGCATACGCGGGTTTGCCTTTCATCGAGGCGGACGTATCCGTCTTAACTGAGTTTTCATGGTTTTTAATGACCGAATTTGTGGTCTCCGGCATAAAATTGTGGTAAAGGTAATTTACGCCGAATTTTACCGTGTGATTCGGCGAGGGCATATAATCGAAGTCCATAATTACGCCGAGGTCTTCGATTTCGGAATTGTATTCCGACTTGTTGTAACCGTAATAACTCAACGTGTCGTACTTGTAACTTTCTTCGTCATAAGACGACATGTTCATTTTGTAATGGTTGTAATTGACGGTTGTGTTCGCAAAAAGTTTTGACGAGAAAACGTGATTCCAGCGCAAAGACGGAATAAAATTGCTCCAATTAAGTTTTGTGCCGTATTTTTCGTCAAGCGGTACGTGAACATAATTTGGTCTGTTGTCATAATCTTTTCCGTAAGGTATACTTATTTCAAACTCATCGTCTTTGTAATCGTCCTTGTATTTGTCAAGTCCGCTGTAAAGAGAAAAAAACAAGCGGTCTTTGTCAGAGAATTTGTGGTTGACTTTTAAGTTAAGGTCATAAAACCAATAGCCGAATTTAGAATCCTCACTCATAAAAGGTTTCGTAACGGCGGAAAAATACGTTGTCCGTGCAGAAACGGAAAACGAAGTTTTGTCCTTGACGATAGGTCCTTCAAGATTGATTCTGGACGTTAAAAGTCCGACGGCAAAACTGCCGTGAATTTTTTTCATATCGCCGTCCTTCGTCCTGACGTCAACAACCGAAGAAGTTCTGCCGTTGTAACGCGCCGGAAACGCTGATTTGTAAAACGTTACTCTTTTTACGGCTTCGGGCGTAAAAACCGAGAAAAATCCGAACAAGTGGTCGATTTTGTAAACGGGTGCGCCGTCAAGAAGTACGAGGTTTTCGTCGCCGCCGCCTCCGCGAACGTAAAACGCCGCCGAGCCGCCGATTCCCTGCTGAACGCCCGGCGTTAATTGAAGGGTTTTGATAACGTCAGTTTCACCCAAAAGCGAAGGCGTATGCTTGATAATGTCAACGGGAATGTCCATCGAACCCGTGCCGGTTGACTGAACGCCCGCATCTTCTTTTTTTGCCGTAACTTCTATTTCTTGGAGTTCGTTATTTTCTGAAAGTTTTATGTTTATGACAGTGTCTTTTGAGAGAATAAATTCCTTGTTTTGAGGAACATATCCCACGTAAGAGAAACTTAGAGAATGTTTTCCGGCGTTTAATGTTATCGAATAAAAACCGAAAACGTTTGTGATTGTTCCGTGTTTTGTTTCCGTGTCGTAAATTGTTGCGCCGATAACCGTTTCGGAAGATTTTTCGTCAGTGATGTATCCGCTGACTGTAAATTTGTTTTGAGCCCCAGCGCTAAGGCTCAAAACAAAAAGTGCAAATGCAAGTATGTTTCTCATTTTGTTATTTTAATAATTGTAATAATAATCGTCGGAATAATCGTCATCATCTTCTTCTTCCCCGAAGACCGGCGCGGGTTTGTAATTGTCGTAAAGAACTATTTTTTTTACATCTCTTGACACAAAAACGATATTTCCGCTGCCGCCTTCAACGTTGCGCCTCATTTTGATTGCGCCAGTTAATTCCTGATAATCAAACGATCCCGATTCATAACCGTTTAACGCCTTGATGAAATAATATGTTTCTTCGTCAATTGATTCAATGCCGACATATTGCGTATAAGAATATACGGGCAAACGTTCAATATCTTTTTCGCTATTGACTTTTTTAGTTTCGGGCGGAAAACTATTACCATAATCAAAATGCACAATATCATAAACCCTGAGATTACATTTTCCGCCGGCAAAACGGCTGTTGTTGAACACTTTGTAATAATTGTAAATACCGTCCGTAAATTCGCTTGTTGCGTTCATTTCTTCGTCGGCAAGGGACGGGGCTTCTCCGATGTAAAGCCGCTCGTTATAGCCGTGGTGTGTTTTCATTTCATAATACGCCGTATCTTTGTGTGAAATATATTCCACGCCGTCAATATAAACCGTATCAGCATAATAATAATCATGGTGATAATCGTATGATGTTACGCTCGAAGTTTTATCTACAAGAAGTCTGTAATAATTTTTTCCTGACGAAACATCGCTGAAACTGACTTCAATTTTGTACATATTGTCCGTTGTATAATCCTCAATATAAGAATCGTAATACTTTTTCTCAGGTGCGGGCGTTATTTCAACCGAAAAATCTTTCGGACATTCAGGCACTGTTGCCTCCCGCCAAACGTGCCGAGAGTTACTCGTAACGTCAATTCTTACAACATCATTCGGCGAAAATTTTTCTTTTAAAAGATAATGCCCGGAATTGTCAGATGTTGAAACCTCTTCTTTTAAAACACCGTTGACGTACATTTTTACTTCGGCATTTGTAACCGGTACGGGGCGTGAAATCCCCGTTTCGGTAATGTATAAGACGTTGGTGTCGCAGTCGGCATACAAAAAGCCGTTAACGCAAAGTACGCCTGTCGTATCGTCCATTTTAAGTTCGATGTCCTCGCGGCACGACATAAAAACACTCACTAATGCCGCAAAAAATAAAATACACTTTTTCATAATTTGTTAGAATTTATAAGTTATTGTAAATGAAGGTATTAATGGTAAAATTGTGATTTTTCTGAGTACGTATTTTTCTCTTCCGCCCTCATCTTTGACTTTTGAAAAACAGAAGTCGGGATTTTTGGAATTGTACGCGTTGTAGACCGAAAGGTTGAAAATTCTTTCGCAACGTTTTTTCTGTTTGTGGAAGTTAACGCCGATACACATCAAATGCGTTGCCGGAAGACGGTAATTGTTACGGTTTGTAACGTATTCGGTTTTTGTTGTATTATTCGGTATCAGTCCGTGTTCTATATCCCACCAATCGTAACCGAGCCTTTTTTCGGGGAAAATCACCGTCTCTTTTGAAACCGAAACCGTTGAATTAGCACCGCTGTAATACGTCCAAGTTACGTCTAAGTCTATCCTGTCGTTGAACTTCTGATTATAAACTATTCCGATATTGTGCCGACGGTCGTAAGTAAAAGGGAACGGGTCGCCGTTGTTGACCTGAGAATCTGCGTCAAAATCTCTGTCAGCCTTGCTCAAAGTATATGAAATCCAGCCCGTTGCTTTTCCCGTGGTTTTGCGGGCGAGAAATTCAATGCCTTTTGCCGTGCCTCTACCCATAGCGACAAGGTCTTGCCAATTAGACGAAAAGCCCATAAAACTCATACCGTCTTTGTATTCAAGAACGTTGTTAAGTTTTTTGTAATAACCTTCAAGTGATAACTCCCACATTTTTAAGCCAGTATAGTAAAAACCGACAGAATATTGCTCTGCAGTTTCGGGTTTAATGTTTTCGGTAATCGGCACCCAAAGGTCTGTCGGCATAGAAATCGGCGTTGAAGTCAAAAGATGAACGCACTGCGACATTCTCGTGTAAGAGGCTTTTACGGCAAGGGCTTTTACGGGAGAATATTTCAAAGAAAATCTCGGCTGAAAATTTGAATAAGATTTTTTTCCGACAGCAAAAAGCGTGTAAGCAAATCCGGGATTTAAGTGCAGACAATCAAAAAGTTTCCAATCGTCTTCGGCATAAAGCGAAAGTTCGTTGGCATAAATCTTTTTTGCACCCGGTTTTCTGATAACGGTATCCTGATTGTTTTCGGGATTTTGAGAGGATTTCGACTTGATTTTCGTGTGCGATGTTTCTGGATCGAAATCGTGGTTTATGTAATTGAAACCGAATTTGATGGTATGTTTTTCGTTAGCCATAAAATCAAAGTCGTCCGATAGTCCCAAATCCATAATCGAAGAATTGTATTCCGATTCATAAACCTCGGACTCGTTGCCGTAATAACTGCTCGTTTTAGTGTAGTCGTAATTGTCTCCGACCGCCATTTTGTACTTGTTGAAAGAGAGCGTTGTGTTAGAAAACAATTTCGGCGAAAAAACGTGGTTCCAACGTGCGGTGCTGATTAAGTTGCCCCAACGTAAGAAATACTTGTCTTTGTCCTTGTATGAACCATCAGAGTCCTTGTATTCGTAAGTGTCTTTTACCCAAAACTTGTCAACGCCGCGATAAAAACTTACGTAAAGGCGGTCTTTGTCGGAGAATTTGTGGTTGACTTTGGCGTTGAAATCATAAAACCAATAACCGAGGTTAGTTTTTTCGCCGTCGATTTTCAAAACCGAGAAAACCGGCGCAGTAAGCAGCGACAAATACGTTGTTCTGCCAGAAACGGAAAAAGACGTTTTGTCTTTTTTTATCGGGCCTTCAAGGGTAAATCTTGACGTCAAAAGTCCGATTGAAATGCTTTTAGTGAACTTCTGCATATCGCCGTCTTTTGTTCTGACGTCAATTACGGAAGACACTCTGCCGTTGTAACGTGCGGGGAACGACGATTTGTAGAACGTTACTTTTTTGACGGCTTCGGGCGTAAAGACTGAGAAAAATCCGAACAAATGGTCAACTTTGTAAACGGGTGCGCCGTCAAGAAGAATGAGGTTTTCGTCGCCGCCGCCGCCGCGCACGTAAACCGCTGACGAACCCGCCATACCTTGTTGAACGCCCGGCATAAGTTGAATCGTGCGCATAACGTCAGTTTCACCTAAGAGGCTCGGCGTATGTTCGATAACTTTTACGGGGACGTCAAGGCTTCCCATTTTTACTGACGAAATTCCGGCATCTTCTTTTTCTGCCGTAACGACAACTTCCTCTAACTCCGCCACTTCTGAAAGTTTTACGTTAATGGCTGTGTCATTTTTGAGCGTAAGATTGAAGGTCTGTTGCGAATAGCCTACGTAAGAAAATTTTAAAGCACATTCGCCTTCGGGCAAAGTCAGGGAGTAAAAACCGAACACGTTTGTAATTGCACCGTGTTTGGATTTTTCGTCATAAACTGTTGCACCGATAAGTGTTTCTGAGGATTTTGAATCAGTGATGTAACCGCTGATTGTAACTTTTTTCTGAGCGAATACATTGAGGCTCAGCAAGATAAGAATCACTGTGAGTTTGTTTTTCATGTTTTATAAGTTAATTAAAAAAAAATCTAAAAAATCGGCTGCAAAATTACTGAAAAAAAACTTTGAGGCATATAAAAAAATGGTTAAATTTGCAATACAAAATTTACTTAAAAAAACAATGAAACTCCTTCACACCGCCGATTGGCATCTTGGCAAAGACCTTTACGGTTATGACCGAAAAGAAGAATTTGAATTTTTTTTCAAAGAATTAACGCGGATTATTAAGGAAAACGAAATTGACATTTTGTTAATTTCGGGCGATGTTTTTGACACTGCTTCTCCGGGTAATGCGACGGCAAAATCGTATTACGGGCTTATCAACTTTTTACATTCAGAGTTTCCTGATTTAGACATAGTTATAACGGGCGGCAACCACGATTCGCCGTCATATCTTAATGCTCCGGGCGAAATTTTAAAAAAGTTTAAAACGCGGATTACTGGCTGTGTTTTACGCGATGAAAACGGCAATATCGACTTTGATTCTTTGGTTTATGAAATTTCTGACAAAGCCGTTGTGTGTACCGTGCCTTTTTTGCGGCGTGGAGATATGTTCAAAGCCAAAGACGAGATTCTTTCTGTCGGTGATTTTTATAACGAAGTGGTAACAAGAGCGTTAGCAATTCGCGGCGAAAAAAATCTGCCGATAATTGCTTCTGGACACCTCACGACTTCAAACGCAAAATATTCCACGACAACAGGCGGCGAGCAAGTCGGCGGACAAGACTCCGTTGGGTCGGAAAATTTTCCGCCCGAAGTCTCATATTACGCCTTAGGACACATTCACCGTCCGCAACCTGTTGACGATAAACGTTTTATCAGATATTCTGGTTCGCCGTTAGCGTTTTCTTTTGCGGAAAAAGATTACAATCATTCGGTAACAATCGTGGAATTTTGCGGCAAAGAAATCAGCGAAATACAGTTGGAAAAAATCCCCGCCTTAATTCCGCTGAAAACCGTCCCCGATAGTCCGAAAACTTTGGAAGAGGTAAAAGCCGAACTTTCAAAACTTTCTGACGATGAAGATATGTATTTGGAAGTCAACTTGTTGCAAGAATTTATAAATCCTGACAACAAAGCCGCCGTGATAGAAACATTGAAAAACAAAAAAGCAAAATTTTGTACTTTCAAGCGGAATGTTTCTAATGCAGAGGGAACTTCAAAAACGCTTCAATCGCTTAGTGCAGAAGAATTTAGAAATACCGACCCGATGAAAATCATCAAAGAAATTTATCGGATAAAACAAAAAAAAGAACTTGATGAAGAATTTGAGTTAATGCTGAAAAAAATCATTGAAGAGATATGAAACTTAGGAAAATCATCATAAAAAATCTTGCGACGATAGAGTCTGCGGAAATAGATTTTACGACGGAGCCGCTAAAAAATTCGTCATTGTTTTTGATTTGCGGCGACACGGGCGCAGGCAAAAGTACGATAACAGATGCCGTAAGTTTGTCGCTTTACGGCAAAACTCCGAGGTTTGAAAACATTGAAAAAGAGGATATTACGGTAGAAAATTCTACGATTGTCAGAACTTCGGATTCCCGGCACGTTATGCGGCACGGCACGGCGGAGGCTCTTGCGGCAACGGTTTTCGAGGCTCACGACGGCAAAGTTTATAAAGCCGAATGGTCGGTGCAAAGAGCAAGAAAAAAACTTGACGGCACGCTTCACGGCGCAAAAAATACGCTTTATGTTTTCAAAAACTCTCAGTTTGAGCCTCTGACGGATAAGCAAAAGGAGTTTGAGGCTGAAATCGAAAAACTTACGGGTTTAAATTTTGACCGTTTTATCCGTTGTGTGATGTTGGCTCAAAACCAATTTTCAAAGTTTTTGTATGCTGACCGCGACACAAAGTCAGAAATCTTGCAAATGCTCACAAATACTGACATTTATGAAAAGATTTCGATTAAAATCAACGAAAAATACAAGGAGTCTAAATCACTTGTAGAGCAGCAGGATAAACTTCTTGAAACTACAAAACTTCTTTCTGAGGACGAAAAAAACGAAATCGAAAACAAAAAAACGGAATTGTTAAAATCCTTAGAAGAATTAAATGCGAAAATTGTCAACATTCAAAATCAGATTTCTTGGAAAAAAACTTTTGACGAATTAGACATTTTTTTGCGACAAAAAGTACAAGAAAAACAAAACGCCGAAAAAGCAAAAAAAAATTTCTCTGACAAACAAGTTATTATCAATCAATTAGAATTGTGCGGCAGTAAATTTAGAGTTTTAGACGAAAATCTCAGCGGAATAAAAACGGAGATTTTGTCGTCAGAAAATGAGTTAAAGACTTTGCAAAATTCTTATACTCAATACTTTAAACAGTATAATTTTTTGCAACAATTAATCAGTTTGCTTAATTCGGAAATTTCTGAATTAGAAAAAAAACACGACCAAATGTCAGAAAATGAGCGTGTTTATCAAAATATTCAAACGATTGATTCCTTATTAGAGAGTTTTCATTTATTGGAAATGAAAATTAAAAACGAGGATTCAAAAATTATCAGTGCAAAAAATAAAATACTACAAAATTCTAAAAATTTAGAAATTTTATCAGAAAAGTTTTCTACGGCGGAAACTAAAAAAAACGATTTAAAAAAGGTTTTGGACGAAAAGTCAGCCTTATTAAATGCGGTTGACGTTGAGAAAATAAACTCAGACGAAATTCTAATTGACAAAAAAATCAACAATATTTTAGGCGCGGAAAAACTACTTTCGGAATACGGAAGTCTAAAAGAAAATTTAGAAAAAGCAGAAACACAACTCTCTGAAAACAAAGCAAATATAGAGAAAAATCTTTCTCTACTAAATGATTTGTCTCTAAAAAGAACAGCCGAAGAAGCCGGCTTTAAGACTTCTGACAGCATTTATCAGCGGCAGTTGATTGCTTCAAGCAAAAGTGTGGAAGAGTTACGACGAAATTTAAAACAAGGCGAACCCTGTCCCGTATGCGGTGTGCCGTTTTCCGGTGAAGTACATCATTTAATTGAAAATCAATTAGATATAGTAAAAAAACAAAGGGATATTGCAGACAAAAATTTGCGGGAAATCGACAATCAAACCGCTGCCTTAAAACGCGAAAATATAAACGCTGAAAACTCTGTCAAACAACTCGAAAAAGAGATAATTTCGTACAAAGATAAGATGGTTAAACCTTCGCAGCGGCTTGAAAACGCAGCAAAATTTTTCGCCGAAACAGAGAAAATTTCAATTGAATCGGTAGAGATTCTAAAACAGGTTTTGCCGGAATTACGTCAAAAATCAGAGAAAGAAAAATCCGTTTTAACTAACATTAGAGCGGAACATTCAAAACGGGTTAACGAAGAAAAAACAGCCCGCGAAAATTTTGAAAAAATAAACGCCGACTCAGAAAAATTAAAAGCCGAAATTCAAAATTTTGAAAAAGAAATTGCTGTTTTAAAGGCTTCTTTAAACGAATTTACTTTGAATAAAAACGGATTTATAACTGATAGGCAGAACACCTTGATGAGTCTTGCCTCCTTTTTTGCAAAAAACGAAAATCTTAATGCAATCAAAGAAAATCCTCTAAAATTAAAAGAAAATATTGATTCTGAGGCTTTGATTTTTAATTCGTTGTCTCAAAAAATACAAGAAAAACGTCTTAGTTTGTCGAATTTTGTAAAGATTTTAGACAATTCAAAAAAAATAGAAAAACTCGCAGAGTTCTTTAATACTGAACTCGTGAAAACAACGGAAAAAGCCGATGAAAAAACTTTGGAACTTTTGCCGGAAAACATAACAGCGTTAGAGGTTAAGACAAAAAGTAATCTTTCAAAAACTGCTGCTCTTAGAGACAAGCAAAAAGAATGTGAGGAAAAATTTTCGGCATTAATTTTAGAAATTAATTCTCAAAATCCGTCATGGAATTTAACGGAAGATATTGTCAAAAAACTTCTGAAAATTTCGGACTCGGAACTTCAAAAACTTAAAAACCAATTGCAGGAAATTACCGATAACTTTATCAAAGCGGAGCAGTCGCTTGTTGATGCAAAAAAACGTCAAGCAGAACATCTCAAAAAAGACGGTAAAACAGAAACGCCGTTATCAGACCTCGAAAAAACTTTTTCTGAATTAAAAACTCAAAACGAAAGTATTTCAAAAGAAATCAACGCTCTTTCAATCAAGATAGAAACCGACAAAAATGAACAGAAAAAAGTTCTAAAAATTAAGCAGGATAAAGAAAATTTTTCAAAACTTTTGGAACGTTGGTCGGTGCTTTATACGGTGTTAGGGTCTTCTGACGGCAAAAAATTGAGACGTTTTGCGCAGAATTATACTCTCAGAATTTTGCTTCAAAATGCCAATTTTAACCTCCGAAAACTTTCGGACAAGTATCAACTTACATGTCAGAGTGATTCGCTTGCTATCTTTGTCAACGACTTGGAAATGGGTGTTGAAAGACCTGCTTCTACGCTTTCGGGCGGCGAAAGTTTTATGGTTTCGCTTTGTCTTGCCTTAGGGCTTTCGGATATGATGCAAAACGGTTTTCAGACGGGAACTCTTTTCATTGATGAAGGTTTCGGAACGCTTGACGAAAATTCCCTTAATCACGTTGTTACAATGCTCGAAAAACTCAAAAATCAAGGCCGTCAGGTCGGAATTATTTCTCACGTTAAGGAACTTCAAGAGAGAATTTCTGCGAAAATCAGAGTTCAAAAAACTCTCGGCGATAATACGAAAAGCATAGTTGTAATAAAAAATTAAAGGACACCCGAAGTGTCCTTTAATTTTTTATTAGAACGGTAAATCGTCGCCGCCTTCTGCCTTCGGTTGTTCCTCAGGAACGGTCGGAGGAGGTGTAGGCGTTGAGTTTTGTTGTGTAGACTGAGTGCCGCCTTGCGGAGGCTGAGAGCCGTCTATCTTGTCAACTCTGAAAGCCGTCAAATCGGTGTAAACTCTTTCCTGCCATTCGCGACTATTGATGTCAAACATAACTTTTACCATATCGCCTTCTTTGAACTGCGAAAGGTTTATTCTGTCGTTCCAAACCTGAAACTGTGCATACGATACAAACTGTCCTAATTGTTCAATCACAAAGTACTGTTTGCTCCATTTTTTGCCGTTTTTTTCACCCGATACAGGCTCTAAGGTTTTTAAGAACTTTCCTTCTACTTCTAATGCCATTTTTGTAGTTTTTTATGGTTAAACACTAAAACGGTGCTGCTTCGTTTTGCGGTGCGGGATTATTCTGCGGTTGCTCGGTCGTATTGCCGCCGTTGGCACCAAGTTTCTCAATTCTCCACGCACGCAAAGAGGTGATATATTTTCCCTGCCACTCGTTAGAACGGATATTAAACGAAACTCTCACCTGATCACCGACCTGACATGACTGTATGCCTGCCGCATTGTTGAAATCGTCAAAAGCAGCCTTTGTGGGATAATTGCCCGGAACTTCAATCATGAAATCCTGTGAAGTCCACGTGCCGTTATTGCCTTCGCCGCTACGCTCAGGAAATATCTTGACGATTTTGCCTTCGATTTCTAATGCCATAATTTATTAATATTAAGGGTTAAAAACTATTTTTTCTTTTTATCGTCTTTGTTTGCTTCGGGTTTTATAATCTGCAAAAGTTCGATTTCAAAAACAAGTGCGCTGTTTGCGGGAATTACACGCGAACCGCTCGGACCGTAACCGAACTCCGACGGAATATAAACTTTCCATTTTGAACCTACCGGCATTTCTTGTAACGTCAAAGTCCAACCTTTTATCACATGCGTAAGCGGAAATCTTGCAGGCTCGCCTCTGTCAACGCTGCTGTTGAATTTTGTACCGTCCATCAAAGTTCCGGTATAATGAACTTCAACTTCGTCTTCAAGAGTCGGTTTTGCGCCCGTACCTGCCGTTATAACTTCGTAATAAATATCTGCGCTGTCAAGTTTATGAATACCTTCTTTTTTGGAAATTTCCTGAATAAATTTGGTGCTTTTTGCGAGGTTTTCAACAGCCTCTTTCTGCTGTTTTTCCATCATATAACTGCGGATATACATTGAGGCTGCCTGCGGGTCTGAGAATTTGGCGCTTGTCGTATCGTTTTTCAATGCAGTCTGAATACCCGCTATAAATTTATCGAGTTGAATTTCGCTAAACTGCTCCCTCATATTCATTCCTTCCAACATACCGATTGCGTAACTTGCAGAATCTACACTGTTTGCAAGAGTTACGTTAGTGTTAATGTTCATGCTGCTTTGACCGCCGTTTTGACAAGAAGCCAAAGCAAGGGCGGAAATTGATAATAATAATAATGATTTTTTCATCTCGTTTATGATAATTTTTTAAAAATATTTTTTCTATTCTTCTTCCTTTGAGGGTTCTTCAACGCTGATTAATTCGATTTCAAAAATCAGGGTTGAATATGCCGGCAATGTCTCGCCCGGAGAATATTCGCCGTAACCGAGGTCCTGAGGTATGTAAAAAACATATTGCGAACCCTCTTTCATAAGTTTTAAGCCCTCTACCATGCCGGGGATTAAGAAATTCATATTCAGCGTAGTAGGCTCTTCGCTGTCGTAACTTGTGTCAAAAACGGTTCCGTCAAGGAGTTTGCCTTCATAATGGATTTTTACCTCAGAAGAATCATTAGGCATTTTGCCCGAACCTTCTTTAACGACTTTGTATTGAAGACCCGTCTCGGTAACCTTTACGCCTTCTTTCTTTGCGTTTGCTTCCAAAAATGCTTTTTCCTTTGCCAGTTGACTGCTTTTAAGTTCGTCATCTTTTTTCTGGAAAAAATTTTGGAGAACGTCTTTACATTCATCAAGCGACAAAAGCGGAGAATTATTCTTTTTGCTATCATTAAAAGCCTTGCCGATAAGTGTTGCGTCAAAATCGGTAATACCTTCTTTTACAATGTTTTGCGACAACATATAGCCCAAAGCGTAACTCAAAGAATCGTTTGAAGAGGATATTTTTGCCTTATCAAAATACTTTTGTGCCTGAGCGAAATTTCCCGTCAAAGCGATTAAAGCGAGTATAAAAATTTTTTTCATTTTTAAGTTGAATTTACGCGTTAAAAAATTAATGTTATTTCTGATTTCAAAACCTCAACGGCTGCCGTAACGGGTTCGTTAGCCTGAGCCGAATATATTTCGACAATTTTTTTGCCGAGTTCTGAGGATTTAGCATCGATTTCAACGGTTTGAGCCGCCTGATTTACGATTTGCGTTATAAGTTCTTTTAAGTCCGTAACGGCTTTCCAAGCGGTGGCAGAAACATAAATCTGTTGTGAAAGATTGTGTTCGTATTCGGCGCGGATAGTCGTTAAAAGGTCGCGTTGAAGTTCCAAAGCGTTCATTCCGGGTTGCGTAACTCTTACGACAAGGTTTTGCGGATTGATTCTTTCAAGAAAAAGTGTAAGCCTTTCGTATGCCGCAAGCCGCATCGGGGTTACGGTTTTGGAGTTTTCAGTTATGAGTTGAAGTCTGTCTTTTTCTCTTTCACGCTCCAAAAACTGTTTGTTAATCAGATATGTAGCCGCCAAAACAACCGCCGACGGCAAAACATATTTCAATATTTCTAATAATTCCATTTCTATTTTTTCAGTATTAAAAAAAATCCGCCGCAAAATTAATAAAAGTTTTTTAGTTTTTTATGTTTTCGGATATTTTTTATAAATTTGCAAAAAATAATTAAAATATGAAGTTGAAAAAAACATTTTTTTACGCTTTTCTAACGGTATTTTTTTTCTCATGTATAGTTCCGGAAAAAAAATATAAAGATTTGAGTTTCAATTTAAAAGGTAGTTTTAAGGAATGTGCCGGCGACACCGTTTTCTTAAAACTCATAAAAGAAACGGGGCTCGAATTTATTGATTCGGCACTCGTTGATAAAGACGGAGAATTTACTCTTAAAGGCAGAATTTCGTCGCGGGATTTTTATGTCCTGCATTTCAACAATTCGGAAAAAACAATAACTCTGATTCCCGATACTTGCGAAAACATTGTTATAAAATCGGATTCAGTAAATTATGACAAATATTACACCGTAGAAAACTCCTCAGAGAGCGAAAAAGTTTGTCAAATTGTTAAGGAATTATCTAAAATGCAAGAAGTTACCGACACCTTAGGACGAGCGTTCAGAAGGTCGGTTTCTAATAAAAACTTAGCGGAAATCAAGACCCGTTTGGATTCTGTTTATGCCGTCAATTATAAAAGTTTACGTGAAAAATCCGAAAAGTTTTTGTCTGATAATCCGACCTTGCTCTCGCAAATAGTCTGTCTTTCGCAATACATCACTCCGAAAACTCCGCTTTTTGACCCCGAAAAAGATTTTTCGGTTTACAAAAAAGTTCATGAAAATTTATCGAAGTATTATCCTGACAATTATCACACTAAAAAACTCGGCGTATACATAGAGCGACACCGTCTTTCTATGAGCGGTGAAAAACCTCTTAAAGGTAATATCACCGAAGGCATGACTGCGCCGGAAATCGCACTGCCGAACATCAAAGGTGATACATTGAGACTTTCAAAACTGAAAGGAAAATATATTTTGGTGGATTTTTGGGCTTCGTGGTCTGAGGTTTCGCAAAAAAGGTCAGAAAAAATCGCTGCTTTGTACAAAAAATACCGCTCAAACAAATTTACGGTTTTTCAAGTGGCGTTAGAAAACCGTCACGACAAGTGGCAACGGGCGTTATATACACAGAAAATTACGTGGAGTTCGGTTTCGGATTTAAAGGTTTGGAACTCAAAAGCCGCTCAGGATTACGGTGTTAAAACTTTGCCGGCAAGTTTTTTGATATATCCCGATTTCACTATTCACGAAATAAATTATCCGATAGAAAAACTTGATGTCAAATTATCGGAACTGGTGGGACAACAGAAAAAAATTGTAAAACAAGAAAAATAAAAAAGTATGAAAGAATTTTTTAAAATGTTCGGAGCAGTCATCGCGGGACTGTTTGTTTGGGGCATTATATCGAGCCTCATATCGTTGATTTTTTTCTTGATGTTTATGTCTACTTTAACATCAACTTCAAAGGAAAACGAAGTAAAAATTTCAAAAAACTCCGTTCTGAAACTTGACCTTTCAAAACCTTTGGGAGAAAGGTCTTCGACCAATTATTCAAAGATTTATGACACATGGTCTTTTGATAATTTGGACGTTATGGGTTTGGACAAAATTCAACAAGCCTTAGAGTCTGCATCGTCGGACGATAATATTACGGCTCTTTACGTCAACTTATCCGATATTTCCGTGCCGGATTATGCGAGCGCAGAGGCGGTAAGAAATATGATTTTATGGTTTAGAGAATCAGGCAAGCCGGCTTACGCTTTTGCTAACGATTATGACAACTTGTCTTATTATGTGGCGACATCTTGCGACAAAGTTTTTATGCGTAAATGCGGAGATTTTGTTTTCAAAGGTCTTTGCAGCGAAAACATTTATTATAAAGGTGCGTTGGATAAATTCGGAATTTCGGCGCAGGTTATCCGTCACGGAAAATTTAAGTCTGCCGTAGAGCCTTTTATGCAGGAGAAAATGTCGGAGGCAAACCGTCTTCAAATTCAAACCTATCTTAATGATATTTGGGGAGTTATCGTGGACGAGGTTGCTAAGGCGCGTAATATTTCGAAAAGTAAAATAGAACAATATGCCGACGACCTTTCGCTTTATAGCAACGACGAACTTTGTTTGAAATCGGGTTTGCTTGACGGAATAATTTTTGAAAACGATTTTGACAAAATGATTCAAGAAGCCGCCGGTCAGGACACTGACAATGAGTTTAAGACGGTTTCAGTTTCGGATTATTGTTCAAAACTTGAAGACTCGATGTTGAGTAAGAATATAGCCGTTATTTATGCAGTCGGCGAAATCACTGCCGAGGAGTCTTCATCGGAAGAGGTAATTACAAGTAAAACAATGGTTAAGGCTATTGACGAGGCAATGAACGATGACGATATAAAAGCCGTTGTTTTGAGGGTTAACTCTCCGGGCGGTTCGGCTGTTGAGGCGGAAATCATTCACAACGAACTAAAAAAACTTCATGAGAAAAAACCGTTAGTAGTTTCTATGGGCGGATATGCGGCCTCAGGCGGTTATTATATTTCAGCACCTGCTGACAAAATTTTTGCTGAGCCGACGACAATTACGGGGTCAATCGGTGTTTTCGGTTTGATGTTAAACCCCGAAAAACTTATGAAAAATACTCTTGCACTCAATGTTGAAACAGTTTCAACGAACAAACATTCACATTTCGGCGGCGGCGTTACGGCAATGGACAGCCGCGAGTTGGAAGTCTTGCAAAATTCGGTTGAAAATGTTTATTCGCTTTTTATCGGACACGTTGCCGAGGGCAGAAATATGACCGTGGCTCAGGTAGATTCTATTGGTCAGGGCAGAGTTTGGACGGGTATTTCGGCAAAAAAAATCGGACTTGTTGACGAGTTCGGAGGACTTTGGGACGCTGTTGCGGCAGCCGCCGATTTAGCAGACGTAAAAACCTACAATATCAAACAATTCCCCGAACAAAAGGACGAATTTTCAAAACTTTTTTCGGGTTTGTTGGAGGCAAAATCGCCTGAGATAAAACTCGTTAACAAAATCAAACGTCATACAGGCGTTCAATGCTATTTGCCGCCGTCAAGGATTTATTAGATGCGGTGTTAAAATCCCATTCAATCACCCTTTTTTTCATGCCCTCGATGTCTAAGACGCCGAGGGCAAATCCTTTTCGGACGAGTTCTTTCGGTACGTATTCGTCGTATTTTTCAAAAATCGGATTTTCGTCCGGATAGACCAACTCTAACGGGTCAAACGGTATTTGTGCTTCTTCGGAGACGATTTTGTAAAACTCGTCTTGACGGACTTTCATCGTGAATTGCATATAATACGGTCGCGACGGACTAAGACCTTTTAGTCCCAAACGTTTTGCGCAGCGGACTTTTAAGAACCTTTCTAACGCCAAAAAAGCATACGAGCCGAGCCACGGAAACAATGCCCACATATTACCGCCCAAGCAAATCAAGGGAGAGAATTTCATTCCTGATTTCAAGAACGATTCCCGCGCGGCGGCAAGACGGTTTACGGCGTGGGTTTTCAAATACGGATATTGATTTTCTTCTGACAAAATGCCGTGCATACGCTCCAAAATCCGCGTGTGAATATCGCCCGGACAGTCGCCGAAATATGCCGGAACGTTGCCTTTTACCATCGTGCAGTAGACTTCGTGCTTTTTGTGGTCAACCTCGTCAACAGCCCAAACATGACCTGCAATCGCTATTTTGTCGCCCGGAGGCGGCGGCTGAACGATTGTGCCGATTTGTTCTGACCCGCTGCGGACGGTATATTCGATGTTTTCTTGAAAAACTGCATAAAATTTATAACTATTGACGACTTTTTCACCGGCAAGTCCGACAATCAACCCGCCGTTTTCCGTCCGCTGAATATGCTTAATTTCAAGCAAATGTCTTAACAAAACTTTGTAATCGTCTTGACTGATACGGTTAAAACACGTCAGGGGCAAAACTCTTGAAGCCAATTCTGCCGGTGTCATTTCGCCGCAAGAGGCAAGCGTGCTTAACGTCTGATGGTAAAGCAAACTATACGGCAAACGTCCAGTTCTCGGCGGCTCAACAAAGCGTTCTTCGATATAAAGTTGCACGAGCGCAATGCCTTGAATCAAATACCACGGAATCATTTCGGGCAGCATAGCGCGTGCTTCGGGACGTTCTTCGCGGAAGACAAACCACATTTCGGAAGGCTGACCGCGCCGTCCCGTCCGCCCCATTCTCTGTAAAAAACCCGAAACCGTAAAAGGCGAGTCAATATGAAAAGCCCGTTCCAAACGTCCGACATCAATGCCTAATTCAAGCGTTGCCGTTGCGCAGACCGACATCATAGAATCGTCGTTTTTCATATCTTCTTCGGCAGTTTCGCGGTACGAGGCTGAAAGGTTGCCGTGATGAATAAGAAATCTGTCAGGCTCGCCCAAGGCTTCACAATATTGTCTGAGGCTCTGACAAACGGTTTCACATTCTTCGCGCGAATTGGTGAAAATCAGACATTTTTTGCCGCGAGTATGTTCAAAAACATAACCGATTCCGGGGTCTGCACCCTTCGGCGCACCTTCTGTCGGAGTATCCGTGTTGAAAAAATGTTCCATCGAAAGCCGCCAAACTTCTTTTCCGCCGTCAAATTTCGGAATAATGCACCCCCTGAAACTGCCCGCTGAAAGAAACTGTCCTGCCGCCTCAGGATTGCCGATAGTCGCCGATAGTCCGACACGTCTCGGATTACATTCAGCCAAACGGCACAAACGTTCTATCAGACAGAAAGTCTGCATTCCACGGTCGCCGCGCAGTAGAGAGTGGATTTCGTCAACGACTATAAAACGCAAATCTCCAAAAAGCAAAGGTATGACGTTGTGTTTGTTAATCAGCAGTGATTCAAGCGATTCGGGTGTGATTTGAAGTATTCCCGAAGGCTTTTTCAATAAGCGGCGTTTTTGAGTTTGACCGGCATCACCGTGCCATTTAGTAACGATTATGCCAGCCTCGGCGCAAAGAGCGTCAAGACGTTCAAACTGATCGTTGATAAGGGCTTTTAACGGTGCAATATACAGCACGCCGACAGTATTCGACGGCTCTTCGTCCAAAAGCGTCAGAACCGGAAAAAACGCCGCCTCTGTTTTGCCGGAAGCCGTTGAAGCGGTCAGCAAAACATTTTCATCGGTGTTGAAAATTGCATCGGCGGCGGCATTCTGCACACCCCTCAGCGACTGCCACCCCGACGAATATATAAAATCCTGAATAAAAGGCGAATACCGGCTGAATGCGTCCATAATTTATCAAGTTTTTTATATCTCAAACTCTGCAAACTCTCCTTGTGCATTATCAGACACTGCCTCGGATTTTGCGTAACTAAAACTGTCTGACTCTAAAAGTCCCGAAAGCGTTGTGTCGGGATTTTGGAACAGAAGGTCAAGAAGTTCGATAAAATCGCGGATAACTTCTCTCGGCGTAATGTTTTGGTCTGCACCGATGCGGCCGTATTCCACTTTTATAAACGTTACAAGGTTGTCGGTGGAAATTTTTCTTTCATAACCGTAAAGTGCGGAGTGCATTTGTGAAAGTTTTTCGCACAAGACGAGCATTTCTTCGGCTGTCAAAGGGTCAAGACGGATAACAGGTGCTAACAAATCCCGCGTTCCCGGCTTTGAAAACTTGCCTTCCGCAAGCCGCGACCTCAAAGCCTCGTAACTGAAAACGCCTCTGTGCCGGTCTTCAACAGCCTGCGGTGTCGCGCCCATAATTATGCCCAAATATTTTGCCTTGCCCTGCAAAGCATCGTTGTACATCGTCAGTATTTTTTCATAATTGTACTGACGTGTTATAGAGTTCGGCACTTTGTAAATGTTGACTAATTCGTCAATCATTATCATCATGCCCGCGTAACCCGCAAGCCGGAAAAACACCGCAAAAAGTTTCAAATATTCGTACCAGTCGTCGTCAGAAATTATTATGTTGACGCCGAGTTCCTCTTTTGCCTCTTTTTTCAGAGAATACTCGCCGCGAAACCAACGGATAACTTTTGCTTTGGTTTCGTCGTCGCCGTCAAGATAAGCATGATAATACGCTGATAATAACCGTGAAAACTCAAAACCGTGAACCATTTCTTGTAAAGAAGAGGTTACAGCGTAGATTTTTTTGTCGGTTTCTTGGGCTAACGTTTTTTCGTCAGCATTGCCGCCCAAAGTCTGCATAGCCTCGGTCTGAACGGCGTTAATCCAACGGTCAAGCACGAGGGTAAGTGCGCCGCCTTCGGGACGTGTTTTTGTTGCGAGGTTGGTGATGAGTTCGCGGTAAGTTGCAAGTCCCTGACCGCGAGTGCCTTGCAAACGGCGTTCCGGCGAAAGGTCGGCGTCAACAACGATAAAACCTTTGTCCATAACATAATTGCGGATTGTCTGCAAAAGGAAACTTTTGCCTGAGCCGTAACGTCCTACAATAAAGCGGAATGAAGCCCCGCCTTCACTGATAATATCTACGTCATGAAGGAGTGCTTCGATTTCGTTTTTTCGTCCGACGGTGATGTACGGCAAACCGATTCGCGGTACAACGCCGCCTTTTAGAGAGTTCAGCACCGTTTGTGCAATACGTTTGGGTATTTTTATGTTTTCTTGCATGGTTATTTTTTCACGTTATCTCAATCCATTTGCAAAGGTAAAAAAAAAAATTTGCATTCTCCAAAAATAATTAATCCAACATCACCCACGCCGCCCAATAATACGCATCGGGAAATTGCTTTTTGACCTCTTCTTGTGCCATTTTTAACGCTTTATGGCGGTCGGAAGTTTCAAAAAGAAACCTATAAAAATGCTCCATAAACAAATCGAATGGATTTCTTTTTCTGTGTTTTTCAACTGTCCGAAAATGCTACCGCGTGAAGTTTCGTAAAAAGTTGAATCGTAATTTATGTTGCCAAAAATTGCGGCGGATTTAGAGGAAGTGATATTTCGAGATTTTATGGTCGCAATGTCGGCAGTGGAAGAAACTCTAACCATTTTGTATTTTTGATTGAGCGGTGTACCGTTTTCGTCCATAAACAAATCAAAGTTCAGCAAGGAAAGTTTGCCGCAAGGGGAATAGTAAATGGTACGGGCGTTAGGAATATATTTTTCGAATTGTTGAAACAAAACTTTGTACAATGCCATCGTTTTGTCGGTGTAAATGTAGTTGTGAAAAGCGATGTCGGCATCGTCTTTGAAAAATATGCCATCAAAATTTCTTACCGTCATCGAAAACTCAATCTTCGGCTCTGAAAAGTTCTTTCCGACAACCATCATACAATAAACCGTGTCTGTGCCGCCATCATCTTTGGGTCCATACATCAAACTATATTCAACGGCATATTCACCGTCATTGAGCAAATTTTTGACATTTTCAAAAGTTTTACTTGATTGTTTTAATTGTTGGCTCAAATCACTTATGCTATGGATTATGTGTTCCTCTTTGTCTTCAATTTGATTCTTTAATGTGAGGTGATTTTCAACGCCCGCAGTATTAAAAATGAATTTTCCTTTGAGTGATTTTAGTTCCGAAAATTCTTTTTGCAATGCTAAATTTGACGAGTTTTTTACGCTGGTTTCGAGCATTTTATCGGAATTAAGTAATAAAATTCGGCAAAATAATGACATATCAAATGAATGCCTTAAAACATCTTTGTTCTTATGAAAATATGCTACAAAATTATTTAATGCCATCATTTCCATCGAAATTTTGTTCCAATAATTTTCACGCTCCGATGACGGAAAATCAGCAAAAATTTTTGCTACGTTTTCAACAGCAATTTCGTTGAACATTGATAGTGATTGCGCCGTTTGTTTGATTTTCCACTTTCCAAAATTTGCCAGCACCAAATTTTGGGCTATCATATAAGCATATTCAGAATTTAGAGTCCGGGCTTTTTTCAATAGATTAGCGGCTTGGTTTAACAATCCTGCACGTATCAACGCTGTACTATAATTGATAAGCGCAAGCGATAAGGCGTTGTTAGATTCAAAAGTCCCTTTACAATTGTCAATAACATAACGATAACACTTTCCGGCAAGATAATTATTCCCTACATAGTAATTTGCAACACCGTAATTATTGAGAAGGATAAAATGTTTTTCATCGGTGATTTTGAAAATACTGCCGTATTTGTTTTCATAGTTTGCAACCGCAGCATCCATAATGTTCTTCATGTCGGAGTAGTGCTGCAACTCACCGCAAATCAATGCAGCATTGCATGTTGCGATTATGTAATCATCACCCACGGAATTTGCTTCCTGACACATTTGTTCAACCTTTGCAAAAATGTTCATTGCCTCGACGTAGTTTTTGAGGTTGTACTCTACCAATCCGGAATAAGAATACAAAATTCGTAAATATTCGTCATTTACAGAACCGTGACTTAGAAGGATTTTGATTCCTTCTTCTGCGGCAAGTTTTGCATTGTAATAATTACTGATATTCATAAAACAGAATATCAATGAATTAACAGTTTCAGAATATTGTTTTTTGTCAAAATTTGTCGTATTTTCGAGGTTGTTTTTTACTTGGATAAGTGAATCGATTACGTTCTGCCCTTTGCCGCTAAAAACGACAAAAGCAAGGATTATGGATAAAATTATTTCTTTCATTGCCTAAATTAATTTTTGACGACAAATATACACAAAAAAATAAAAAAACGTCGTCTAAATATCTTGTTAGACGACGTTAAAAATTTTTTTTTGAAAATTACCAAGGAAATGTTGATGTAGTTCTTTGCGTAGTTCCTGTATTTCTGCCATATTGGTCTCTATGGGTTGTCGTTGAACCACCGCCAAAATTATTTATTGTGGTTGATGAACCTGTATTCCTACCATATTCATCTCGGTAAGTTGTGCTTGTGCCGCCACCAAAATTATTAGTTGTGGTTGCAGAACCTGTATTTCTACCATACTCATCCCGATAAGTCGTTGTTGTTCCTCCTCCGAAATTGTTGGTTGTGGTTGCTGTGCCTGTACTTCTGCCATACTCATCGCGGTAAGTTGTTGTTGTTCCTCCGCCGAAATTATTGGTTGTGGTGGACGTTCCTGTTGTCCGTCCCCATTGATCCCGATAAGTTGCATTTGTACTACCGTACTGTGCATAACTTGTTACGGCAAATAATATTGCCGCTAAAATCAATACTGTTTTTTTCATAATTAATACATATTTTAATTGTTCGACTTATTTTTATTTTCTCCTTAGTGATAAAATCGGTTAAAAGGTTACACTCTCGACAAAACTTTTTTTCAAAAAAATTGTTCATTTCTTTTTCAGACAAAGTTAAAGCACATTCTTTTTCGCTGTATATTTTTAACGTATCAAGATTTTGAACAAAACGTACAAATATTTTGGACATGAAATTTATTTTGATTACAGTATAATTTTTTTTATTTTTGCACAAGTAAAAATCGGCAGATTATGGAGATAGAGAAAATTAAATTTGATAGGTTTCCATTGGGGGCGCAGAGTTTTGAAGACCTGAGGAAGCGCGATTGTATATATGTGGACAAGACCGACTACGTATACAAACTCGCAAACTCTGGCACAAAGTCGTATTTTCTCGCTCGTCCGCGTAGATTTGGCAAAAGTCTGATGTGTAACACTTTACGCGCCTATTTCGAGGGCAAAAAAGAATTGTTTGAGGGCTTGAAGATTGCGCAATGGGAAAAGGATTGGGTGAAGTATCCGATACTTTATTTGGACTTTGCTGACGGAAACTATGCGGTAGGTTCGTTGACACTTATCGATAAAATAAAGACAGCACTAAAAGAATACGAACAGAGCAACAACATAGCATTCGAAGAAAACTCCGTTATTACAACAATAAAGGAAGAAGATCCGATAAAAAGAGAAAGCCGCATTTTGTCGTTCCGTTTAAATAGTGATTTGAAATCTGTTTATGAAAAATCGGGTGTTAGCACTGCCATTATTGTTGACGAATACGATAATCCTCTGATTAACAGCGTTGACCTCGATACAGACAAAGGCATTTACCGTGGATTTTTCTCCGTTTTGAAATCCGCTGACAAGTATATTCGCTTTGTGTTTTTGACTGGCGTAACCAAATATGCCAAGACATCGGTTTTCAGCGGTAATAATCAGCCCGTAGATATTTCGCTTGATTCAAATTTTTCTGCTATTTGTGGCATTACCCACGACGAACTTACAAAGTATTTCAAGGATGAAATACAGGCTTTTGCTGATGACAGAGAGATTTCTTTTGACGATATGCTTGATCTGCTAAAAAAATGGTACGATTGTTACCTTTTCCACGAAAAAGGTGTCAAGGTTTTTAATCCGGTAAGTCTGTTTACTGCGCTCAAATCCCAAGATCTTCAAAATTATTGGTACGGAACGGGAACTCCGACAGTCTTGATGAAGCGCATCAAGAATTCGACTTTTGACATTATGACATTAAAAAGCGATGTAGAATACAGCAAGGACAAACTAAAAGATTACAAAGATGACGAATTTAAAACAGACCTTGTGCCGTTGCTGTATTATTCAGGTTATCTGACAATTAAGGAATACATCGATGAGGAACGTGTTTATATTTTAGGATTCCCGAATTATGAGGTAGAGATGAGTTTTTTCAACTCTCTTGCTGACGAGTTTTACCAACTGCCCGACCATCAGAGCGGTTTCAACTATGCTGATTTTATGGGTGATTTTCGCCGTGGCAATATCGAAAACGTTATTGAACGTTTAAAAGCATTGTTCTGCACAATTCCGTATGCTAACGACAAAAGTGTTAAATTCGTAGAACGTGATTTTCAAAACGTCATCTATTTGGTGTTCAGCATTTTGGGCGAGTACATAATAGCCGAACCGCATTTCTCGAAAGGTCGCGCCGATGCAATTCTCATCAACAAGACATACGTGTATATTTTTGAGTTTAAAATCGACCAAGATGCCCAAACAGCACTCAATCAAATCAACGTAAAAAATTACGCAGGACGTTTCAAAATGGACGACAGAAAAATTTTCAAAATCGGCGTAAGTTTTTCGAGCGTAGAAAAAAATATCGTGGATTATAAAGTGGCGGAAGATTAATCCAACATCACCCATGCTGCCCAATAATACGCATCGGGGAATTGCTTTTTGACCTCGTCTTGTGCCATTTTTAACGCTTTATGGCGGTCGGAAGTTTCAAAAAGAAACCTATAAAAATGCTCCATAAACACTGCCGTAGCATTGTCGTCAACTTTCCAAAGCGACATCAAAACCGCCCCTGCGCCCGCTTGTTTGAAAGCGCGTTGCAGTCCGAAAACGCCGTCAACGGGAAAAATCCGTCCCCGCGCCGTCTCGCACGCCGAAAGCACCACGAGTTTGGTGTTTGAAAGGTCAAGTTGCGAAATTTCGTATGCAGTTAAAATTCCGTCTTCGGTGTCGGGCAGGTCAAAATTGCCTTTCCAAACATTGTTCGCACCCGACAACGCCAACCCTGAAAGTACCATTGCGGATTCTTTTGGAGAGTACGAATTTACATTCTGCGCAAACGGTTTGTTGCGGCTTTTTCGTCGGTGTCGAAACAAAATCCATGCGTGGCAAGGTGGAGGATTTCGGGAGAATTGCCGGAAAGTTTTTTGAAAGATTCTTCGGTGGCAGCGGTTTCTTCGTAGATGGTTGATGAAATATTATGCTCCTTCAAAATGTCCGAGACAATGCGGGCTTCTTTGCCGGAATATGTTAAACGCCCGAAAATATATCCGCGCGAATTTTCATAAAAGGACGAATCGTAATTGATGTTATCATAAAAAACTGCCGATTTTGAAGCAATAATATTGCGAAACTTTGCAGATAAAATGTCAGCAGTGGAAGAAACTCTAACCATTTTGTATTTTTGGTTCAGCGGGATATTGTTGTCATCTGAAAACAAATCGAAATTCAATTGTGAAAGTATTCCGTAAGGCGAATAAAATATTGTTTTGGCATTTTTAAGATAATTTTCCAACGGTTTGAAAATCAATTCGTAAATATCGTGAATTTTGTGGCTCGCATAAAATTCCGTATAAAAAAGTTGGTCATCGTCGGTACGTGTCAAAACTTTTTCAACGTCTTCGGTTTTGGCAAGTTTGATTAGTTTTGGAACTGAAAAATTGCGGCTTACAATGTACGCGCCGAAATAATCCGTATGTTTGGGAAACGAATCGTAATCGGGTATTAGACAAAACTCTACGGCATATTCGTTTTCTGAAAGTGCGGTTTTGAGTTTGCTAAATGTCTGCATTTGATTCCACAAAATTTGAGTTAGTCGCGGTGTGTGGGTGAGAATGGAATCAAAAAGCCGTTCGTATGCTAAATAATCAGCGGCTTTTGTAAGTGAATCCGTTTTTTGAAAAATGAAATTATGCTTTATTTTTTGACATCTTTCAAACGCTGATTTTACTTGCAAAGTGCCGGAGGTTTTTACAAAATTGCTGAGAATTTTGTTGCTCTCCAAGGATAACGTTTTGAAAAATACCGTGGCGGCAAAAGCGTCAGCAATTACCGGCATCATTTGAGATTTGTATGCCGCAAAGTTGTAATATTCAACGTCTTTAACGGTTTCATACCAAATGTTTTGACAATTTTCTTCCGTGGACTTGAAAAATACACGAGCCTTGTTTTCAATCATTTCTTTGCTGAAAAGATTGTAATATTTTTTTATCACGTCATATTTTTGTAAAAACAATCCGCAAGTAACTATGTTTTTGAAATACAATAAGTTATTATAATCGTTAAACATCTTTACTTGTTCGTACATATCTAATGCTTCCTGCCATTGATGACGTTGCATTTTGATTTCGGCTTCTAAATTTATATTGCTGTTAAATAACGAGTTGGAAGAAATTTCAGTATGAAGTTTACTGAATTTTTCGCCGTTATCGTTAGCGGAGGGAAAAAGTTTTTCGACTTCTTTTTTGCGTGCATCGGCGCGTGAAAATTGACGGAGTAATTTGTAAATTTCAGCGGATTTTTCACAAGCAAGCCGTGTAAAGTATGAGTTACCCGTTTTTTGTTTAAGATTTTGAAATGTTTCGTCCATTATTTTGGCGGAAGTTTCGGGGTCTCTGAAATGGTCGGTGTAAATTGCACATAACAATTCAGCAGCCCCGAAATATTCTTCAGCATCAAAATTGCCGCCGTTTTCCGCTCCGTTTTTGATATGCAGAAGCGACGGCAAAATTGTTTCGTACATTCGTAAATTGTAGCCTGTTTTGCAAAGTTCAAGCGAATAATAGTTTTGCGCATTTGTTACAAAAAAGTCGAATATCAATAATATAATTATGATACTATGTTTCATTGCTTTACAGATTTATTCGTAACAAAAGTAAAATAAAATTTAAGAAAATCATTATTCAGGCAGCCCTTTCTTGAATTTTTTTGTGTCAATTACTTTGCCGGTTTCAGAATCAATAGATTCAACTTGTTGAATCAGCGAATTTTTGATTGTTATGACAATAGTGTCGTATTCGTCTCCATCTTCTTTTTCGTAAGTTTCGGTATGTTTGCCCGTAAAAGGCTTATCGTCAAGAGTATAGAAACGGTCGGGGACATTTTGATTGTCATAATTACGTGTTTGATAAATATTTTCATTCGGATATGAGTATGTCCAAACTCCAATTTCCTCTCCGCCTGAATAGTTGCCCTTGACAATGATATTGCCATCATTGTCGTGTCTTTCGTATGCGCCGTCAAGTTCGTCGTTTTTGAAATACGCAACAATGTCGATGGAATCTTTGAAAGGAGCATTCGATTTATTCTTGAATGTTACGGCTTTGCCTTCCTTTTGTCCGTTATGAAAATTGATGATTGCATCTATTTGTTGCATACCGATATAGCCGTCCGGCGTGTACGTGGTGTAAAATATCCATTCTCCTTCTGCTTTACCTTCAACAAAATTGCCCTCCCGTTGGTTTAGTTGCCATTTTCGACTAATTGTTATCCACCAATGTCCGCTTCTTTTGCCGGTGGTGTAATATCCGTGTGTAAGTGTCCAAAGGCTGTCCTTACTTTTTGCGTAATCTTCTCTCGAATTAATAGTACAAATTTGATATTCACCGTCAAGTTCGCCGTTGTTGTAATTTTTGAAAATTATTGAATCGTTTGCAATTGTTCGCCATTCTCCGTGCTCAACGCCGTGTTTGTAATTGCTGAAATCAACAGTTTTCCACTCGCCGTCAATGAACATTTCTGCGTGGAAATAGCCGTCATATTGTCCGGCATTATCATAATTGCCATAATATTTGCCAATTACCTCACCATCGTCATCGTAATGATAGGCAATGTATTGACCACAACGGATGCCGTCTTTGATATTTAAATCGATTTTGACACCATCGGCTTCGTATGTTGTAACTTTTCCCGTAAAAGGCTTATTATCAAGAGTATAATAACGTGTTACGTCGTTATTGTTGTCATAATCATAAGTGTAATAATAATTTTGACTATAATCATAAGTCTTCCAAATTCCGACTTTTTCGCCGTAAGAATATTGTCCGTCTTTTATAATACGGTTTTGACGGTCGAAGGACTGAAATTTGCCGTGATATTCTGATATTGCGCCATAGCTGGCTTTGTTTGTTTCTTCGTCGTATGAAAAATCAGATATATGCACAAAGTGCATTGAGAATGGGTATTCCCAAGTTGATGGGGGAAAATTGTAAATTTTGTCCACTGAATTTTTGCCAATCAGAGAATCCTCATCCTCGCGATAATACCAAGTATCGTTGGCAACGAATGTGGTGTCTTGACGGCTGACAAGCGCGAAGATTCGTCTGATTTTGCCGTCTATGTAAGTGATTTCCTTCTGTAATACGCCGTTAACAAAATAGTCTTCCAAATCCACTTCGCCTCTAAAATACTGAGTTTGTTTACCGTCAAGTTCATCGTTTTTGTAATTAAAAATTCTGTGTAGCGTTCCTGTGGTGTCGTAATGATAGTTTTCGCCCTCCATTTTGCCCATTTTCATTGTCCAAGTTTGACGTAATTTGCCGTTTTCGTGATAATTTTTTTGCGGACCGTCGTCAAGCATTTCACCGCCACGCCATACAATAAAACCTTCTCCCTGCAATTTGCCGTTGATGAAAAAATCTTTGTACGGCTTGCGTCCTTCCGACTTATCATCGGCATTGTAAAGACGATAGTATGCGGCTTCGTTTGCATCTTCTATCTCGTTCCAATCTTCGTCAAAATAAAGTTTGTCTTTGAGTTCCTGCGCGGTAGCGATTGAAGTAAACAATACGCTCAAAACTGCAATAATAAATGTTCTTTTCATGGTCGTAAAATTTTTTTAAGTTTATAATTTGTCATTTAGTGTCTAAAAAGTGGAAAAGGTTACAGTTTTTTTGAAAAAAAATTACCAAACAAAGTAATAAAAAAAATAAATGTTGTTCCAATTTTTTGTGTATCAAGTTTTTAGACATATTGTACAAAAATTTTAGACATTAAATTTATTTTGATTACAGTATATTTTTTTTTATTTTTGCGCAAGTAAAAATCGACAGACTATGGAAACATCTGAAATCAAGTTGGATAGGTTCCCGTTGGGTGTCCAAAGTTTTGAAAAACTCAGGACAGGCAGTGCTGTTTACGTTGATAAAACAGACTATGTGTATCGGCTTGTGAAATCCGATGCGACAGCGTATTTTCTCGCTCGTCCG
>JAFPZK010000020.1 GCA_017417315.1 Bacteroidales bacterium
GGCTTCGTTTTCGCCGGTAGATGCACCTGACGGAACTGCTGCACGGCCAAGAACGCCGTTTTCCAATACTACGTCAACCTCAACGGTGGGGTTACCTCTTGAATCGAGGATTTCTCTTGCGTGAATTTTTTGAATTTTCATAATAAAAAATAATTATTATTTTTAATGAATGTGTTTTTTATTTTACTGACCGCAAATTTACAATTAATTTCGGATTTTCAAAATATATTTTTTGTTAATTTTTCCCTTTTTATTCCGTTTTCTTGTAGACTAAATGCACCGCAAAAAAAGTTACGGTAAGAAAACACAATGCCGGAATTATGAACGATGTTTGTGAATCAAAACTATTTGCGACAGTCTCTTGAATAGGTGTTATTACCGCGCCGCCTGAAATTGCCATAATAAGCAGTGCACCGCCTAACTGTCTGTCAACCTTGGAATTGCATAATGCGTAACCGAAAATAGTCGCAAACATCATCGACATAAAAAATGAAATTCCGATAAGCGCAGTCAGTAATACGTAACCGCTTGACAACATTACTATTAAGGCGCAAAAAAATGCTGCTATCGCATTTGCAAGCAATAAAACTTGCGGACGGTAATATTTCATCAAAAACGTAAACAAAAATCTTCCGATTAAAAAGAATATTATCGTAACAATATATAAATCAGAGGCTTGTTCGTATGTTTTGCTTAATACGTCTCCGATTGTTTGCGTGGTGAAAGTCCATGTGCCTACTTGCGCTCCTAAATATAAGAACATTGTAATAAGTCCGAATACAAACGTTTTGTCGTTGAAAAGTCGTTTTAATGATTTGAAAAACGGAGTCTCTTTTATCAGCGTACTGCCGTATGAAGGTACGTTCATAAAAAGCAGTATCATCATAAAAACTAATAAAATTTGTCCTAAGGCGGCGTAAATAATTGTTATCGTGTCTAATTCTTCCCTGACGATTTCCAAGTTTTCGGAAATAGACGTGTTTGTGTCAAGGGTGCTGAGAACGAGAGTGTTACAAATTGTTATTCCTAAGATTGCCCCAGCCGGATTAAAAGATTGTGCAAGATTAAGTTTTCTTATGCCGGTGTTAATGTCATCTTCCATTGACAGAATGTACGGGTTAGCAACCGTTTCCAAAAAAGCGCAACCCGCTGCCATAATGTATATTGCGGTTAAATAAAAAGTGTAACTCGTGAAACTTGCCGCCGGAAAAAATAACGTTGCACCGCTTGCGTAAAGCATTAAGCCTAAAATGATTCCGTTTTTATAAGCGTGTTTTTTGATAAAGAAAAACGCCGGCAGCGAAAAACAGAAATATGACACGTAAAAAGCAAATTTTATGAAATAAGTCTGATTGTCAGACATTTTCAAAATTTGTTTAAAGGCATATAACAATGTATCGGTCATATTGTTAGCCATTCCCCATAAGAAAAATAGGGAAATTATTATGACCGAAAGTATTCTTTTTTTTCTAATCTGTTTACTGCTGTTTGTCTCCATCGTTTGTTAATGAATACGCGGCAAAGTTAATAAAACCGACGAAAAAAACAATACAAAGAAAAATATTTTTTATAAAAAAACTCCCCCGTACAAAAAGTGCGGAGGAGTTTTTTATTATTGAGAGGGCAAATTAATCACCCCAACCAGTGTGTCTGTAACCATGGAATATTATCAAATCTCCTTCGTCGGGAATTTCAAAGTAGATACTATCAGCAAGTATTGACTCTGCTTCAAGAGTTTCCGGTTTTACTTTTACCCCGTTAAGAATTATTTTTCCGTTTTGAACACGCTCGCCCGAAAAGGTCAAGGTTTCGAGGTTGGCGACAGCGGGAAAATACTGTATTGCCTTGTCGGGATTAGCAGGGTCTGAAAACAAATCTTTTATGTGCAACAAAATGTTTTCATTATTCTCTACCGTGTTAGAAATCAGATAGTTTCCTTGCATTGCTGTTGCGTTAAGTTCGTTGATGTCTATCGTCAAGACCCACTCGCCGCAAAATTTCTCAGTTTTTGCACTCCAAACATCGGGATCTTTTTGGCAAGATGTCATAACAAATGCTGATGCCAAAAGCGATGTTCCTAATATTAATGACTTTATTTTCATACAATTTCCTAATTAATATTTTACATATTTTCTATAACAAACGTAAATCCGTTCCAAACGGCAGTCCAACTAAAAGTTCCTGCCGTTTTGTCGAATTTGCCTTCAAGACTTGTTACTTCGGCGTCCCAGTAGGCAAGATAACCGTCAATAAGCGAAATAGTGCCGTCTTCCGCCACTTTTATATGACCCGGACATTCAAATTCCTTACCATAGTTTCTGCCCTGACTATACCAGCCGCCTATTAGACAACTAACACTATAAACGCCTTCTTCGTCGGTTTTTTTGATAGTGATATAGTTGCCCGGAAAAGAACTGCTTGATTTACGGCTTGAAGTTATTACAAAAGCACCTTCAAGGGTTTGCGGATTATTGACACATACGGTTCTCGTAACTTTTGCCTCATACCCGTCAGCATTAGCAATTTTGTATGTCAAATAATATGTTCCGCAAGTGTTAACGTCAACTTGACCGTCAATTTTAACGTTTGAACTTACGTCTTTCCCGCTTTCTATTGCCGTAAATCCGGGGTCGGTGAACGCTGTTCCTACTTTTTGGGAAATAATTTCATCGCCTTTGATTTGCAAATCAACGTAATGCGTGATGAATGAGTTGTTTTCCGTTTCCTTTTTGCATGACGAGAATATACTCAAACCTGCAAATAAGAATATAAATACTTTTTTCATATTATTCCAATTTTTTTTCAATACAACTTTTTAATTACCTTTCTGCCAGAAAATCTTAACTGCCATATTAGATTTTTGAACGCAATTCGGATTAAGAGGCGCAACTCCCGCTTCCGGATATATCGGTGATAACGGTAAAACTCCGCGCGGCAAAACCGAACCGGCAAGGGTATTAATAATTTTTCCGGCGGGGAAATTCTCATTCAATTCGGTCGGGTCGGTTATGTCGCTCAACTGCGGATAGCCCGTTCTGTTACGTTCAAAAAATGCTTCAGCATGTTGTGTCATAAAGAAAGATACCCAGCGTTGAAGCGAAATGAGTTCCAAACCTTTTTCTAAACCGGGGTTGTCCCATTTTGCATAACCGTTTTCTCCGGTGATGTTTGCGGCATCGGAAAGTCCCCAATAACTGAGGTTTGCGGCTACGGCTTTTTCGTAATATTCTTTTGCCTTTGCATCGTCAGATGCCCTTAAATAAATTTCTGCCATATCAAAATAAACCTCACAAACAGAAATCAAAGGAATATTTTTAGGCATACCGCTTAAATTAACAGCACTGAATGCTCCGGTTTTATCGCCTTCATCTTCTTCAAAATAGCCTTGAAGTTTTCCAGCATACGCATCCGAGGTGTTTTTTGTAAAATATACTGCCAAACGGGGATCGTCTCCGCTGACCATATAACTTACCAAAGATTTGCTCGGAAGTATATTGCTTGAAAAGAATGAACCGCCTTCGTATTCATCGGCAGGATATTTCTTTGATGATTTGCTTTCCCAAATACTCTGACTGATTTGTGCATTTTTGGAAATAAAATCATTGTTTGAAATAAAATCAAGCAACGCAGCATTATTATAATCCGAAGTATTGCTAAGACGGTGCATAAGTTTCAGTTTCAAGGAATTTGCAAATTTTCCCCAATCAGACAAACTGCCGCCGTAAACAAAATCTATTTTTTTGTTGATGTCATCGGCATATTCTCCGTTGTTATATTTTTCAATAAGCGTGTTAATTCTTGCAATAAGGTCTTTGTATATATCTTCCGCCTTATCGAATTTCGGTGTGATATTGTTAGCATCAAGAGCCTCAGTATAAGGAACATCGCCCCAAGTATCAACAACGTTTTGCCATACGAAAATTTGCAACAAATCCGCTACGAAATAGTATCCTGATTTTTTATCGGAATTATCTTTCATAGATTGTGTTTCTACCAACTGACCGGTAAAAAAGTTTCTGTATGCAGCCCTAAAATCTTCCGTTTCAAATTTTTCGGTTTTTTTGAACTGTGAATTACCGTATCTTTGCGTGAAATACTGATTGTAAACTCCTGCATTGAAGAGATAATCCCAAGACATAAGCGTATATCCTGCGCTGACCTGAATACCCGAAAGCAAAGACGTTGAAGGAACTGTTTCGGGGTATGACGTGTCGTGGTTTATGTCAAGCCATTTTTCGCACGAAGTCGTTAAAAACAACGATGCAAGTGCGGTCGAATATATTAATTTTTTTAATTTCATATTTTTATAATTAAAACGGTTTTTAATTAAAATTTAACTGACAATCCGAATGAATAAACCTGATATGAAGGATTTGTCATCCATTCACCGAATTTTGCTTTTATACCGCTGTCAAAAGTTGAGGCTTCCGGGTCAACGTAACAATTCTCTTTCGGTCTCCAAAGGAGAATGTTGCTGACGGTTGCCGACAATTTCACGTCTTGAAGTTTAAAACGGGCAATGAAAGTTTTCGGCAATGAATATGAGAACATTACGTTACGTAATTTCAAATACGAGCGGTCAATTATGTGAGTATTTGCATAATCAGAGCCTTCCGAATAGTAATAAGCGTATTCGCTGAAAGACATCGGTGTCGTATTTGTTTTGTAATAGAATGTTTCGTCTTCGCCGTTGGCATTTTGTTTGATTACTTTAAACGCACCTTCGTCAGCGGACGTGCAAGCCACTACCGAATTAGGTACTATAAACGGATTTCTGTCATTTTCTGTGGTTTCATAACCGGCACCCGTCCAACCTAAATAAGATTTTGTTCTGCAATAGAAATAACCGCCGTAATGCAAATCTAAGGTTGCTGACAAAGAAAAACCTTTGTAATCCCAACGTGAAGTAAGACCGGCACGGAATGTTTCGTTAACGTCTTTGTTCACGTAAACTTCGCTTGAAGATTTTGCCGGACGTCCTGTTTCGGATACTACAACGTATTGATTGCCGTTATATTCTACGTATTCTGCCGTATTGCATTTGAATTGTCCGATAGCCTCACCTTCAACTGCATATATTTCGCAACCGCTGTAACCGGCAAGAGCAACTTCGTTTAAATCCAATTTTTCAACTTTGTTGAAATTTTGAGAGAAGTTTGCTGAAAGTTTCCATTTGAAATCATTTTTTCTAATCGGATAACCGTAAACGTTCAATTCATAACCTTGATTACGAATATCACCGATGTTGGCTTTCGTATAGGTATAACCGGTAGAATAGTCAACGTTAAGGTCGTCAATCAAATCTTTGGTGTATTTGTTGTAATAATCACCGTCAAAGCCTACTGTTCCGTTGAAGAAATCAAGTTCGATACCTAATTCGTATTCGTTGGTAAGTTCGGCTTTCAAATCAGGATTACCCATAAGGTTGCTTAAATTCCACGAACTTACACCGCCGGCAGGAAATGCAAAGTCATTTACGTCGTTGTAGCCGTAGTTGTAAACATTGGCTTTGGCATATTTGTTAAACACGTAATACGGAGAAGCGTCTTTTCCCGTCCAACCGTAAGAAGCCCTTACTTTACCGAATGTCAAAGGACCTAATTTACCTTCATTGCCTAATTCGGTAAATACCCAACTGAGTGTCAAACCCGGATAAGTATATGAGTTGTTTTTCTTAGGCAAAGTAGATGACCAGTCGTTACGTGCCGTGAGGGTAATGTAAACCATTCTGTTCCAATCCAAATCTACGTTAACGAAAGTTCCAATCATACGTTTTTTAGAAAAAGTTTCTTTTGTCGTAGCATCTGAGGTTCCGTTACTGAAATTATAAAAATCAGCAACGTCAAGTTCAGTTAACTCACCGTACATACTATTTTCTTGGGTTTCCATAACGTTAAGACCTAAAATGGTATTGATATTCCATTTTTCGTTTAACTGTTTGTTGTATGTAAAGAATGCATCGTTATTAATTTCGTAACGGGAAATTTTAGTTTTGTAATACCCTCCCGCTTGTGTAGTACCTCCGTTTACGTCCTGAGGAGAACCTTTTTCAAACGAAATTATACTGCGCCATGATTTAAGATTGGTGTTTTCAACATCACCGCCGAAACGGTAAGTGAATTTCAAATCTTTTATAATCTGATAGTCTGCCTGAAATTTGCCGTAGAATTTATTTCTGTGCATTTCAGCACGGTTAGACTTCAAAATATTGTAAGGATTATAACCGTAAAGAGTATAAAAATTGCTGTTTTGGTTGAAAACGTTATCTTGGTCTTTCAAATCCACCAAAGAAATATTGTTGGGATTGTCCCAAATATCCTGAGTAACAGCACTTGCACCCTGACCGGTCGGAACGGCAGATGTTTTCTCGTTAGAGAAGTTTATTGAAGAGGTTACGGTAAGTTTGTTCCATTTATGACTACCTTTCGTAGAAATCGAAGTACGGTTGTAAGTGTCATAATCTCCGGGATTAACACCGTTTTCATAGTCGTTTGCTATCGAGAAGAAATAGTTCGTGCTTTCGTTTCCGCCCGAAGCCGAAATAGAGTGACTGTTACCTATACCGAGTTCGTAAAAATCGCGAACCCTGTCTTCAAGGTAAGAGAAATCTGCAACTTGTTGGGCATTGTCAATTACAAAACCCCAACTCTGAGGAAGTCCCGTATATTTAGGACCCCAGTTTCCGTTTTCTTCGGTTGCGTAATTGTAACTCCAACCTTGACCGAAGTCTTCCTGAGCCTGAGGGATTACGCCTACACGTTTAATGTTCACAGAACCGTCGTATGTCAAAGTCATTTTTCCGTTGGTGTTTTTACCCGATTTAGTCGTAATCAGAACTACGCCGTTAGCCGCTCTTGAACCGTAAAGCGCAGTAGCAGCCGCTCCTTTAAGAACGGTCATGGACTCAATATTATTCGGATTAATGGCATTAAGACCGCTACCGAAATCTGCCTTATTATTAAGGTTGTCGCCGGTATAGTTCGGATTTGCGTTGATAAGAGGCACTCCGTCAATAACGTAAAGCGGCTGGTTTGAAGAAAAAGAGGCAGCACCGCGAATCATAACGTTTTGAGAAGAACCCGGTCCGGCATTAGAGGCAATGTCAACTCCGGCAACCTTTCCTGCCAAAGCGGAAACGGGATTCGTGGTTTTGGTTTCAGCAAGTTCTTCGCCCGATACTTGAACGGTAGAATAACCGATGGCTTTTCTTTGTTTGCTGATTCCGAGTGCCGTTACGACAACTTCTTCTACGTCAACGTCGTCAGTAGCCATTGTTACATCTATTTTTGAGTTATTACCGATAGGCAATTCCATAGTTTGCATACCGAGAAAAGAAACGGTAAGGGTATCGCCCTTTGTTCCGTCCGGAATTCTAAGGTTGTAAACGCCGTTATCATCAGAAATCGTACCGATAGTAGTACCTTTAACGGCAACTGTCGCTCCGAGAATCGGCTGTCCGTTCTGGTCGACAACTTTACCCGTGATTGTCTTCTGCGCAAAAGCATTGCTTACCGCAAAAAACAACAAGAGTAAAAATAAAGTAAATTTTTTTTTGCCCATATTTTTTTAAAATGTTAATAATTACTTTTGAATTTGAATTTTCGGGTGCAAAGGTACATTAAATTATGTTAATTAAATATAAAGTTTTGAGTTTTCAGTGGTATTTTGAAATATAATTAAGGGTTGTGCGTATAAAAACAGAAAAAAATTAATGTCTTGGCACATTTTTATATGTATTTTCAGAATAAAAATATTGTGGGATTATGAAACTAAGAATCATCTTTTGTTTGATATGTTTGATTTTGACAAACGGTTTTATTACGGCTCAAAACGTGGTTTTCCCGTATAAAAACCAAATTACTAACAAAAATTTTGAAGAGGCGGAAACCGGAATTTTAAAGGATTTAAAAGCCTCTCCTAATGATTGTGCCTTGAATTTTGCGGCAGGAAGTTTGTTTGCTGACAAAGAATTTTCGAAGTTTAATTGTCAAAAAGCATACGGTTATTTTAAGACGGCGCGAAAAATTTATGACAGAACTAAGGACAAATCAAAACTTCTTAAAGCGGGACTTTCGGCAACAAATATCAACAAAAAAATCTTGACCGTGACGCAATATGCTTTGGACGAGGCAGTTAAAACAAATTCAGCCGAGGCATACGAGAATTATTTGGCGGTTTACGACCTTGCGCCGATTAACCAAAGAAAAATTGCCGAAAATAAAAGTATAGTTTATACTTTTAAGAAAAATTATTCTCCGAAATGGGAATATATCCAAAAATACATTAATCAAACGTATGATAATCAGGAATTTGTAGAAATTTTGAAAGATTCGGCATATTCAGTGGCAAAGCGCAATCCTAACGCTGAAATTGTGAAATATTGTTATATGACATCAAGAGACCAAGTAAGGCGGGATTCTTGTGTGAAGATGATGCACAAAATTTACGAAAAATGCGGCGTTTATAATTTTGACGATTTTTGGCGGACATACACCTCGTCAAGTTTCAAGGATTTGAAAGAAAAAGACGAAATCATAAAAGAAACTTATAAATCCGGCAATAAATTGCGACTCGTAATTGAAGCCGCACCTCAGAGAATTGCTTACGATGCCCTTTTAGACCTTATTGCCGTAAGACTAAAAAACAAAGATTACGAAGGTGCATTATATAAAGTGTCGTCTTTTGAGCCGTATTTTAAAGGCAATAAGGATTTTGCGGATTTGTTGAAAACTTTGCAACAGCCTGAAAATAAAGATATTAATATTTCAAAACTTGACAAAAACGCTAAAATTGTCGCTATGGAAAACACTACCGACACCACCGTTTCGCCGGACGGCAGCGTTATGATTTTTGCTGAAAAAAAACAGTCGCTTAACGAACTTTCAGCCTCAAAAAATCTTTTTATTTGTTTCAGATTATCTGACGGCTCTTGGGGTAAACCGCAAGAAATTCTTTGCTTGAACACGCCTTTTTCGGAAGTTTCGCCTTATCTTCACCCCGACATGAAAACGCTTTATTTTTGCTCTGACGGTTACGGTAACCTCGGCAAAAAAGATATTTTCGTTACCAAAAGGCTCGGTGAAGGTTGGGACAAATGGTCAAGACCGAAAAATCTCGGTAAAGAAATAAATTCGGCATTTGACGAAAACTATTTTAAGTTTTCTTTCAACGGCGTAAATGCTTATTTTTCAAATATTAACGATAACCTCGCAAAAAACAATTATCAAATCAAACTCAAAAACGAAGACAAAGCCGAAATTGCCGTAACTTTGGTTTCCGGGTTTGTAACCGATTCCAAAAACCGTCCCGTCGGCGCGGTAATAGAATGGGAAGACCTTGAAAATCACCAAATTATCGGTCAGTGTCAGACTTCGCCGAAAGACGGAAGTTATACGATGTGTCTTCCTGCCGGAAAAAATTACGGTTATTTTGTTAACGATAAAGCATTGTTTCCGACCTCCGATAATCTTGATTTAAAAAATCAGGCACGGTCTTCGGAAATAAAACTTGATATTAAAGTCGTTAGAATAGAGGAAGTTATCTTAATAGGAAAGTCAATAATCCTGAAAAATCTGTTTTTCAATACGGGAGCCTCTGAATTGTTGCCGCAATCGGTGTCGGAACTCGGCAGAATTTCTAAAATTATTCAAGACAGAAGTCTGAAAGTAGAAATTTCAGGACATACTGATAATGTCGGAAACGATGCTGATAATCAGCGACTTTCACTCGAAAGAGCCGAAGCCGTCAAGAAGTTTTTAATTGACCTCGGCTGCGATTCTAAGAAACTTACTACAATCGGTTACGGTAAAAATAAGCCGATAGCCTCTAACAATACAGCCGAAGGTCGTCAACAAAACCGTCGTGTAGAGTTTAGAGTTGTGCGGTAATTGATTGTCAGTTAAAAGATTAATAAAATTTTTGAAAAAAACTAAAAAAAAATACTGCAAAATTTGGTAACTAAAAAAAATGTACCTAATTTTGCAGTCACAAAGGGAGTCTTATTCGACCAGCTCCTACGAATCCCCCAGGGGCGGAAGTCAGCAAGGGTAAGTGGTTGTAGCGGTGCGTTTTAAGTCGCTCCCTTTTTTTATTTTACGTTTTTCTTTCCGTAAATAAAGCCTCCGACAACCGCAGTCAGTGGTGCGGTCAAAACCAATCCTAAACTTCCGACCATAGTGTGCAGAAATTCAGCGGAAATATAATTGGAATTAAAAATGCAGACAAAAGGCATTCCTTTTGCCATAAACGCCATAAATGCAAACATAAAACCGCCTGAATACGCAAACAACAAAGTCGTTGTCATAGAACCGATTACAGGTTTTGCGATGTTAAAACCTGATTTTATAAGTTCTTTTGAGGAGAGTTCGGGAAGTCTTTCATGAATTTCGTCAATAGCGGCGGCAATGTCGGTGCTGATGTCCATCAACGCTCCGGAAGCCGAAATAAAAACCGTCGAAATAAAAATTCCCGAAAAATCCAACCGAAAGCCGCCGTAAATCAACGCTTCGGAATAGTCCTGAACGGTTGCCGGAATTTTGAACAAACTGCCGGCTATAAGCGAGACCGTCGCCGTGAAAAAAATTCCGCAAAAACAGCCGCAAAGAGCCGTCAGCCCCTTTTTGTTAACGCCTGAGACCAAAAGAATTACGACCGAGGCGGTAAGAAATGTCATAAAAATACCCGTTAAAAGCGGATTATAACCTTGCAAATACATCGGCAATAAGATTTTCCAAAAGCAAAGTGCCGTGAAAATAAAACTCAAGACCGCTTTCACGCCCGTAAATCCCGCAAAAGCCAATAATGCGGCAACAAAAATTCCGACCAACACAAATTCGATTCCTGAGCGGTAATAATCTTGTGCCTTAACGCTCAGAGGCTTTTTTGTTGTTTTGTCCAAAGAGATGACTGTCAGGGCTTTATCCCCTACGGAAAATATTTTGTCAATGTTTTTTTGACCGTTTAAGACGTTTTCAGCCTCAAAAACATTGTCTTGAAATTCTCCCGAAAGTATTTTTATTTTTAGTTTTTGAATGCCGATGGTTACGACGGAAATTGTTTGAAGTCCGCTGTCGTCAACCTCGATAATTTCACCTTTTTCGTAGAGAGTGTTTTCTGTTAAGGCGGGATTTTCAAAACCCGTGGGAATCAGAGCCAAAATCACGGTCATAATTCCCACGGTTAATAAAAAGATTATGTTTTTTTTGTTCATTGTTATTTCAAATCTGCGACTTTCATCATTGTTTTCGGAATGTCGGTGTTGTCAATATAGCCGTTCAAAAATTCCGAACCCGGACCCGACGAATATACCGGAACGGGAAGTGCCGTGTGTGAATAACTTGCCCAATCAACGCCGGCTTTGTTGTCAAGAATATGTGTTGCCGTAACGCAGATATAATCGTAATTACCGTAATACAAATATAATTCTTCTTTTGAAAGTTTCGGTTCTTTTTTTGCCAAGAAATTATTAACTTCGTCGTATGCGGTTTTGAGGCGTTTCAACTCGTAATCGCTGAGCGGTAAAACAGCAGTGTCGCCAAGACCGAAATTCTTTTTAATCCATTCCAACGTTTGTTCGAAAGTCGGTTTATTTTTGAAAAACTTTCTGTTCTGCTCCGAAAATTCCTGATAAGAAATCGTTTGGTTTTTCATCAAGTTAAACGCTGATTCATAGTGAGTTCCTGCAAAACCTAACGTCAAACCGCCGCACTCATGGTCGCCGGTGAAAACAATTAGTGTTTCTTCGGGGTGTTTGTCGTAAAAATCTAACGCAACGCCGATTGCTTGGTCTAACGCAATAGTTTCGTAAACGTTTGATACAGCGTCGTTTGCGTGGTCAGTCCAGTCTATTTTTCCGCCTTCGGTCATAAGGAAAAAGCCTTTTTCGTTGTCAAGAACTTCAACGGCTTTTTTGACGAAGTCTTTCAAAATGATGCGGTTGTCATCGCTTTGAATGTCAAGGTCGATATTGTAGGGCAGGGTAGAGCCGTCATGAACGGTATCAATGTTTTTCGGGACGGTTGTAAAAATTTTGCCCGTGTTTTTATTTAAAGCGTTAAACGACTGTAAATCAGTTGCTATGGTGTAGCCTTTGATTTTTAACGAATCGAAAAACTGCTCTTTTGTCATATCCTTATATTTATCCCATCTTACGAAACCGCCGCCGAAAAAGTCGAAATTTGATTTCAAGAGCCAATGACCGATATTTTCGTAACTGTTTCTGTCGTCTTCATGGGCGTAGAAACATGCGGGAGTTGCGTGGTCAATGCTGACGGAGGTGATAACGCCGACTTTCATACCTTTGTCGCGAGCCATTTCTGCGACGGTTTTAAGATTTTCGGTTCTTTCGCCGTTTTTAGAAATGGTGTTGATTGTGGTTTTATGACCGGTAGCAAGAGCCGTTGCCGCCGCTGCTGAACACGTTATGAAACGGTTTTCGGCGTTTGTGGTAGCCAAAGCCGCGTTTTTGAACCTTTTGACGTTCATCTTATACCCTTTGCCGATATTGTAAATATTGCAAGTTTGGGTGTTGAACTGTGCCAAAAATTCTTCATCGTTGATTGCTTTTTCGGCCATAGTGATTTGCGGCTGACTCATACCGTCACCGATGAAATAGAAAATGTATTTCGGCTGTTTGCCGTTGTAACCGCCGTCTGTTTGAGCGGTATCTTTAACCGCTGAATTGCAGGAAGTTAACACTGCGGCTGCGGCTAAAATTTTTAAAAATCCTTTCATATATGTCTTTGTTTTATTTATATGGTGCGAATTATTTATAGTGCGCAAAGATAATGTTTTTTTGGAAAAATATTTTGTAAATTTTCTGATTTTTTTGTTATCAAAAAAAATACTATATTCGCCTCGATTAATAACAATAAAAAAACATAATACATAATGAAAAGATTAATTTTGATTTCAGCATTTTTTGCCTTGACATTCGGCAATCTTAGCGCGCAAACTCTTGACGGTGAGTGGACTGACGGCGATATAGTCTATTACGTTAAAACCGAGAAAGGAGATACGGAGTTTGTTTTTGACGGTTTCAGAGGCGATGACCAAAGTTTTTTCATCAAGAAAACCGCTCAAAATCAATTTGTCGTAAGCCGTGAAAACGAAAGTCAAATGGGCTGGTCGGTCGGGAAAAAAGGCAGCAAAGTCGAGTACATAACTCTCACCGAAAAAAACGGAAAAAAGGTTTCCGTTATGGCGTGTTATGACCTGAAAAAACAGTTATGTTATGCCGTTCAAAAATGTAACGATGATTCGGATAAATTTTATGTAACGTCTATGCAGACGATGTTCAAAGACCTGATTGGCAGCAGTTTTGTTCCTTTTTACGATGAGTACGGCGGCGGAAATTGTTTGCCCGTAAAGGAGGGCGAAAAAGTTTATATTCTTAAAACTTCTCCTGAGGGCGTAACGCTTTACAATTCCAAAAAGAACGACCTTTTTTACGAGGCGACGACAGTTTTTAAAACCTTTAAGTATAAAGATTCGGGACAAGGTTGGTGGAGGGAAACTTCAAACGTTGTGCTTAACGTTACGTTTTTGAAACTTTTTGACACTAAACAACTTCGTTTGATGCGCAACGAAATTTATACACGGCACGGTTGGCAGTTTCAGTCTGAGGAATTGAAAAATCATTTTTCGCAGTTTTCTTGGTACAAACCTCTCGGCAACAATGCTAACATAAAACTTTCTGATTTAGAACAGTTTAATGCCAATTTGATAAAGGCAATGGAAAAGTAATGATAAAAACAAATTCTTTTTAACGATGATATATCGACTTGACGATAACGAAATATGGTTTCCAGACCCGACGGACGGCGATTCTGACGGTAGGATTGCCGTCGGCGGCGACCTTTCGACCGAAAGGTTAATGTTAGCGTATCATCACGGAATTTTTCCGTGGTATCCGTTTCATCAGGCGGCGTATATGTTTGAAGATACGGACGAAATTTTGATTCAATGGTGGTGTCCGTTGGATAGGTTCGTGATTTTTCCTAACGAAATTCACGTCTCTCATTCGATGCGCTCGTTAATCAACAAAGGTACTTATAAAGTGTCTGTAAATCAAGATTTTGACGGCGTTATAAATAATTGTTCGGGGCTTCGGGATAAAGACCTTTATGCTTGGCTCGGTCCTGACATGGTTGCGGCATACAAGAAACTTCATGAACTCGGTTATGCTTTAAGCGTTGAGGTTTGGGATTCTGACGACAACCTTATCGGCGGACTTTACGGCGTTTTGACGGCACACGTTTTTTGTGGTGAAAGTATGTTTTCGTTAAAGCCGAGTGCTTCGAAATTGGCGTTAATTTATTTAGGGCAAGTGTTGACGGAAAATGCTATTTCGCTGATAGATTGTCAGTTTGAAACCGAACATTTGCTTTCGATGGGCGGCAGACATATCAGTTATGATGAATATATGAAGTATATGAGAGGAGAAAAAAATCAAAATTCTTGAAAAATATAAAAAACTCCGCCTGAAACTCTTTTTCAAGCGGAGTTTTTTATATGCTTTATGCAAACTCATATTGTAATATCGAAACGTTTAACGCATTTTCGAGATTGTATATTTCATCAAGAGAAAGGTTAATTTCGCTTAGCAACGTATTGAACCGGACAATTAATTTTTGCCGCCAATTTTTGCCGCGAAATATTTTCCCGTTTCATAGCCAAAGCAACTTTAATTGCTATTTTGCGCGAATATTGAAGCCAATCTTGTTTTTTTGCGGTTATGCGATTCTGTTCTTTTTCGCGCCAAACTGACGGAGTGTCAGATTGATAACGGGATAAATGGTTTATTGCTTCTTGTTGTGTCATAATCAATTATTCTTCGTCTTCGTAATTAAACTCAACTTTACTTTGAATAATAATTTCTTTGAGAACTTCCGATAGTAAATTTTTGTTATTCAATTCTATGAGATATTGTTTTAACAAAGGAATGTTTATAATTTCCTCTATGCAAAGCATATAATCTTCTACTATTTTTTGAACAACATAAGTTTTTAAAGCATCGTTTCGTAATTTTGCCTTCAAATCGTCAATAGATTCTTCTGATTTTATGACAAAAGTCAGAGGATATCTTTCTATTTTTTCAATATCCAAGAAATACTTCTTGAAATCCAAAGTTTCTGTTACTTGAAAAAAACGCCCTAATGGTTTCATTACGAAATCTATTCCGCCGTCATTTGCATTTGTACGTCCTGTTTTGTACAAATGAAGATGGTCTTTCGTGAGTTTTTCTACCTCTGGTGTAAATCCCCAATATATAATTTGGTCTTTGAAGTAATATTTTAGTATTGAATAACTTACAATTTCAAAAAGTCTTGCATTTACATTAGCAGCAAGTAAAGATAAGACAAAATCATTCACTTCTGTTTTATTACCGATATGAATGTTTTGAAGTTTTTTACATTGCTCAATGAATTGTTTAAAACTTCCTTGTTTTACTTCAACATAATGGTTAATGATGTTTATTATATCTTGGGCTATATTATATGACGATTTACCTATTTGAATTTTTAGATAGTTTTCATTAAACCAATAACGTGTAGTTTCCGAGTCCCTTAATATTGGTTGTATACCTTTTTGTGTTGGAAAAAATTTGAAAAATTCTTCATTCATACGTGAATTTAGAGCATGATTTTGCAATTTTGAACCAAATGGTAATTCCCGTTGTCTTTTCAGCAGTGTTGAAAACATAGCACCTTCATATTTGCTATAATCCCCTGATTTATCGAAACCTTTGTTTAGATAATCTTCAACCAAAACATATATTGCGTATAAATTAGCAAAACTTCCTCGTGATTTTGCTCCTTTGTCCGCTGATTTTGTTTTGTTTACAATGTATTGCAAAATGTAACTTAACGAAAAAAGTTGATTAGCGACTTCACCATATTTCTTGTAAAGAAAGTCCTTTATATATGCTTCAAATGATGTTTCCATAATTAAAATGCAAAACTTAGCGTTGTTTGTTCTTGAAGTTCTTTATGCTCATACGATTTTTGTTCGCGTTCCAATTTTTCACCTTTGTATTCTTTTGCAATACCTAATCTTCGAAGACCGATTTTAAAGTATTCCTCCTGAATTTCAATCCCTATAAACTTGCGTTTCAATTGTTGCGCTACATAGCATGTGGTAAAAGTTCCGCAGAAAGGGTCAAGAATTACATCTCCGGGATTGGAACTTGCTTTTATAATTCGCTCCAAAAGACTTATCGGTTTTTGTGTCGGATGATTTTCATATTCTTCCATACGGTATCTAACTCTTGCGAAATTCCAAACATTGCCCGGCACTTTTTCTGTTTTATATGGTTGTGGCGGATTTTTCCTATAATCAATTAATTTCCGTTTTGCTCCTGTTTTGGCTTCAACTAAAATACTATCAGAATTAAATGTATAGTTAGTTTTATCTTTTACACAAAATAGTATCGGTTCATACATAGAACCGTAATAATTCTTTGCTTGAACTCCGGAACTATCGTATGACCAAATAATTCGTGATAAAATTGTCATTTTTTTTCGAATATAGATGTCAAAAAAGGGCATAAATTGGGTTGATGTCATTACATAAAACGACCCTGTCGGTTTTAATTTGTTGATACACAAATCAATCCATTGGAAACACCAACTTAAATATTCTTCATCAGTTTTCCATTTATCTTTTCTTCCGGCAAAGTCTTTCCCTATATTGTAGGGTGGGTCAACAAAAATTAAATCTATTGATTCATTAGGAATTTTATTTAGAATATCTAATGCATCTCCGAGAAATATTTGTTGTCCTTCTATGCCATATTTTACACAAAAGCCATTTAATTCCATCTTATGTTCCTACCAAATTCGGCACAAAAATACGATTTTATTCTGAAAAATACAAAAAACTCCGCCTGAAACTCTTTTTCAAGCGGAGTTTTTTTACAATATTTCCATCTTGAAACCCATTCCTTCCGGAAATTTTTTGGTCTCGATGATACATTCTATTGAATCGGTTTGAGGATTTTTCAGTTTATAAACGCGGTCGATAGTATCTTTCCTGTTATGCCATCGGTCAGATTCTTTGATATCAATAAATTTCTGCCAAACTCGTACATCGAATTTATCGTATGGAAATGAGATTATGTAATCATTGCCGACAATTTTCCTTGTGAAATTGGTTGGATTTCTCGGATAACTACCATCATGTGGTTCTGCAAAAGTTGAGAATGTGGAAAAATACGTCGGGTCGCTCGTGATGTATGATGCATCATAGTAATCCCTTTCTTTGAACCAATAGATATTAGATTCCCTATTGTAATCAGTTATGTGCTTGTGCAGTTCCACTGAGCTATCTAATATAGTTTTCTTTATTGTAGTGTCCTGAAAAAACGCCAATATCTTTTTCAGATTGTGTTTTTCTGTGTCTATGGCTTTGCGGTAGCAATAGAGATGGTAATAGCCTTGTAGTGTATCATCTTTGGCTCCAAAATATGTTTCTATGTATGGTACAATCTCCACTTCTCCGTGGTATATCCGAAATCCGTCGAATTTATTGTATAATATATTCACGATTATTATTAATACACAAAGTGCTACAAACGACAAAAATACCGTTTGGCAGCCCCAAAGCCATGGGGAACGATGTTTTAGAGAGGGACGTTGTGTGTTTGTTGTCATTATTAACGGCAAAGTTAATATTTTTTTTGAATAGTGTTGCAATTTTTTTTCTTTTTCCGAAAAAAAAATCTACCTTTGTCTTTGAATCGGTATTAAAAATTTACGAAAATGACAGCAATAGAATTACGTTCGGAATTACTTTATGAGATTAGTCCGCTTCTTGATGATGAGAGTCTCATGGAGAAGATTATAAACTTCGTTAGAGACTTAAAAATGTCGAGACAAGAAAATATTACAATAAAACAACAACAATTTGTCAAAGAATCACTTACACGTGCCTTTGATGAATTGAAACAGACTGAACGTGGAGAAAAACGTTTAAAAACCGCAGATGAATTTATTAAAGAATTGGGATTATGACGGTTATAATTTCACTTTTGGAAGAGTTTGAAAGAAATTTCAAACGCCTTGCAAAAAAGTATCGTTCTTTGGGCGAAGATTTTGTTGCTTTTAAGCGTAGTTTGGAAGAAAATCCTATGCAAGGAGATGATTTGGGAGGGAATGTCCGCAAAGTTCGTATGGCGATAACATCAAAAGGCAAAGGAAAATCTGGTGGCGCACGTGTCATTACTTTTACTGCGAAAATTCAAGATGACGGCTCTTTGAAAATCACATTATTATCCATTTATGACAAAAATGAAATTGAAAATGTATCTGACACTTACATCAAATGGTTAGTTCAACAAATTCGCACTAAATAAATCGCGATAAAAATGGAAAAAATATTTGAATTTGTATTAAAAACAGTTGAAAATAATTCTAAAAGAACAGATGTTTTTAGTGGAATACCTTCCGGCTTTATTTCATTGGATAAAGTTACTTTGGGATGGCAAAAATCTAATTTGATAGTTATTGCTTCTCGACCGTCAATGGGTAAAACAAGTTTTACGTTATCTATGGTGAGAAATATGATTGTTGATTTTAAAACCCCTGTATTGTATTTTACTCTTGAAATGAATGAAACACAATTAATTACTAAACTTTTGTGTATACAAACTGAATTGCCTCATGAAAAAATATCAATTGGTAAATTGGAAGATTGGGAATGGACTCAACTTGATTCAAAATGTAAAGAATTACAAGATTCACCTTTGTTTGTGCAAGCAAAATTTAGAGAATTACAAGATATAAGAAAAGAGTGTTGCGATTTCGTTGAAAAACATAAAGACGGGATAATTTTTATTGACAATTTGCAACAAATTATCAATTCATCGAAAACTTATGTAACTCGCGACCATGAAGATGGAGATATTGTCAGAGAATTAAAGGCATTGGCAAAAGAACTTGATGTACCAATAATCATAACATCGTCATTAAACAGAGATGCGGAAAGACGAGGTGGTGATATGCGTCCAAAATTAAGTGATATGAAGGATACTGGTGAGATTGAAAATGTTGCTGATGTTGTTTGTTTAATTCATAGACCTGAATATTATGGAATTATGTATGATGAGGAAGGTAATTCTACTATGGGATTGGGACAAGTTATTTTGGCAAAAAATCGTAATGGTTCTATTTGTGATGTAAATTTACGTTTTCGACAAGAGTTTGCAAGATTTGAAGAATGGGATAGCATCATTGGTTTATTGGAGATACCATCATTAATCATTAACGAATAAATATCACACAAAAAACCTCCGCCTGAAATTCTTTTTCAAGCGGAGAGGGGTTACAATATTTCCATCTTAAAACCCCAATTTCCATCGGGAAATTTTTTGGTCTCGATGATACATTCTATCGAATCGGTCTGTGGATTTTTAAGTTTGTAAACTCGGTCGGGAGTGTCTTTTTTGTTTTCTCTATCAACGATGTCTATGAAATGCTGCCATGTGAATACGTCAAACTTAGTGTAAGAAAATGATATAGTCATCAACGTGTCGTCCAAATGCTTGGTGTATTTAGGAAGAATATCATCAGGTTTGTGCGCCCATGTATAGAACCACCAAAAGTATTCCGGTGTGTTTTCCATATATTTTACCCGATAACATTCAAAATCATCAAAGTACAATTGTCCACCATCCGAGTGGAAATCCATCTTGTGCTTATGTAAATCTATACGATTGTCAAGTGTATACTTCCATGTACTTGAATCCTGAAAAAACGCTAATATTTTTTTCAGATTGTGTTTTTCGGTGTCAACTGCCTCACGATAGCAACGTGCGTAACAATACCCGCCGTAAACCTCGCCATTGGATCTCGAATATGGCTCAATTTCTATCTCGCCATGATACATTCTGAAACCGTCAAACTTCTTGGACAGGATATTTACGATAATTATTAATACACATAGTGCCACAAACGATAAAAATACCGTTTGGCAGCCCCAAAGCCATGGGGAACGCTGTTTGAGTGGGGGACGTGATGAATTTGTCATGGTTTATTAATATTTATTGATGTTTATAATGTCTGAATGTTTGTAGATTATCTCTGTCACGAATGGGTGACATCCGAAACAATTTTGGAGTACATAGAACGCTGGTAAGCTTTGAGTTAGTATTTTTTTATTTGCAATGCCTTTGATGTCATCTTTGTCTGCACAATATGTATCACGTATGAACATTTTGGTATTGACAAGATAATTTACCGCGTTCATTCTGAAAATTTCCAATTCAACTTCTATCTGTTGTGTTCCACCCATCAGTCCGTAATAATCGAACTCTTTGATTTCAGAAAGAACACTGAAGTCGGGATTAGTTTTTTCGGTAATTGTGAAATATTTATCAAGACTCTTGTCTGCATTGTTAGCAATGAAATTGCCAACCGCTTTCAAATACGTGCGCCAATATGCCTTGAAAGTTGGATTAATGTTAAGGTCAGTAGAGAGATGGTGGTTCTCATCAAATGTGAGTTTCTTCTTCTTACCCATATAGAAGTTGGTAATTACTTCATCTGCTAATCCGTCCCTATTGGACAAAACATTTCTGACACCAGTAACAGGAGTTGATTCGTAAATGTCCTCACAATTTGACTGCCCACTGTAGTATAAGTTCTCTACTCTCTGTTTTTCCAAAAAGTTGAGCCCATCGACTTCAGCTAATTGTGCGGGTGTCAGTCGTCGTGATTCTGCTTTTTGCATATTTCCCCATTTCTGAGTTCCTTTGTATACCAATTTGTACGAGGGATCAACATCTTCGGTATCTCCGTTATGAGGCGGAAGTTGTTTTCTCTCATCATCATTTGATAACTTTTCAACGATTTTTACGAGTCCACAAAGTCCCGCTCCAGCCGCAGCACCGCCAGCTAAAACTTTAACGACATCTTGACCTGTTTTCACTTTGTCAGACAATCCTTGCAAAAGCAAATTAGCGAAGGCTGACCAACCAATGTATGCAATCCATGAACTGCTATTATTTTTTCTCATTTTTTTATTACTTTAAAATTTCTAAGGTCAATCACTATGATTGACGGTGCAAAGTTACATTAATGTCAAGCAAATTATCCCGTAATTATCCCGTCAATATCCCGTAATTATCCCGTTAATATCCCGTAAGAGGCAAATATTCATCAAGTTTCTTCTCTAATTGCTCGGCACGTGTGTCCTTATTGCCCTCATTACCTCCCAATTTGAGAGAAATACTATTGCCTTTCCCCTTTCCCTTGCCTTTGATAAATACTTTTTGAAAGATTTCTTCTATATTGTCGTTGCTTGAATATTGTTTAATTCTCTTGAAAAAACTTATATGAGCAATTTTGTTTGTTTCAAAGTATGTTACTTTTTTATCTTCGGGCAATCCCTTATCAAATAAATTAAATAGATTTGCGGTGTAATATCCTTTGTCAATGACAAATTGGAGAAGTTCGCTCATCTTTTCGAAAGATGTATGGTCTTTGATTGTTACAAGTAATTTGTTGCTCGAAGTTTCGGCTTCTTGTGGACATTCTTCATAGTTTATATCAATATAATCGGGTTCTTTTTTACCAATTGTGGTGAACATAAAATCTTGAAACTGTTTTTGTCCGATAATGTTATTCAATAGTTCTTCGATTTCTTTTGTATGGTTGTTGGCTTCATTTATGTCTATTATTGAGCAATAATAGTCAAGTTTGTTGCATAATTCTTGCAAATCTTCTTCCGGCTTTTCGATTAATTTCGATATTATTTGCACATCATAGATAACTTCTATTGAATTGATTTTCATTTGATAAAGCAAAATGTCATTAATGCGCATCAAAATTCCGCTTTTACAGAAAAAGGTGTTGATTTGCTTTTTTCCGTCTTTGCTTAATCGTCTTACCAACGTTCTAAAAGACTGAAAATAATTTTCATTTTTCAACGCTTCATTTATTTCGTCGATGGTGAGTTCATCGACATATTCTTTCATTATTCTGATAAGTTCTTTTTGTGCATACTGAGGTAAATGATGAAATTTTTTGAAAAATTCAGTTTCACCAACTATCGCATAACCATTTGTGTCGCACTTTTTATAATTATTTTTATTTATGATTTTTTTTGATAGCAAATATCGAAATGCCCTTACTACATGAAGCCTTTTTTGGTCTGTGGGTTCAGTGCAGTCGAGTAACAAGGCACAAACAAAAAGTGCAACCCCCTTGTTGTCGCATATTAATTCCTTTTCAATGTTATCTTCCATTTTTGGTTTTTGTTAAAAAAAAACGGACAAATTGTATTTATAATCTGTCCGTTTCTTTTGTGGTAAATGTAAATTTTAATTCAGCCTACGGCTGCTATTTTACTTCTTCATAATCAACATCAGTAACGTTGTCGCCGTTGTTGCCGGCATTGTTGTTATTGTTCTGTTGAGCATTGTTTTGAGGACCAGCCTGAGGACCTTGTTGTGCCTGACCTGCGCCCGCATTGTACATCTCCTGACTTGCTGCTTGGAAAACAGTGTTCAATTTTGCCGATGCCGCATCAATTGCAGGAATGTCCTGACGTTTGTGAGCGTCTTTCAACTCGTTCAAAGCCTGCTCTATCGGGGCTTTCTTTTCTGCCGGAATCTTGTCGCCGTATTCTTTCAACGCTTTTTCAGTCTGGAAAATCAAACTGTCTGCCTGATTGATTTTCTCGATTTTCTCTTTCTCGGCTTTGTCGGCAGCCTCGTTGGCTTTTGCCTCGTTTTTCATTCTCTCGATTTCGTCTTGTGAAAGTCCTGACGAAGCCTCAATCCTGATATTCTGACTCTTGCCCGTTGCTTTATCTTTTGCTGAAACGTTCAAAATACCGTTTGCGTCGATGTCGAATGTAACTTCGATTTGCGGAACGTTTCTCGGTGCTGGTGGCAAACCGTCCAAGTGGAACTTGCCTAACGTCTTGTTGTCTTTTGCCATAGAACGCTCGCCCTGCAAAACGTGAATCTCTACTGACGGCTGGTTGTCAACGGCTGTGGTGAAAGTTTCTGTCTTTTTGCACGGAATCGTAGTGTTAGACTCAATAAGTTTTGTCATAACGCCGCCCATGGTTTCGATACCCAAAGAAAGCGGTGTAACGTCCAACAATACAACGTCTTTAACATCACCCGTCAAAACGCCGCCCTGAATTGAAGCACCTACTGCTACAACTTCGTCCGGGTTAACACCTTTTGAAGGTTTCTTGCCGAAGAACTGCTCAACTTCCGCCTGAACAGCCGGAATACGTGATGAACCGCCGACAAGGATAACTTCGTTAATGTCAGAAGGTTGCATTCCTGCATCTTGCAAAGCCTGACGGCAGGGAGCAATACAAGCCTTAATCAAATGGTCGCACAACTGCTCGAATTTAGAACGTGTCAAAGTCAAAACCAAGTGCTTCGGAACACCGTCAACAGGCATAATGTAAGGCAAGTTGATTTCTGTTGAAGACGATGACGAAAGTTCGATTTTTGCTTTTTCAGCAGCCTCTTTCAAACGTTGAAGTGCCATTGCATCTTTTCTGAGGTCAACGCCGTTTTCTTTCTGGAACTCGTCAGCCATCCAGTTGATGATTTCTTGGTCGAAATCGTCGCCGCCGAGGTGAGTATCGCCGTTAGTTGATTTAACCTCGAAAATACCGTCGCCGAGTTCGAGGATTGAAATATCGAATGTACCGCCGCCTAAGTCGAATACGGCGATTTTCATATCTTTTCCGCCTTTGTCAAGACCGTAAGCCAAAGCCGCAGCGGTAGGTTCGTTGACGATACGGCGAACTTTCAAGCCCGCAATTTCGCCCGCCTCTTTCGTAGCCTGACGCTGAGAGTCAGAGAAATATGCCGGAACGGTGATAACGGCTTCCGTAACTTCCTGACCGAGATAGTCTTCGGCAGTTTTTTTCATTTTTTGAAGTATCATTGCCGAAATTTCCTGCGGAGTGTACTGACGGTCGTTAATCAAAACTCTCGGAGTATTGTTGTCGCCGCGTACAACTTTATAAGGTACTCTTTCAACTTCTTTTGTAACTTGGTCGAAAGTCTCGCCCATAAAACGTTTGATAGAATAAACGGTGTTGTGCGGGTTAGTGATAGCCTGACGTTTAGCCGGATCGCCGACTTTTCTTTCACCGTTATCCAAGAACGCTACGATTGAAGGAGTAGTTCTTTTACCTTCCGAGTTAGCGATTACAACGGGTTCGTTACCTTCCATGACCGAAACGCACGAGTTTGTGGTTCCTAAGTCGATACCAATTATTTTTGACATATCTTTTAAAGTTTTTAAATTGTTTTCTAAAAATGTTTACGCCCTATCTTTTACAATCATTATGCCGAGTTTTTCGATATTTTTTTACTTTTCTATGCTAACTGATTGATAATAAAATAGTTGAAAATTTGGCACGGATTTGACGGTAAAAAAGCCTTCTGACAAACTGTCATAAAAAAACTGCAATGTCAGTTTTTTGGTGTGTGACAAAATGTCAGAACTGACAAAGTTGCAGAAAAAGGCTTTACTCTATATTGTAAAAAAAGTTTTGTTGTATTAGATTAAAATATTTAATTTTGCCTTTGTAAGAATTTTGTGCAATGGAAGAATTAAAGGTTCAAATACAAGCAGGGAAAATATATGCGCCACTGAAAGGCAAGTGGCTGAATTACAAGCCCGAAGAAGAAGTTAGACAAAAATATGTCTGCCGCTTGGTTAATAATTACGGCTATTCGTTGGAACAGATGGCGCAAGAATTACAATTGACCAACTCGCAGCGCGGACAGGGTGCTGCGCGGGCTGATATTGTCGTTTGGAAATCTGAAAAAGACAAAAAAGACGACAACAATGCTTTTATTGTAATAGAATGTAAAGCCCAAAATGTAACAATCAAGACTGGCGACTATTTTCAAGGTTACAATTATGCGGCGTGGGCAGGTGCGGATTTTTTTGTTACCACCAACCAAAAGGAAACGAGGATTTTTCGTGTCAACAAAAGTAAACTTCCGAAAAAATTAGATGAAATTACGGAAATTCCAAACGCAGAGGAATCAAATAACGCCAAAAGAGTTGAGCAACTTTTGACACAATTAAAAACATTTACAAGAGACGAATTTTCAAGGTTGCTTCTCAAATGCCACAACATTATCCGTAATAATGACAAACTTTCACCAGAGGCGGCATTTGACGAAATAAGTAAAATACTTTTTATGAAAATCAGATACGAAAGGCAAAATTCTGATTCTCAGATTTTTTCGTCAAATGAATTTGATAAAATGGAAAAACTTTACAATAATATCAAAGCATCAAAGGGGAAACCGTTTTATCAAGATTTATTTGACAGGACAAAAGAAGATTTTGCAAAAGACAACCTTTTTGATGAAAACGAGGTTATAAAAATCCGCGAAAATAGTTTCCGTCAAATTGTCAAGGAACTCGAAATATACAATCTTTCAACCACGTCTGACGATGTAAAGGGCATTGCATTCGAGCAGTTTCTCGGTCGCACGTTCCGTGGCGAATTAGGGCAGTTTTTTACGCCGAGAACGATTGTTGATTTTATGGTAGAAGTGCTTGACCCACAGGAAGGCGAACTTATTTGTGACCCTTGTTGTGGTAGCGGTGGCTTTTTGATTAAGGCATTTGAATACGTAAGGGGAAAAATAGAACAAGACATAGAACATCAAAAAGAAATTCTAAAACAAAAATACTTTGATGAAAACTACGAATCTCTTTCTGATGCCGAAAAACAAAAAATTGAAAATCAAATAGATGCAGAGTTTGTTGAATTAAACAAACACCTTGACATCAACAACATAAACGGCAGATTGCGCAGTTTGTCTTTTGATTGTATTTACGGCACGGATGCCAACCCTCGAATGGCGCGGACAGCAAAAATGAATATGATAATGCACGGTGACGGACACGGAGGAGTGCATCATCACGACGGACTATTGAACGTCAACGGCATTTGGGAAAACCGTTTTGATGTTATCGTCACCAATCCGCCATTTGGCGCAAGGGTCAATGAAGATTTGTTGATTACTGAAAGCGACAAGTTTACCGACGAAGATAAAATCAAGTACTATACCGAAAGGTATGGCAAGGAGTACTTGACCGCGCAAAACCAAGTGAACGGACATATTGGAATGCCTGTATTGTATTTATATAATGTTGGCAAAGATTATAGTTGCGGCTTGACGGAAGTGTTGTTTATTGAACGTTGCCTCAACTTGTTGAAACCCGGCGGACGGATGGGAATCGTTTTGCCAGAAGGTGTGCTGAACGGTACCAACCTTCAAAAGGTCAGAGAATATTTTGAAAGCGTGGCAAAGATTCTTCTGATTGTATCCTTGCCGCAAGAAGTTTTTTTGGCGTCGGGTGCGACTGTAAAGACAAGTTTGGTTTTCTTCAAAAAATTTACTAATGAAGAGCGCTGTCAATATGACGAAATAAAGAAAAATGCAATTATAACTGTTGACGAAAAATATAAAGACGAATTGGAACGTATTAACACCGAACTTAAAAAGAACGGTAAGATGACCAAAGAACAGTCTGAACAATACAAAAACCGCAAAAAGGAAATTGAAAAGAATATTTCTGCACGTACCAAGGTATTGATAGCCAAAATATCTGAAAATAAAGATAATGAATTTGCATTAAAGTATGCAGAAACATTAGAATCTCTGTTTCAAAAACTTAAAGACAAAAATTTGTCTGAGGAGTCAATGAATGAGATAAAGGACAAACAAAAGGTCATAAAAAAACAGATTGCTAATGAAATTCGTCAGGCTGCAAATAATTCCGCTATGAAAGAATTTGAAACGGAACTTGCGGCAAATGAATCTTTCAAACGTAATATCGAACTTGATTGTCCTTCAAAAGAAGAACGCAAATCATTAGAGATGCGTAAAAAAGAAATTGAAGACATTAAAATAGTGGAAGTTAAACAAATAGTAAAACATAATTTTAGGTATTCAATTGTTATGTCAAAAATAGATTCCGCAGGTATTAATTCAACTGGCGGAGAATGTGAAAACAACTTAATTCCATTGGCAGTAGAATTTACAAAATATCGTAAAAAACACTATCTTTGGAAGTGTAGTAATACTACTGATATTTGTGATAATGTTAAAGTGTCATTTGTTAACTAATAATTAAACTTTTGTTATGGATGAGGATTATAAATATTTGGATATTATATGGTCTGATGGAATTGATGATTGGGATACTAACGTAGTGTCAAGATTTTTAATAAGCTCAAAATATCAAATTTATAAATTAGAACAATATATCACAGAACAAAACAAGAAATATGATATTAGTAATCCCAATAATGATTATAAAATATTAGGGGTGAATAATCAAATGGGTATTTTTGATGCATATATTGAAAGTGGTTCTAAAATAAATCAGAAATACAAAAAAATGCAAAACGGTTGGATTGCATACAATCCATATCGTGTAAACGTGGGATCAATTGGCATAAAAAAAGAATTGCATAGATATGAATATATTAGTCCTGCATATGTCGTGTTTAGTTGTAATGAAAAGTTAAATCCTGATTTTTTATTTTATTTAATGCGTACATCTAAATTCAATAAAACAATTAGGCAAAATACAACAGGAACAGTACGTCAAAATCTTTCGTTTGACAATTTAAAAAAACTTGATATTCCTATTCCGGATTTACCAATTCAATTGCAATTAATTGGTGATTACAATAGAAAAATAGTTGAGGCGGATAGTTTTGAGCAACAAATATGTGAATTAGAACAAAATATTCAGGACTATTTGAATGAGATGTTGGAAATAAATATGGAGTGCGAAAAAGGGTTAATAGATTTTTTGTTTAAAGAGATAATATCTGATGAATTGGACAGATGGGATGTGGCATATTTTATGCCCAAAAATGATTTTGTAGCTAAATATAGTATTACAACATTAGACGAGTGTTTGGACTGTTTTATGGCAGATACAAGAGGAAAATCATTAAGGGTAGAAACAAACAAAACTCCTGATGATAAGTTTTCTTATATTGGTATGGAAAATATCGAAAAAGAAACAGGTATTTTGTCAGAATTTCAATATGTTAATGGTAAAGAAATAAAAAGCCAAACAATTAGAGTTCCCCAAAATTATTTTTTATATGGGAAATTACGTCCATATTTAAATAAATATTGGTATAATGAAACTGATGAAAATAATATTGTATGTTCGTCTGAATTTTTTGTCTTTTCTATAAAAAAGACAATCAATCCGTACTACTTTAAATACTATATTTCGTCAAACTCTGTACAAAAGCAAATAGAAAAACTCTTTCAGGGCGCAAGGATGCCGAGAATAAATGAACAAACTTTTAAATCAATTAAGATACCTTTGCCTCCGATAGAAATTCAGGATGAAATAGCAAAGCATATTTCAGATATGAAACAACAAATACAGGATTTGAAACAACAAGCAATAAACCTAAGAAAATCTGCGTTAGAAGATTTTGAAAATGAAATATTTGAATAAAAAATGGCAAAACAACAAAATAATAACGATTGGTTGAAAATATTAGTTGCAGCAGCGGAAATAGGCTATTTTATAAATCGTCTCAACAACAATAAGGTGGATGCAGAATATGCCAACAATTTGATGTTGAGATTGGGGTTGTATGGACTGTTGGGTAATAATCTATACAATGGTATGTCGGCACGTCAACTGTCAGCAAGTCGCAATAGTACGGCCCTGACTGATGTCGAAGTGCAAAAGAGACTTACTGCCAAGCAAAAAAAATATTTTATTACATTGGCTGACAACAAGTCAAAAGTTGAAGATTTGTTAACTAATGAAGATAATAAGGTTGAGGCTGACGAATTTAAGAATATTGTCAACGATGTTTTTACCAAGCCAAAGTTTGAAATAGCCAAAGAGCAAAAACAAAAATTGGATTCAATAAGCAAACAACTTGAAAAACGCTATTCTTCCAAGCCCTTGAAATTCAAACTTGACGAAATCTATATCAATGATTATCGAATCTTGAAGGATTTTAGAATTAAGTTTGACAGCAATATTTCAATAATAATCGGCGAAAACGGCAGCGGCAAATCTACGTTGATAGAATACATATCCAACGCTTTTGCCCGTATGTTTTTGGATAGTATGAGAAAGGAAATCAATTGGACTGAATATGACTTGGGCAAATTCGAGTTCAAATACTCGTTTTACAATGATGAAGAAAATGTAAAAGTTGCCGTCAAAAACGAATCAGATGTTTTTTTACCTATATACACTTCTGAGTCATCAACACTATGGCCTGACAGGTTTGTAGTAAGTTATTCAGGCATTACCGACAGGTTGAAAAAAATGGTGAAAGAAAATTTTGAAGACACATTTGTGCGTATTATCAACAACGACGGATCTAAATATTCTATTTCACCGACAGAGTTCAATTTGCCTAAAAACAGATTTTATTATGCTGACGACAGATATTTGAACCTTATTTATTGTTCATTGCTGTTTTCTAAACACGAAGAGGCAAAAGCCCTTTTGGACAAAATTGGTGTTGATTTTTCACGATGCGAAATCACATTTCAATTTGGTGAAACCTACCATAAATATAAGAATAACTTCAAAGGTAATATTGCTCCAAGATTCTTTGATACACTTTCAGTTTTGAGTGTTGGATCTATCCTTGTCGGAAATCAGTTACAGGATATGTTCCGCGAGTTCAGAACAGACATTTCTTCTCAGGAAGTGTTTGACATTCTTTACTATCTGAAATTGAACGATTTAATCAATGACATAAAAATCTCTTGGAAAAACGAATCGGGCAGTTTTGATTTGGAACATATTTCCGAAGGTCAGAAACAAGAATTGATGACCTTAGGTTTATCGTTGGTGTTTGATTCCCCGAACACTTTGTTTTTGCTTGACGAACCTGACACTTATCTGCACCCAAAATGGCAGAGAGAGTTTATTTCATCATTGACAAAGGCGTTAGAGAAAGGAGGATGTGCGATTGTTACGACGCATAGTCCGAGCGTAGTTTCTGATGTAAAAAAAGAGCAACTAACAATTCTGAGGCACGGTAAAATCGTAGAAACATCATTCAATAATTATGGCAAAGAAGTTGGTGAAATTCTGATTGATTATTTCGGATTGGACAGCACAAGGAGTAAAGATGTTCAGGCGCGTATTGACGATTTGCGCAATATGATTGCCAATGACGAATATGAAACTGAAACTTTCAAACAAAAGTTTGATGAATTGTCAGATTTAATTGGCTCAGATAATAAAGAATTGCCATCTATCAAAAGGGATATAAAGAGGAGGGAATATGCTAAAAATCAATAAAGGTGAACCTATTCCAGAATTTATAAGTTGGGTAAAACACAAGAAGCGTACCGACGATTGGACCAAAATACCGTATTCGTTGAGGCAATTAATGACGGAATATATATTGAAAAGAGAGCAAAACGGATTATGCGGTTATACTGAATTGCCTCTTAAATGTTCAGATCGCCACATCGATCATTTCAGAAAACAAGATTGGTTCCCAAATTTAAAATTTCAATGGTCAAATTATGTTGTTGCATCAACGAATGAGGCTTTTGGAGCAAAATATAAAGATAACAAATCAAATTTAACGAAAAAAGATTACGATGTTATCTATAATCCTGTTGAGAAAGGAATGAATAGTGAGGTCTATTACGATGAGAATGGTTGGATGCGCCCTAATAGGAAAAATGACAATATGGTCGGTCGTACAATAGAGATTTTTAATCTAAATGATGTAAAATTAAGGGAAATTCGTGCAGAAATAATACGTCAGGTTGATTCATATTTTATAGATGGGGATTCTGATAATGATATAAAAGAATTTTTGCAAGGTTTGGGTTTTCCAAGTGTAGTGGAGTGGGAGTTGAATCGGTTGAAAAAACAAAACACTGTTTCTTGACAGTTTTTTACATGCAATTCTGAAAATAAGACTTTTCTAAAAGCGAGGCGTTGGCGGGCGGCGTATCTGACCCTCGAAACGCTACTTTGCTTAAAATGTTTTCGTTCATTCGTTTTGGAGAGCGTGCGGGCAGCGGTCTCAACGGCATTGTGTACGTTTGGAAAAATCCACCCTTTTGAAAACTTTTATAAAATCTAAAAATCACGTTCTGTTGAAGTCCTTATACCGGCTTTTTCGGACGGCTTTCCGATGAAGATTTTATTATAGAAGATGTCGCAAAAGATTTAAAAATGGAAAACAGGAAAAGTGATGCTTTTGTTTGTTAGTTTACAAAAAAAGCATTACTTTTACCACAAATTAAATTTATAAAAATTATGAGCAAGGAATTATTAATAAATATGCGTGAGTACATTCTGAAAAATCTTTCATACGAAGGAAGGATGTGGCTGATTGGAGAGTTGGAGGATTCAGGTGAGGAGGATTTATCATGTCCTTATACAACGGAGGAACTTAATGCCCGTATTGACCAAGCCGAAAGAGAAATCGCTAACGGGGAGTGTACGCCATCTGATGAGTTTTTCCGCGAACTTGACCAAGAATTTAATATTGGATTATTTCAATATCATCAGGCGGTATGAAAGTTGAATCATTTATGCCAATACTTACAACCACATCTTTATCAATCGGTTATTCTCCGAAAAGGCCTTTGCATAAAAACTTGAATGTTAGCCTTTTTAGCGGAACGTTAACCGCTTTGACCGGCAACAATGGTACGGGAAAATCTACCCTTTTGAAAACTTTTATAAAAATCATAAAACCTCTTTCCGGCGAAGTCCTTTTTGAAGAAAAAAACATTAACCAAATTCCGCAAAAAGAGTTTTCAAAACTTGTTTCAGTGGTTTTGACGGACAAATTGTCAAGCGAAAATTTTTCCGCTTTTGAAATCATTTCTTTCGGTAGAAGTCCTTATACCGGCTTTTTCGGACGGCTTTCCGATGAAGATTTGTCTATTATAAAAGGTGTCGCAAAAGATTTAAAAATCGAGGCTCTTTTGGACAAAAAGTTTTATGAATTATCTGACGGTCAAAAACAAAAAATCTTGATTGCCAAAGCGTTAGCACAAGAGGCAAAAATAATAATTTTGGACGAGCCGACGGCATTTTTGGATTTCAACGCCAAAGACGAAATTTTTGCTTTATTAAAAAGTATTGCAGAGGAAAAAAATATTGCGGTTTTGGTTTCGACGCACGATATTTTTTCGATGGTTAAATACGCTGATTATTTGTGGCTTATGAGCGAAACGGAATTAAAAACCGGCACAACAAAAGAAATGTTGGAAAAAGAAAAATATTTTCGAGGAATTTTTTGATTTTTTCATTATCGGTTATTATTTTTGCAAACAAATTAAAAGTTTTAATTATGGTAACAATGGAATTAGAGACACCAAGATTAAGAAGACAAGTTATTAATAGGGTGCAAAACTTTGATTATAAAACACTTGTAGACTTGTTGGCGTATATGGATTTGTATGAATATTCTGGTCATGACAATTATGTTGATGTCGGTTTACATTTCCAGACACCTACTACGTCAGAAGAGGCAGTAAAGGAAATGGAAGAAATTGATGCGGAAATAAAAGCCGGAAAATATGTAACGTATGACGACGGAATGGCGGAAATTGATAAAATGATAAATGAGTATGAGAATTGTCTGGTCTAAAAAGTTTCAGCATAGATTGAAAACATACTTTGAGTATTGTTTGCAAAATTATGGTAAGGCACTAACTCAACGAAAAAGAAATGAATATGACAAAATTATGCACCGTATATCTGCTTTCTCTGAAAGTGGTTTTATTGAACCTTTATTAAGAGATGCCCGAAAAGAATATAGGGCAATTATTTTTGATAAAAAGTATAAAATAATATATACTATCAGCGAGTTTGAAATTACGATACAAAACCTTTGGGATATGCATAGAAATCCCGAAACGTTAAAAAATGATATTTAATCAATGGATATAAAAACAATCAGCCACAGCGGTAAAGTGCTGAAAATCAGCGAAAACAAAATCAGTGTAGAAATCATTGTCAGTGAGGCGTGCGGACATTGTCAGGCAAAACAAATGTGCTTTTCAAAAGGTAAAGCCATGACAATAGAAGCACAAAACGACGGCAATTATCAATTTGAAATAGGGGAGGAGGTAAAAGTCTTTTTTCAGGAGAAACTTGCCGCTACGGGTGTATTTTTGGCATACGTTTTTCCGATGATTGTATTTTTTGCCGTTATGTTTACGGTTATTGCGCTGACAGATAGTCAGGACAAAGGCTGTATTGCAGCACTCATAACGCTGCCGGTGTATTTCTTTTTGCTTTATAAATTCAGAGGCAAACTGAAAAAAACTTTTAAGTTTAAGGTGGAAAAAAAATAAAAATGTCTAACTTTGCGAAAAAAAATAGTTTGTAATCTATTATGAAACAGTTAGTTGTATTGCTTTTGGCATACTTGTTGCTGGGGGGGAAATCTTTGCTCAACAAAATAATATTGCGGAAATTTTTTCGCCGGATAAAAAAATATCTTGTTACGTTCAATATATTGACGGAAATTTAGCGGGTATTTTGAACTTGAACTCAATCAATACCGAAGTCGTTAAATTAGATATAGGGCTTAAAACCAATTCTGAAACACTCGGCACGAAAAATGATGTTTTAATTTCAAAAACTTCAAATGAATATGACGGTGTGATTTTAAGCGGACTTTCTGAAAAGAAAGAAATTATTGACAGATACAACGAAACCGTTTTGTGTTTTTCTTCGCCAAAAGGCGTTAGTTTTAAGGTATATTTAAGACTTTATAACGAGGGAATTGCCGTAAAATATTTTGTCAAATCAAACACTGCCGTAGGAATTTCATCCGACAAGACAGGCATAGATTTGACCGCTTTTTCTTCAAAGTGTTACAGTGAATCGGCGACAGAATCAGGTTATTCGGAAAGAGGTTCTCGTGCAAACGGAAATTCTCTTGCTCCGCTTTTTATTACAACCGAAAAATTTTCTGTTTTGATGAACGAGGCCGCAAACCTTGCTTTGGCTGACCCCGCAAAAATCAAATTCAGTAATTCAAGATATACATTTTTACAAAGTTATGATTTTAGTTCGGAGATTTCAACTTCTTGGCGGTATATAATTTTTGCCGCAAATCCTGTGAAAATGATTGACGGAAAATACATTATCACTTCACTTAATGAAAAAAATTCAGACGATATAAGTTGGATAAA
>JAFPZK010000021.1 GCA_017417315.1 Bacteroidales bacterium
ATCTTTGCCGACTCCAAAATCGTAATAAACAATTGAAATAGAGTATACTTTCTTGATTTTGCCGAAATCTTCACCGTCTTTAATTTGTTCGGTTATGGCTTTGGCAGTTCCGAAAAGTACACGCTCCATGTAATGAACATACCGGGTTAACTGAATTTCAACGATAAAAATCTCACCGTCAGCGGCTTTCGCTTTTATGTCAACACGGTTAAATTTATCATCTTCGTTTTGTTTGTTGGATTCGCTGTCGAGAATTTCAAGAATTTTGCAATCTTTTTTACCCAAAAAGACTTCAATAAAGCCTTCTAAAATTTCGTAGTTGGCTTTATCACGCAAAAGTTTTTTTATTGCCCAATCAAAACGAATGTAATTAATTTTGTTCATATTACAGGGAGTTTTTGTTCGTTGCAAAAATAATAATTTTTAGAAGAAAATGCAAACGAAAAATATGATGACCTCACAAAAAAAAAAATTAACTTTTTCAAGTGTTATATTAACAATTATTTAAAATGTAAAGAAAAGGTTAATTGATTGATAGTCAAAATTTTATAAAAATAATGTTACAAAATCAAACGATAAATGTTACAAAATTTAATGCTATTTAGTACAAATTTTAACAAATCCGATACAAGTTTTAACAAAAAAAATACTGAGAGAAACTATCTTAGCACCGTTGAAATATTACAACTATTAACGCATGCTTTTTACCAATTACATTTGTTTTTCATAAAAAATTATGTTTGAAAGGGATTTTCCCAAGTACAAATACAATCTTAAAATCACTATTAAAATCAGGAAACGAAGAACTTTATTTTAAAAAAAGATGACACAATTTTCAGAAAGGTTATTGAAATTAAGACAGGCTCACGAAAACCTCTTGACGAGAAAAAATGAGCCGGAGGAGTTGTCAAACGGAATTTATACACGTTATAAATATCCCGTTTTGACAGCCGATCATGCTCCGTTGGAGTGGCGTTACGATTTAAACGAAAATACTAATCCTTTCCTGATGGAAAGAATTATGATTAACGCCGCTTTCAACGCCGGAGCAATTAAATTCGACGGCAAATATGTTGTCGTTGCAAGGGTTGAAGGCGCAGACAGAAAATCGTTTTTCGCCGTTGCCGAAAGTCCTAACGGTATTGACAATTTTAAGTTTTGGGAAAAACCTGTTGTTATCCCGCAACTCCAAGAGCCTGACACCAACGTTTATGATATGCGTCTGACGGCTCACGAAGACGGCTATATTTACGGAATTTTCTGCACCGAAAGAAAAGACAAGAGCGCACCCGAAGGCGATACCGTTATGGCGGTTGCTAACGCGGGAATCGTAAGAACAAAGGATTTAAAAACTTGGGAACGTTTAGACGACCTCAAATCGTATTCGGGTCAGCAACGTAACGTTGTTCTTCACCCCGAATTTATTGACGGAAAATACGCTTTCTACACACGTCCTCAGGACGGTTTTATTGATGTCGGAGGCGGCGGCGGAATCGGTTTCGGATTGTCAGACACGATGGAACATGCCGAGGTCAAAGAAGAAAAAATAATTGACAACAAAATTTACCACACTATTAAAGAGGTGAAAAACGGTATGGGACCTCAGCCGATTAAAACTCCGGAAGGCTGGCTTTGTTTGGCTCACGGTGTAAGAAACACGGCGGCAGGTCTTCGTTACGTTCTTTATATGTTTATGACGGCTTTGGACGACCCTTCAAAAGTGATTTATTCTCCGGGCGGATATTTCCTCGCTCCGAAATGCAGCGAAAGAATAGGCGATGTTTCAAACGTGGTTTTCTCTAACGGCTGGATTAAGGACGATGACGGCAGAATTTTAATTTATTATGCCGCTTCCGACACAAGGCTTCACGTTGCTGAAACTTCTGTTGCACAGTTGGTTGATTATTGTAAAAACACTCCGGCAGACAATTTCAGAAGTGATTTGTCGGTGCAGACGATAATCAATATGGTTGAAAAAAACTTAGAGTAAATAAAATAAATAGTTTAACTTAAATTTGACGAACAATAATGGAAAGATTTCTAACAGAACGGTTTCTGAAAACCTTTTTGCTTGTAATCGGGCTGATATTTTCTTCGGCTGCCGGTTATGCGCAAAAATCGGTTACGGGAACGGTAACGGACGAGCAGGGACAATCTCTTCCGGGTGTCAACGTGGTTGAAAAAGGCACTACTAACGGTACAATCACGGACATGGACGGAGTTTATCACCTGAGCGTTTCAGGCGACAATGCCACATTGGTATTCTCTTATATGGGATTCGACAATGTGGAAATTAACGCTGCTAACGGCAGCAAATTCGACGTAATCATGCGCGAAGATACCAAAGCCATTGACGAGGTTGTCGTAGTCGGTTACGGTACTATGAAAAAATCCGACGTTTCGGGTTCTTCTATCAGTGTCGGCGCAGAAGACATTGAAGGTTTTGTCGGTGCAGGTATCGACCAGGCACTTCAAGGTAAGGCAGCCGGCGTACAAGTAACGGCAAACTCAGGTCAGCCGGGCGGCGGTATGAACGTTCAAATACGTGGTGCTTCAACTCTTAACGCCGCAAACGCTCAGCCGCTTTATGTCGTTGACGGTGTGCCGATTCAAAACGTTGTAAAAGGCGGTAACGATTACGGTCTTAGTTTGGGTAACGGTGCGGTAGGTACTTTCTCAGGTATTTCTAACCTCAACCCCGATGACATCGAAAGCATGGAAATTTTAAAAGATGCTTCTGCAACTGCAATTTACGGTTCAAGAGCAGCAAACGGTGTCGTTCTTATCACTACCAAACAAGGTAAAAAAGGTAAAGCACAGTTCAATTACACCGGTAGCACCGGCTGGCAGACTGTCGCTAAAAAACTTGACCTTATGAACTTGCAGGAATATGCAAAATACCGTAACGAATTTTATTCTGAAACTCAAAACACAGAAAATTCAGGTGAGTTTGGCGATTACAGACTTCTCGGCGAAGGTACTGATTGGCAGGACGCAATTTTCAGAACTGCGTTTATGCACTCTCACAATTTGAGCGCATCGGGCGGAACTGATGCCGTAAGATACTACATTTCAGGTGGTTATTACAATCAGGAAGGTACTATTATCGGTACGAGTTTCGACAGGTTCAATTTCAGAACCAACGTTGATGCTCAGGTAACGAGTTTTATGAAAGTCGGAACTAACTTCTCTTTTGCTACCTCTCACGACCAGTTAGTTATGAACAACTCGGAAGACGGTATCATTTCTATTGCAACGTATATGACACCTGATATTCCTGTTTACGATTTTGACGGTAACTACGCTAACCTTTCGGGTGAGGGCCGCAGTTTCCAAAACCCGGTTGCAAAAGCCGAAATCGTTGACAACAAACTTGCAAGAAGAAATCTTGACGTTACGCTCTATGCTGACATCAATTTCCTCAAAGAACTTACGTTCCACACCGAGTTTGCTTTGAGCAACGGCAATACAAATTCATACTATTTCTTGCCGACATACAATTTCTCACCCTCTGACTTCAACAATCAGAGTACATGTCAGGACGGTAAATATGACAACCGTTTTTGGCAGGTTAAAAACTTCCTTACCTACACCAAACAATTCGGCGAGCATAGTTTGACAGCCATGGTAGGTCAGGAAACCAGCGAATATTCTTGGGAAAACATGAGTGTTAAAAACACCGGTCTTTCTTCTAACGATATTAAAAATCCCGCCCTCGGAGCAGGTGATCCTACAATTACTTACGGTTTCGGTTCGGGTTCAAGAGTTTCGTTCTTCGGACGTGCTTTCTACGGTTTCAGAGGCAAATACAATTTGACTTACACTTATCGTAGAGACGGTTCTTCAAACTTCGGTCCTGAAAACCGTTGGGGTAATTTCCACTCGGTTTCGGCTTCTTGGAAATTCTCTGAGGAAGAATTTTTTGAGAGTTTAAGAGGTATCATCAACAGCGGACGTTTACGTCTTGGTTGGGGTCAGGTCGGTAACGACAATATTCCCGCATTTACTTGGGGTTCGGCAGGTCAGATGGAAACCTACGGCGGCGGTTATTTCTTAGGCGCAGGCTATCGTCCGACAATTATTCCTAACCCGTATGTTACTTGGGAAACTCAGGAGTCTTGGAACATCGGTCTTGACTTAAACTTCCTTAAAGACAGATTCCAGTTCATCTTTGAATATTACACCAAAACTTCAAAGGATATGCTTATGAGTCAGCAACTTCCTACTTATATGGGTAGCGAAGGTAACGAGGCTACAAAAATCAAAGCACCTATGGGTAACTTCGGCGAAATGAAGAACTCAGGTTTTGAAATCACTCTTAACACCAACAATATCAACAAAAAAGGCTTTACTTGGACGACAAACTTCCAGTTCAGTCTCAACAAAAACGAACTTGTTAATTTGAGCGGTTCCGGTAACGATGCAATCCGTGGTTACGCACAATGGGGCGGACAAGGCGACCCGATTTGTATTTCAAGAAACGGCGAGGCTTTGTATCAGTTCTACGGTTACAAAACTGACGGTATTTATCAGGATATGGACGATTTGTTGAACTCTCCGCGTCGTGAAGGTGTAGCAGTCAGCCGTACACAAGGCGTTTGGGTAGGCGACGTTAAATACAAAGACATTAATGGCGACGGTGTAATCAATACCGACGATATGACAATCATCGGCGACCCGAATCCTACTTTCACCGGCGGTATCACCAACACTTTGACTTACAAAGGTTTTGAGTTCTCGCTCTTTATCACGGGAAGTTTCGGTAACGATGTTTACAACTATACTTCAATCAAATTGACGAGCATGCGTGATGCTTGGAACAATCAGTTGAAATCCGTTGACGACAGAGCAAGACTTACTGTTATTGACGAATCAATTGTTTATCCGCGTACTGTTCAAGTACCGGGCAAAGAAAAAGATGCTAACGGAAATGACATTATGGTTGACTTGGTTTGCAATTCATGGCAGGACGACCCGTACAACATGAAAGTTACCGGCGGCGACGGTGAAACTCCGCGTGCTGCAATGGGCGACCCCAATGGTAATGCTGCTCCGACCTCAGGCACTGGCGGTTATCATTCTGACCGTTATGTTGAAGACGGCTCTTACTTGAAAATCAAACAAGTTACTCTCGGATATAACATTCCGCAGAAGTATACGAAATATGCTAAAATCAATTCGGCAAAGGTTTATGCAAGTATCAGCAATCTTTATACTTTCACGAAATATACTGGTCTTGACCCGGAAGTCGGTGTCAGCCAGACCACAAACTATGTTTCGGGTGTTGATATAGGACGTTATCCTTCTCCGCGTATTTTCACGATAGGATTAAATCTTCAATTCTAATTAACTTTTTATATTGATTAAAATGAGAAATAAAATATTAAAAACAATAGGTTTGGGTTGCTTGGGATTGTTGCCTGTACTTTCGCTGACTTCGTGCGAAGACTTTCTTGACCGTCCCACGGAAGATAACCCTACTGCGGTGGATTTCTACAAGAGTGAAACCGAATTAAAACAAGCACTCAATCCTTTGTATTGCATTGCATGGTTCGACTTTCAGCGTATGTGGATTGATGCCGGAGACGTTTTGGCAGGAAACTACGGCAAAGGTTCGTCAAACATTTATACGAATCTTAACACTTCCACCGCTTCTACAAACGACATCTTGACCAACGGTTACGGTGCGTTGAACGCTGTTGTCAGCATGGCAAATATTGCTATGACCAACATAGACGCTTATTCAACTCTTGATAAAGATGTTGTCAACAAATATAAAGGCGAGGCGATGGTAATGAAAGCGATGGCTTATTTCTACATCGTAAGGCTTTGGGGACAATCTCCTATTATTGACGATAACGTAAAAATCATCGGTGAAGGAAAATCTTACGATTTGACCAAAAACACCGAAGAGGATATTTACAAATACATTATCACGGTTTTGCAAAAAGCCGCTGAATATCTTCCTGAAAGCAACGATGCCGGCAGAGTTGACAAATATTCTGCTTACGGACTTCTCTCGAAAGTGTATTTGTATTACGCTTGTTTCAAAGGCAAAGATTCTCACTTGCTTGACCAGTCTTTGAAATATGCCGAATTGGTTAAAAATTCTTCTCACGGAAGTTTGGAGCCGGTTTACGGAAAACTTTTCCGTCACGAAGGCGAAACCTCTCCTGAGAGTTTGATTACTCTTCACTGGTCGCCGACTTACAGCCCTTATCCGTCAATCAATATCAATCACTGCGATATGGGTTGTGCCGGTCTTAACGAGACAGGTGCTTGGGGTCAGTGGAATTATGTTACGATAGACCTTATGAATCTTTTCGGTGTTAATTCTTTTGATCCGAATGTTAAATACGGCGAACCTTCAACCCGTCCTGACAGTTATAAAGATGCAGAATTGACGGTTGCTTCCGGTTATGACGTAAGACGTGCCGCTACGATGGCTCTTTATCACGATTACATACCTTTCTGGCAGAGAGACAAAGAAATTGCGGCTCTGGGCAAAAAAGGTTTTTACGTAACTTGGAACTGCGGCAAAGAAGATTCTGACAACAAAGTCGATGTTGACAACGGTTTGGAATGGGTATTCCCCTCTGGCGCTGCTCCCGTAAAACAGATTCACGGCAGCATTGCTGACCACATTGCAGAATATAATTGTACGCCTGACGGTCAGGGTAGTTGTACTCCGATGATTCTTCTCCGTACCGCTGACGTTTACTTGTGTGCAAGCGAGGCTGCTTTCCACAAAGGCGATATGACAACTGCAAAAGAGTATATGGACATTGTCCGCACCCGTGCAGGTGTCGGTGAAGAAGAATATTCTTTGAGCATGGATTTTTATCTTGACGAGCGTCGCAGAGAAATGGCTTTTGAAGGCGATAACTATTATGACCTTCGTCGTTGGGCTTATTTTGACGTTGCTTCGGCTTCGGCTTACATTCTCGGTCAGGAGCGTAATTCACGTGCTTGCGGCTGGTTAGGCGGTGACGGTGATATGATTAGCGGTTTCAAAAACCCCGCTGAGGACGTTGTAAAACCCAACACTGACATTCGCCCGACTGTTATTCCTTCAACTGCAAAAGGCGGAATTTCTGACGGTGCATTCTTGTTGCCGTTCCCTGACAAAGACATCGCTGCAAATCCGAATTTGGCGGGTGAGCCTCAGCCTTACGATTTTTCACAATTAGGTTATTATGACGAAACTAAACTTTAAAAAATCATTATGAATAGTAGAAAATTTAAAACGGCATTGTTGTTGTCGGCGGGCTTGTTGACGGGCTTTTCGTTTGTCTCTTGCGACAAAGACGAAGGCACGGACAGCGGTGCTGATCCCGTTATAAGATATTTCAGACCGACAGATGCGGCAAAAGCAGACTCAATGATTGTGAATTTGTCGCTCGGACAAACAATCGCTATGATTGGCGAAAACTTGGATAATATTGTCGGCATAAAGTTCAACGATCAGGAAGTAGCACTTAATCCGTGTTACATAACTCCTACGGCGGTTATTTTCACAACGCCGGTTGCTATTCCGGGTAAGGTTACAAATACTTTGTACCTTACCTGCAAAAACGGCAAAGTCGTTGAATATCCGACCGAAACCATACTTCCTGCTCCGAGTATCGACAACCTCAGCAAGGGTTATTTGAAAGCCGGTGATATTGTTACGATAAAAGGTAACTATTTTATCCCGACAGAGGATACTCCGATTCAGATTACTTTACCGGGCGGCGTTACGGTTAGCCCCGAAGAAGGCGCAACTTATACCACCCTTACTTTTAAAGTTCCCGAAGGAATTACAGAAACGGGTGCGGTACAAATTACGAGTGCATTCGGCGTTACTAACTGGCCCTACGACGTTATTGCTTACGATGACTTGAAAGAAAGCAAAGTTGAAGGTCTTTTGTTTGACTTTGACGGCAAAAACGGTGCAATGGCAACTGCTAACGGTTGGAGACCGGGTTATCCTGTTGATTTTGACAACGAACTCTCCGGCAAAGCATGTCTTTTTGACAACAAAGGTGCTGCTTTGGAAGGCGAAGTTCCATGGCTCGAAGACAATATGACTTTGAACTACTGGCCTAACGCGTCAGAGAATATTCTTACGAAAATTCTGGGCGTTACCATCGAAGATTACGCTTATCAGTTAGAAATGTATGTTGAGAATCCTTGGACAGGTTTATGTTTTGCCGTTCAGCCGACGAGTTTGGAGGCTGTAAGCGAGAGTAATATGAACAACCAGTATTATAACACTGCATCGTCTTACCTTTACGAGCCGTTCATTTCAACACCGGACTTTACGACCGGCGGACAGTGGATTACGCTTACGATGCCGTTAACGCAATTTACTAAGACTATCGAAGGTAAATCTACTGATGGTCTTAAACCTGACGATTTGGCAGGTCTTACGATACGTTGGGCGGGTGCAGGTACAGGTACTGACGTGAAAGCACTTCCATTAATGCAGCCTAAATTGTATTTCGACAACGTAAGACTTGTTAAAAAGAAATATTAATAGTTAACAAATAAACGGAAGAATATTATGTTTACGATAAATAAAAAACAATTATGCACGGCGGCATTTTTGATGCTGGTTTTAATGGTCTCTACCATTACATCGTGTAAAGACGACGATGAGGCAACTCAGAGTTACAACTTCCTTGAAAGTTTCGGACCTTGTCCCGTGGCACGCGGCGGTGAACTTACGTTTTTGGGTAAGAACCTCAGCAGCGTTCAGAGCGTAGAATTTCCGGGCGGCGAAACTGCCGCACCTAATTTTCAGGGTAACGGCAAATTTACGGTAACTGTTCCTGCTTCGGCACAGCCCGGTTATTTGATTCTTCACACCTCAAACGGCGACATCAAAACCGTTTCTGAAATCGGTTATTCAGAGCCTGTAACTGTTACGGGATTTTCTCCCGCAGCACAGCGTCCGGGCGGTGAAGTTACGATTTCGGGACAGTATTTGTCTAACGCTACCGAAATTGCAATCGGACAGGTAAAGATTTCTATGGAAGATGCTGTTAGCGTTACAAACAGTGAAGTAAAATTTGTTGTTCCGGCAGAGGCTTTGACGGGAGAACTTACGCTTCTTGACGGTCAGCCCGTAAAATGCGGAACGTTAACCGTAACCGTTCCTGCGTTTACCTCTTGGAGCAAGTCAGAAGGCTTGTTGCCCGGCACTGACGAGGTTACGATGAACGGAAATGATCTTGACTTGATTTCAAAAATTACTTTCTCTAACGGTACGGTGATTGAAGCCGCAAATATTAAGGCAACTGCTTCAACGGCTACCTTTGTATTGCCTCTTGCAGCAGGCGACGGCGCAGTAAAAATGACTACCGTTTCGGGTGTTGACTCAGAAGCCGGCAGCATTGCGACAATCAAACCGGAAGTAACATCTTTCGGCGGTGTTTACGGCGATTTCCCTTATTGCGATGATATGTTCTCCATTAAAGGTACTAATCTTCAACTTGTAAAGGAAATTGTACTTGCTGACAATACAAAAGAAGACGGCAACGAACATTCAACTTCGACTTTCGTTTCTGCTGATGCAGCCGAAATTCAGTTTGCCGTTCCCGAACTTACCCGTTCTACAATGGTTTGGAGCAATGAACTTGGAGCCAACATTCCTACCGGCGACCTTTTCATCATAACTCAGAGCGGCGAAAAAATCAAAGTTTCTACCTCTGAAAACAAACTTCAAATCGGTTGGGCTAACATCGGTACGGCTGCTGCATACGAAATCACGGCGGGTGATAAAGTTGTTATGACCGGTTGTACAAACACCGCTTATATGACCAAAGTTGAAGCAGACGGTGTTGAAGTAGAGTTTACAAAAGATTCCAAAGATTCATACTCTTTTGTATGGCCTATTACGAATCCGGGTGCAGACAAGATTTTGAAAGTTTATTATACAAACGGTGATGAAAACAGCAATCAGTGGTCAACCCATTTTACTGTTGCTGCATCTGTAAGTATCTTTGTAACGAGTATGCCTGAGTCTTTGATTAACGGTGCTGCTGCTTTGGTAAAAGGCGGTAATTTCAGCAAAGTTACCAAAGTAACCATCAACGGTGCTGAACAGGAATTTGCCGTAAAAGACGAAAATACGATGTTTATAAACGTTTCAGGCGTTACCAAATCTCCGGCAGAAGTAGTTTTTGTTTCGGAGAATGCTTCTGAAAACTATACTGCAAAATTACCTGTTGAAGGTTTGGCATTGCCGATTGTTCCGCTTGCAAATTCGACTGGTGAATCAATGAAATTCCCGTTTACTGATAGTTGGGGACCGGGTCAATGTAAATTGGTGAAATCTGCGCAACTTGACAAATATGTTGCCGTAGGTGCAAAAATGACGTTCAAAGTTACTGTCAGCGACGGTGGCGGACAGTGGCAAATCAACGACGCGTCTTGGACTGCATACACGACACTTGCAGAGTGGAGTTTGAAAGGTCAGGATGTTGATCTTGTTCTTGAACTTACTCAGCAAATGGTTGACGATTACAATTCTAAGTCTGACGGTGATACTTGGCTTATTATGCAGGGTTCAGGCTTGACTATCAATTATATCGAATTGTTGTAATAATCGTATATTTTGGTTTTAAGTCCCTTTGTCTGTTTTGACAGAGGGACTTTTTTATTTATAAAAACTTTTGCGTAAAAAGGAAATAATTTCTAATTTTGCAAAAAAATACAAAGACCATGATACTTACAATCGCAATATTCTTATTTGTAATCGTTTACGCCGCTTTGAAGTTCAAAGTGGAACTGCATAAATTTCAGCAAAACTCTTACCGAAACGAAAGGTTTTGGAAATTTTTGAAAGGAGGGGATTTGTTTTCAAAAATCCGTATCGCTGAATTTTTTAGCCTTTTAATCGCTTGTGCGGGATTGTTTTTTGAAGAAAAATTTCCGTATTTTTTAGCACCGTTTGCGTTAATTTTGCTTTACTACGTTTATTACAACAAAACCTATAAACCGAAAGTTAAATTCAACTTTACGGCAAGGGCAAAACGGTTGTATTTCACGACATTCGGCTTGTTTTTTGTTATTGGAGAATTGGGATTTTTGTTTTCAAAAAGCGAAAATGCCGCACTTTTAACTACACTTGGGTTTACCGTTTTTAGTTTCTTGATGTTAATGCTCTCGAACATCGTTTTAAAACCCGTTGAAAATCACATTAACAACTGGTACATCAACGATGCAAAACGTATTCTTTCGGAGCATAAAGATTTGATAATCGTCGGCATAACAGGAAGTTACGGAAAAACTTCTACAAAGCATTTCTTGGAAAAAATCCTCAGTGAAAAATATAACGTTTTGATGACACCGGGGTCTTTTAATACGACGATGGGGGTTGTCCGCACAATCCGCGAATATTTAAAGCCGACACATCAGGTTTTTATCTGCGAAATGGGCGCAAAACAAATCAACGACATAAAAGAAATTTGCGACATCGTTCATCCTACAATCGGCATTTTGTCATCGGTTGCCGAACAACATTTGGACACTTTTAAAAATATAGAGAATGTTCGTAAGACCAAATTTGAATTAATTGATTCTTTGCCTGATGACGGTCTTGCAATTCTTAACGGTGATTATGAAATCATCAAAAACACTCCGAAATATAAGCCGACGGAATATTTTTCGACGGATAACGACACGAATGACTATTCGGCAAAAAATATAAAATTTTCACCGCAAGGTACTGATTTTGAGTTATATCACTTTAATGAAAAAATTGCTGACTTGTCAACGCCCTTGCTTGGCATTTATAATATTTCTAACATTATTTCGGCGGTAGTTTGTGCGTTGAGGCTTGGGTTAACGCTTCAACAAATAAAATTCGGCGTTCACAAACTTCAAGCCGTTGAACACAGAATGGAAATCAAAGCAGGACCAAACGGCGTGGTTATCATTGACGACGCTTTCAACTCCAACCCGAAAGGTGCTAAAATGGCGTTAGAAATTCTTTCACAATTTACTGATTGTAAGAGAATTATCATTACTCCCGGCATTATAGAACTCGCTGACAGAGCCGATTATTATAACGGCGAACTCGGAAAACAAATTGCCGCAGCCGCTGACTTCGCAATTCTTGTCGGCAAAGAACAGACAAAGGCAATTTACGACGGATTGAAATCCGCAAATTATCCCGAAGACAAGATTTACATTGCGACCGGCTTACAAGATGCGGCAACTTTTGCGTATTCGCAAGCGACTTCCGGCGATGTGATTTTGTTTGAAAACGATTTGCCGGATTATCATTGAAGATTATGAACGTTTATAATCTTGTCTTTTAGGGACGGAAATTCTTTGATGAGGACTTGTTCAACTTCTGTCCGTGAAAAACCGTCCCTTATGATGATTAAAATAGTGTCGTCGCCGGAAACCGTGCCGGCGATGACGGGCAGTCTTTTTGCGTCAATCTGTACCGAAACTGCATTTGCAAAACCTGCCTGCGTTTTTACGACAGCCATATTTGTTCCGGCAAATTCCACGGCTTCAACCTGTGCGGTCATAATGTCGGCTCTGAAAGCCCCGACAGGAAGTTTGTAAACATATCCGCCTTCGCCGTCTGAAACCCTGACGGCGTTCATTTCCTTTAAATATCTCGAAAGACTTGCTTGTGTTATGTCAACGCCTTCTTCCGTAAGTCGGTTAAGAATATCTTTTTGCGACCTAATTTCTTCGGTTTCAATTATTTGCCTTAACAGCAATATGCGGTTTTTCTTATTGCTCATATTTAGATGCTAAATTTCTTTTTGGATTTCCGCCCCAAAAATACTAATAAAAATTATAAGTTGCAAGATTATTGCAAAAAAAATGCAGTATATTAAGTTATTGTTAATTTTATTAAAACTGTGTTAAATAACCTAAATGTAAGTGTTTGATATTTAGTGGTTTATTTAATGAGTGTACGTAATACTCTTAAAATGAACAAAATGAACTATTGCATTTTTAGAAAAACGTTTTAATTTTGCAGTAACAATTTAACGACAATTATATAACAGTGATCTAAATTTATCAATTATGGCTAATTCAGTATTTTTTCACGACAAGATCGAGAAAATCGATATGGGGAATGGTGTTATTCGCCAAGACTTTGCTTCCGGCAAAAATATGAACGTCCTTCATTGGAATATGTCCGACAAATCTGTTGTCGGCATGCACACACACCCGCAAGAGCAGTTCGGCTATGTTATAAAAGGCGGTTTTGAACTCACAATAGGGGAAGAAGTTTTTCACCTCAAAGAAGGCGATGCTTATCTCGTACCTGCTAACGTACCTCACGGCTTTGTCGCTGTCGGCGAAACTGAGGCTATTGATGTATTTGCGCCCATTAAAACGGAATTTCCTTGGGACAAAAAATAATTCATAATTCATATTCGTAATTTAAATTAGTATGAGAAGATTGTATTTGTTCGGCATGATGGCTGCCGCAACACTGCTATATTCATGCCATAAAGACACCGAAATAGAGTATCGCGATGTTATTGTCCATGATACTGTTACCATAGATAAAACTGTAACGGAATATGTCAATGCCGGACAATATTTCGGAAACAAACCGCTTTTGATAGACAGAGGCGATACGGTAATCATCAGTTACGGCGACATCAATGTAGGTAATGTTGACGATGATGTGGTTTTCGGAATGACGTCCACTATTATGACTCCTCATGGCAAGGACAAAGGTGCTACTATCAACTGTATTGGAATTGGCGCAGCGGTTCTCGTCGAAGGTGAAGGCGGCGGCAAAAGAGTCGATATGAGTGCCGAACCTACGAATGTTACAATCGTAAACCGTGGTACAATCACCGTCCATACAAAAGACTTGTACGAGAAGTTTAAGGCAGATTTGTGGACAAGAACCGACACTCTAAAATACGAGTATCTGAGAGTTTTACCTCTATATGTCGGCAAAAATTCTAAGGTTATCAACGAAGGTATTATCAATGTGTATTTCGACCATGATGAAACCTCTCCTTGCACCGTTTACACCATGGCTCTCGTAGCCGGCGACGGTGGACAGATTGTCAACAGCGGTGAAATACATTTTTACGGTAAGGGTTCCAATTATACTCGTATGAGAGGTGTGGCAACATTTGCCAATAATATCACCGTTGTTAACGACGGAATCATGACGGCAGAAGTGGAAATGGCTGAGGATTCGCGCGGAATCACCACCGGCGGCACACTTTCTAACGTAATCAACAATGGTACAATCGATTTTAAACTTCCCGGTACGTTGTTCGGAATGACACGTTTCGGCAATTCAAACATCGTAAACAACGGCAAAATCCATCTTACATCGCTTAACCGCCCTGCCGGATTAGAAGACAATTTCTATCAGGTTGCCGGTATTTACGAGCCTATTTCGGGTGCTACGCAGAATATCCCGACGGGACTTTCTACAATTATCAACCGTGGCGACATTACAATTGATATCAGCGGCGACGGCGTTGTTAATACCGACCGTACTTGTTTCGGCATTTATCTTGACGTTCAGGCTGGTACTACCGAAGTAATCAAGCATTTTAATGTCAATATCACCAACGACAGTCTTATTACAATCAACAATTTTGCAGGCAATCCTTGCAAAGCGGCAGAATTAGGCGGCATTTCAAGAATTTATAAGGAGAAAAATGTCAAGTTGTATCTTTCTGTCGGTAATTGGAAAACCAAAATCCGTGACTTTAAGACCGATAATCTTTTCTACGGCACAGGCGTTAATATGAATTTGGGTGCTTCCAAATTTACGTTCTTGCCCGGCGAAAAATATACATTCGGCACTCCTTGCAGCGTTAGCGACTTTCTTGCAGGAGAAGGCAACGAACTTTCGCCGGTTACCTCTGCCAACTTTGAGGCGACAAATGCAAATTATCCTTTTGTCTTTGACGAAACGGAACAAACTATCACGATAAATAATGCAACTCCCGTAGCAAAATAATTTTTTGCTACTCAGGGACAAAAAGAACTGATATGACACAAACAACAGCAATAATAGTCGGCAATGGCGGGTACGCTGTCAACGAGGATATACTTGAAATATCAGAGCCTATTGGCGCAAATTATTTTGAGTATTCTCACGGCAACATTCCCAACAATCCGGGCGTAAGGGTAAAAAACATTGCGCTCTGCGGACTTGCCGCACTCGAAGACAATCCCGACTATCCGGGAGAAAAAAAACTTGCCGATTCGGCGGTGCTAATCAACAGGGGCGTTATTGACATACATTTCGACAAGATTTATGCCCTTTACAAAAGCCGCAAGTCAGACCCGATGGACACCGATTTCGACACGGTACGCTGTTATGCAATGGCGGCGGGTGCCGATTCGATGCTTGTAAACGAGGGTACAATCAATGTCTATATGGACAACGATATTGATGCTCGCGTATCGCTGTACGGCTGTGCGTTGTGGGCAAACGCTCGTTCGCTTATGATCAACAAAGGCGAAATCAATTTTATCGGCAACGGGTCGTATCAAAGTTACATTCGCGGTATCGGCAGCATGGACAGCCATTTGCAGTGCATCAACGACGGTGTTGTAAACGTAAAACTCCAACGCGCTTATCAGACCAGAATTCTGCATACGGCGGGAAGTTTCGGCTCGCTTATCAACAACGGTAAAATCAATGTTGATACCACGGGCAGAATCATGGTTCTCGGTTCTTTGATGGGTACTTCTATGGTCAACAACGGTGAGATTACAATCGAAGACCACGCTGTTTGGCTCAAAAACATTGTGCCTTACCATTATCAGTTCGACCCGCTTGCAACGGTATTTTATGAGCATTTCCCTGCTAACGACTTGCCGTGCCGTCCGACAGTCAACCACGGAAAAATCAAAATCAATGTCCGTACTTCTGAGGAGACGGGAGATAATGCCGTGGCATTCGCGTATTTCGTTCTTCAAATCGGAGAAAACGGTAAATATGCAGTACATACTCTCGAAAACGACGGCGAAATTGTAATTACTCAGCAGGGATGCAAAAAGGCGGCTGTGGCTGAGGTCGGAATCAACATTCAGACCATGGGTAACAATCCTACTAAGGTAAAATTAGGCAAATGGACGACTTCAAACCGTGATTTCAACACCACATATCCTATTGTTTTGCACAGAAGTGCGGCTTTGGATTTGTCGGATATGCAACTTACTGATTTTGACGATAAACCGTTGTCAACAGACGGCATTGTAAAACAATTGAACTAAACTAAAATGAATACAACTACAATAGCGTTACGTTCTCAACAAGGCAGGTATTCGGTGAATAAAGACCACATCATTATCTCCGAGCCTCAGCAGTGTAACATTGCTGACATACAAGAACAGGCAATTGCTGCCGGTCAGATCTTAAACGGTCGCAACATCGCGCTTTACGGTATGGCGGCTCTTATTGACGACCCTGAAAATCCGGGACGTCAGCATTTGGCTTCAAATGCTACTTTGGTCAACGAAGGTATAATCGAGATTCATCTCGACAAAATGGTGAAAGCCTACAAAGACCAAATCAAAAAAAATCCGAAAGATGAAAACGGTATCTACCGTTTTATCAAGTGCTTTGCTATGGCGGCGGGCAAAAATTCGATGATTGTCAACAACGGTGTTATAAAGGTGTATTTCGATTACGATGACAACGACCTGACACCCGTTTACGGCGAAACACTTCTTGCGGGCGAGAGTTCCACCATTATCAACAACGGCGAAATTCAACTCCTCGGCAACGGCTCTTACAACACTCAGGCGCGTGCGATTGCCGTTCCTGCCGACAATATGACAATCGTCAACAACGGTAAAATCTCTCTTGACATGTTGAAAGCCTCTACGATTAGAATTTTGGCTACAACGGGCAAGGGCGGTTCTATTCTCAATTACGGAAAAATTTTCGTGAAATCACAAGGCAGAATTATGACCGTAGCGCGTTTTGCCGACACCAATATGATTAACGCCGGCGAAATCGAACTCGTATCGGTTGCCAAGTTTATCGAAAACAAGGTTTCATTCCTTTATCAGTCGTATCCTTTGGCATGTGCTTTTTACGAGCATTTCCTTCCTAACGAGAACCCTGTTCCGCCTATTATCAACAGCGGAAAGATTAAGATTCATTTGGAAGGTTCGCAAGAATCCACCGAAAAGGCTGTTGCTTTCGGTATTTACTCCGAACTTGTCGGTCAAGAAACTCAGTGCCACGTATTTGAAAACACGGGTGAAATTACCCTTACAAAGTCGGGACCGTTTGATTTTCAAATTGCAGAAGTGGGCTTTAATGTTCAGTCTGCCAAAGATATGCCTTTCGATGTGGAAATCCGTCGTTGGAAAACCAAAAAACGCGATTTCAACACTACAAAAGACCTCTTTGTATGTGGTAGCGGACGTTTTGACCTCTCAAAAGCCGAAATCACGGATTTCGACGGTGCTGCGCTCCCGAAAGACGGTGCTGTGATTCAAAATGAAGAAAATTTAAAACGCGGAGATACATTCTCGGTGAAACTTGTATAATTATGAAGGTAAAGAATCTGAAATATTTGTTGCTTGTGATGTCGTTGTCGTTGCCGTTTTCCTCTTGCAAAGACGACGAGGAAACCAAAACGGAAGAACCTGTAAAGTACACTTTTACGGTTAATACGACGGTATCAGAGTCAGGCTCTAATTATTACAACGGACTTACGCTTCAAGCCGGTCTTTCGGGTAGCACGGATGTTATAGCGGAGGCTGTTGTAAGCGACGGCAAGGCTGTATTTTGCTCTACGAAAGATTTGGCATCAGAAATTTCAGGCAAAGACGTTTGGTTCGGTGTCAAGGGTATGGTGAAATTTTTTCATACGATGACGGAAAAGGAGATTGCAGATTCGTCATTGACATTACCCGATAAGGAACTCGGCAGTTCGCTTTCAGGCGATACCAACGACTGGATTGTCGCCCTTTATATGGGTGTCAACAAAGACGGAAAATCCGACGGTGTGCCAATTTATTGGGCAACGGGTAATTTGATTGCCGTTAAGACGAGTGAAGCCGGCGAGCCGACAAAAGCAGTTTTTCATATTGCAACGGCAGCCGAAAATGCAGAAGAATCCAATCCCTCCACCACCGAATTTGTGGGACTTTCCAAACTTCTGAAAAGGAAAGAATTGGACGGCTATGTGGATATTCCCAAGGGTAGAAAATGGGACGTGTATTGTTTTGGCGACAAGACGGGTCTAATGCTCTACGACGGTACCGAACTTGATGATTTCGTTACTGATTCCAAGCAGATGGTGGGCGATAAAATTGTGTACGACATAAGCGGCGATAAGGATTTTGACATTGCCACCAATTTGGGCGGTCTGTGGCGTACACCTACCGGCGGCAAAACAGGTCTCAACGAGTTTGCAGCCTTTGAAGATAGTTTTGAGGAATATGCTCAGATGTTGCCGAATCATGAGCCTGTGGGTACACCGGGAGAAAATTTTAGTGTCAACTACAAGCACACGGTAGTAATCGACTCAAAGGAAGTATGTGTTAATACACTCAACATTCCTTCTGCCGGATACCGTCATGCATTGGCGGCTATGGGACGCGGTTCTTTTGTAGGCTTGTGGTCTTCTACCGCCGACCCTACTTGTACGGAAGTTTTTTACGGCAATACCGGCGAGGAAATGCCTGATATTAAGGTAGAACCGCAGACAACGGCCTTTGCATACAGCAGCCTTGTTAAGCAAACTACGTGGTATGCACACCCTCGTACATCGAGTATTGCAATCCGTCCCGTTACGGAATAAAAAAAATGAATTATCGGGTTAATACTAAAACCTATAAGTTTTTAAATAAATAATAAAAAATTAATTAATTAAACAAATTTACCAATTATGGCAAAAAAAGTATTGATTATCGCCACAGAGTGCGGCTCTTGGGCAGAGGAACTTCAAGCACCGTGGGATGCTTGCAAGAAAGCAGGATTCGAGGTAACCCTCGCAACTAAAAACGGCAAAAAACCCCTTCCGTTCCAAATCAGCGTTGATCCTGATTTTGTAGACGGCGTTCAGAAAGTTAAAACAAATCCTGATTGGGTTTGCAAACGCAGTAAAGAACTCGTAGACGGCGACGAATGGGCTAACCCCAAAAAATTCGCTGATTGCAACATGGCAGACTACGACTGTATCGCTTTGACCGGCGGTCCCGGTGCAATGATTGATATGTGCAACTGCTGGGAACTTCACAAACTCATCATGGACGCTTACAAAGGCGGCAAAATCGTTGCAGGTCTTTGCTACGCAGTTTCGGCTTTCGTATTCTTGCGCGATCCTGAAAACGACTACAAGTCAATCATCTACGGCAAAAAGATTTGCGCTCACCCGCGTGCATGGGACTTCTACGGACCCGGAATGGCTATGGGCTTCGACGTTTACGGTGCTACCGAAGACAACAAAGGCGTACCCGGCTTGGTTACTCCCGGTTTCCTCTGGCCTTTGGAAGACTTGGTTCGCGATGCAGTTGGTCCTAACGGTGCTTGCATTGCAAGAATCAACACCACGAGAGAGAATCCGCAGGTTTACTACGATCATCCTTTCATCACCGGTACATCGGTAGAATCTTCAATCGCTTACGGCGACATGATTGTTAAAGTTTTGAACTCTATAAAATAATTTTCAATTGACAGTTGACAATTGACAGTGGACAATGAAAATAATTGTCAATTGTCAATTGTCCATTGTCAATTTTTAAAAAATCAAAATCATGCCTGCAATAATTATCAACAGTATCGAAATGACCGACAAGCAAAAAGCGGTTATTGCAGATAAATTTATTTCAGTTTTCTCAGAAGTATCGGGTGTGCCGAAAGACAGAATTTATTTGTTTTTCAACGGTTACGGTCTTAATGATGCCGCAACGGGCGGAAAACTCTTTTCGGAAAATCCTCCGAAAAACGCAAAGGCAAAATTCAATGCCGATGAATGGGAAAAATAAATTATAATTAACAATTGACAATTAACAATTGACAATGAAAAAAAACTGTCAACTGTCAATTGTCAACTATCAATTAAAAAAGAAATGGACGTAAATCAAACCATCGTAAAAGTTCTTGAAGACATCGGCGTAAAACACGTTTTCGGCGGAAGCGGACAAGTTAACGCTTCTATGTTGCTCGCCCTCAGGGACTCCAAAAAAATCAAAACGGTAATTATCCGTAACGAACAAGCCGCTTCTTTTATGGCTTGCGGATACACAATGTTCAATCCGGGAAACCTCGGCGTATGTTTCGCAACAGGCGGTCCGGGCGCGTTCAACTTGTTTTCGGGAATGGCTGTCGCACTTTCCGATTCGTTGCCGCTTTTGGCGATAACGGGTTATACGTCCATGAGTCAGAGAGGCAAAGGCGCGTTGAACGAATCAACCGGTCTTAGCCGCACTCCCGATTCGCAGGTGATGTTTTCGGCTACCTGCAAAAAATCTTTCATCATCGAAAATGCCGACGACACGTGTGATATTTTGGAAGAGGCTCTTAACCTTGCTTTTGAAGGTCGTCCCGGTCCCGTCCATATCCATATCCCGAAAGACATTACAACTGCGGAAGTTAAAAATTTTCGCGAGGTAAAACTCAATATCAAACCCGTTTTACCAAAGGATTCTGAAATCCGTCATGCCGCCGACATCTTGACCGACAGCCTCAAAAAAGGCAAAAAAATGCTTGCCCTTATCGGTTACGGCTGTATCCGCAGCGGCGCAAAAGACGAACTCTTGAAACTCGTCGAAAAATATCAAATACCTTTTGTTCAAACAATGGACGCAAAAGGTTATCTCCCTGAAAATCATAAACTTTGCCTCGGAATGTACGGTTCTTCGGGCGACAAGGCTGCCAACGATTATTTCAAAGAGGCAGAAACGGTTATCGCTATGGGCAACTCTTTTGCTCAGAACGCAACGTTTGCTTTCCGTCCCGATTTGTACCAAGGCAAAGAATTAATCCATATCAACATCGACCCCGTAGAAATCGGAAAAGTTTACAAACCGCAAGCACCCGTTTTGAGCGACATCAAACCGGCTTTGCAGCAGATTTTGGCAATTCTCGACAAAGAAAATTTCGAGGTAAAAACTCCGGCATTATCTCAGGAAAAATATTACAACGAAAAACCGCACCTTGGCGCAGCAAAAACTTTTGCCGGCGATATGGTTCGTCAACTTTCCGACAATCTGCCTGAAAATGCGATTGTTATGGGCGATGCAGGCAGCCACATGCTTTGGCTTTCGAGTTACCTTCAACTCAACAAAAACCAGCGTTATCAAAATCCGGGCAGTTTCGGACCTATGGCAAGCCACACCAACGGTGCAATCGGCGTTAAATGTGCCAACCCCGACAAAGTTGTTATTGCGGGCGTAGGCGACGGCTGCTATCAGATGGCAGGTTTTGAACTTATGACGGCGGTTCAATACAATATTCCCGTTATTTGGATTATTTTCAATAATAACGAGTTTAACATCATCAAAAAATTCCTGCTCAATATGTACAACGACGAGGCGTTTATGACATTCGACAATCCCGATTTCGTAAAATACGCCGAAAGTTGCGGTGCAAAAGGTTTCAGAGTAGACAAATTAGACGATTTTCTACCCGCTCTCAAAGAGGCAATCGCCTTGAACAAACCTTGCATTATCGACGTTTTGGTTGATAACGAGCAGTATCCTCCGTTCAACTTAGGAAGAGTATAATTTTATGACAATGAAAATATGAAAAAAATTTTATCCATATTCTCATTAGTTTTGACGATAACACAAGTGGCTGTCGCTCAGGATTTTTCGATAAAAATCGGTGGCGACACCACTTTTAATGCGGCAGAAGATAAGGCTAAGACTTACGAGGGATTTGACGTTGATACATCAAGACTTAATGTTTTGAATATCGGTATGCAAATCGTGGAAGATTTTGCAGTGGCATCGTCTGATTGTAAGGACGTTGTTAAAAGTTTGCCAAACCGTTCGTATTACCGTCAGCGTGCTGATTTGATGACTGCTGCGGCACTTCCGGGCAGAACCAATATGTATTTTACTGCCTCGTTTATGCAAGAAGAACCCGGTGTGAAAAACGCTGCAAGTATCGTTGTTACAAACCTTGAAATAGAGCATTATTTCAAGAAAAACATCAAATTTCGTTTCGGACGATTAGCAAATGGTATTTCGGAATCTCAGTTTTTCGGGCGTATTGCATTGGAGGAAACTTCTGCACATGTCTACGGCAGAAAAATTTTCATCAACGATGCTTTTGAATTTGACGGTGCTTTTAGCAAAAACGGACCGAAATATTTCATTGGTGTAAAACCTGTTTTCAGACCTCTTAACCTCAAAGCAGCATACGCCGGTATCAATTTCCCGTTTCAAAACGGTTTCAAGATGCACTACATAGTTTCTGTCAACAGAAATTTCGACAACGATTCTGTTTCCAAGAAAGTGTATTTCAAAGAAAAGGAGGCATATTTTTCTTACGAGGCTGAATTGGCGCAACGTTGGAAAAAAGCAACCGTTTTTCTTAACGTGGGAGGCAATGCCGGATATAGGGGACTTTATACTCACACAAGCGGTGCGTTTGATTTCCTAAAACCAATGAAGCCGGTTGTTACCGACCGTGGCGATTCGTTTAAACAAACATTTATCGCTTCGGCAGGATTGAGGCTTTTCCCTGCAAAGATGTCGTCTAAATGGAAATTTATGCAACAGGTTGGCGTTGAGGCAGAAATGGTTGGCGCAATGTCAGACGATTTTACTGCTGTCAACATTTGCGCATATACAAAACTTAACATCACCAAACGTCTTGTGCTTACTTACTATTGCACGCCGGAGTTTATCAATCAAAGTTTCAATCCCAACAGACCTGAAAAAATCAGCGGTGTCGTAAACTTTGTGCGTTTCTCCTTGACGGTAGGTAATCCCGGACGTATGTATATGTAATTGACAATTGACAATTGATAATTGACAATTAAAATTTAAAAAAAAGAGTTGAAAACGATGGAAGAAAATTCTCAAAAATATTCAAAAATGCTGATACCGTCGATATTGTCAATATCTATTTTGACGATAATGGCACCGACGGCGGTATCACCTGCAATGGCGGCTATCAAAGAGGCATTTCCTGATATTTCGGAAACTACGGCAAAACTTGTACTTACTTTGCCTACCCTCGTTATGATTCCCGTCGGTCTTACTTCCGCAAAGATGACCGCAAAAATCGACAAGAAAAAACTCCTCTTGACGGGTATGTCATTGTTTTTGGTGTTTGGCGTCTTAGGCGGTTTTGCGACCTCTTTCTCGAAGTTGCTATTGATGAGGGTTTTGTTCGGTATCGGCTTGGGTATTATGACCCCGCTTTCTACCTCGCTTATATTCGATTTTGCGCCCGAACCTGAACGAAGAAGCAAACTTCTCGGCATTCAGGGAGCATCAAATCAAACCGGCGGCTTGATTTTTATGAGCCTTTCGGGTTATTTGGCTGCAATGTCTTGGAGATATTCATTTTATGTGTATGCCTTTGTGATATTGTCTATCGTGCTAACGATTTTGTTTTTGCCGAAAATGCCTCCGAAACCGGTGAAAAATGTTAACGCTAAGCCTAAAAAAATGAGCAAAAAGGTAATTATTCTTGCCTTTTTTGCATGTATGGTTTTTGCGTGTTACTTTATAATTAACACCGACCTTGCGATTTTTATGGCAAAAGATAATCTCGGTGATGCAGAGAAATGCGGCTACGCATTGTCGATAATGCGAATCCCTGCTATCTTGGCGGGCATAATGCTTGCTAAAATTATGAAACGGTTAAAAGATTTTACGATGCCTGTTTCGATGGCGATAATGGCATTGGGCTATCTGATGATTGCTTTTGCACATTCATTTGCTATGGTTATGGCGGGTTGTTTGGTTGTCGGTTTGGGCGGTGGATTTGCTTTGCCGCCGATTTCGCTCTATCTGCCCAGAATCGTAACACCGAGGCAACGCACTTTTGCAATAGCGGTAATAATGTCGGTGGCACAACTCGGACAATTTATTTCGCCGCTTTATACAAGCCTTTTTGTTAGTGATGATAATCCTGAGGCAACGAGAATCAGATTTATTGTTGCGGCAATAACATCGGTGGTAATGGGCATTGCAGTTTGGTTGTTTTCCAACACTTTACCCAAAAAACCGCTCACTGACGAAGAATAAAGAAAATGATTAAAAAAATTATAAATAAACATTAAATAGTATGAAAGATAACTTTAAGACATTCAAGCCGGCAGGTAAAATGCAGTTTGAGTTTACCGACTTGATTTCCGGCTACGTAAGTAATTTCAGCGCAGAGAAAAAAACTTTCACGCTGACCACTTCCGACGGCAGAGCATTTGAAGTGGCTCTCACCGATACAACATTTGCACGTCTTATGCGCAATCTCGACGAACCGTATCAGGACGCAACAGGCAATATGTACAATCTTTTGGCTCAGGACGGCAGAATGGTTTTTGCTTTCGGTATTTTCTATCCGCAGGCAAACGGCGAGTATGCTTTCGAGGCAAAACAAATCGACTTCCCCGAAAAGGCTCAGGGAAAATATCGTTTTGAGGAGCAAAACTGGTGGGCAAATCAAGCAAAGAGTATCTGTAACTTCTTTATCCGCGCACAGTTCCCCGACGGCGACATCAATTACGACAACTACCGTACTTCGGTAACATTGGGCGGTAAAAGCGAGAAAAATTCTTTCCGTCAGGAGACCGACACTATCAGCCGTATGATTTACGGTATGGCTTCGGCTTTCATGTTGACCGGCGAAGATATTTACCTCGAAGTTGCTGAAAAAGGCGTTGAATACCTCAAAAAACACATGCGTTTTTATGACGTTGACGAGAATGTCGTTTATTGGTATCACGGCATTGACGTTGACCAAAACGGTATGGAGAAAAAAATCTTCACCTCTGAATTTGGCGACGACTACGATGCAATCCCGATGTACGAACAGATTTATGCTTTGGCAGGTCCTATTCAGACATACCGCGCTAACGGCGACCCGAGAATCCTTAAAGATGCCGAACTTACAATCGACCTTTTCGACCGTTTCTTCAAAGACACCAAAGGCGAGGGCTACTATTCACACATCGACCCCGTAACGTTAAGCCCCGACAGCGCAAGCCTCGGAGCAAACCGCATGAAGAAAAACTGGAACTCTGTCGGCGACCATGCACCTGCATACTTAATCAACCTTTACCTCGCTACCGGCGAAGAAAAGTATAAAAAATTCCTCGAATATACATTCGACACTATAACAAAACATTTCCCCGATTACGAAAACTCTCCGTTTGTTAACGAGCGTTTCATGGACGATTGGAGTCACGACCTCACATGGGGTTGGCAGCAAAACCGTGCCGTAGTTGGTCACAACCTCAAAATTGCTTGGAACTTAATGCGTTTCCAGAGCATTTGTCCGAAAGACTCTTACGTAGAGTTTGCAAAACACATTGCCGAGGTAATGCCTAAGACGGGTATGGACGTTCAGCGTTTCGGCTGGTACGACGTTATGGAACGTCAACTCCGTGGCAATGAAGAATACTACCGTTTTGCTTGGCACGACCGCAAGGCTTGGTGGCAACAAGAACAAGGTATTTTGGCTTACGAAATCCTTTACGGTTTGTTCAAAGATGCCGACTACCTCAAATATGCACGTGAATCGGCTGCATTCTACAATACTTACTTCCTCGACCAAGACGACGGAGCAGTTTATTTCAACGTTTTGGCTAACGGTTTGCCTTACCTTATGGGTACTGAAAGAAAGAAAGGTTCACATTCAATGAGTGCTTATCACTCGGTAGAGTTGGCTTATTTGGCTGCAACATACACCAACCTCTTGAACACCAAAAAACCGTTGCCTTTGTACTTTAAACCTGTTGTTAACGGTTTCAAAGACAACGTTTTGAGAGTAAGCCCGGATATTCTGCCCAAAGACAGCATCAAGATTGAAAGCGTAGAAATCGACGGCAAACCGTGGACAAAATTCGACGCTGAGGCTTTGACCGTTCAACTTCCTGCTGTTGAATACCGTCCGAAAGTAAAAGTAGTTGTAGTACCTAAAAACTAAGTTTTTATGGCGATAGACGTTTACAAAATGGGAGCTGCGTTGGATTCGTCCAACGCTTCCGATATTCAGAAAGAAATCCTTGCCGTTTTAGACAAGGAAAAAAGCATAATTCTTGATATGACTGATTGCTCGTATGTTTCAAGTGCGGGTTTGAGAGTCATGTTGTACTCTTACAAAATTGCCGCTGCAAAAGGCAACAAGGTTTATCTCGTAGGAGTCAGCGACGAAGTCCGCGACGTTATGAGTATGACCGGCTTCGAGAAGTTTTTTGAATTTTTCAACTCGGTTGACGAGGTAAAGGAGTAAAGAATTATGCAAAGAGTAGATTTATTTCCGACACATGAATACGGAGGATACAAACTTCGTGCGGGACGTCCTTATCCTTTCGGAGCGACGGTTATCGGCAATGCGGTAAATTTTTCAATTTATTCGCGTTACGCTACCGACTGCACGCTTGTTTTGTTCCACAACCACGATAAAACGCCGTTTTTGGAAATTCCGTTTTTCAAGGAGTTCCGTCTCGGAAACGTATTTTCGATGATGGTTTTTGACCTTGACTACGAAAACATCGAATACGGCTACCGTATGGACGGACCTTTTGACCCGCAGCAGGGACACCGTTTTGACAAGACGAAAATCCTTATGGACCCTTACGCAAAACTTATTGCAGGAAGGGACGTTTGGGGCAAAGAGCCTGATTGGGTTAACAATTATCAGTACCGTTCAAGGGTTGTTTTTGACGATTTTGACTGGGAAAACGACCTCCCGCTTGAAACACCCGTCAACGATCTTGTCATTTACGAAATGCACGTCAGGAATTTTACCTGCGGCGCAAATTCGGGCGTAAAACACCCCGGAACTTTTGCCGGTATTGCAGAAAGGATTCCGTACCTCAAAAAACTCGGTGTCAACTGTATTGAGTTAATGCCTATCCATGAGTTTGACGAGTTTGAAAATTCTCGTCCTGCGCCTGACGGTCATACGCTTTATAATTTCTGGGGCTATTCCAACGTCGGATTTTTTGCTCCGAAAGCAGCGTATGCCTCAACGGGTAAATATTCAATGCAGGTAGACGAGTTGAAAAACCTTATCAAAAAACTTCACTCGGAAGGCATTGAAGTAATTCTCGACGTTGTGTTTAATCACACTGCCGAAGGTAATGAAAACGGTCCTTACATTTCGTATCGCGGTATCGACAACAAGACATACTATATGCTCACGCACGATGGCTATTACTTCAACTTCTCCGGCTGCGGCAACACGCTTAACTGCAACAACCCGAATGTCAGGGATATGATTGTTGAAAGTTTGCGTTATTGGGTAACGGATTATCACGTTGACGGTTTCCGTTTCGACTTGGCTGCAATTCTCGGTCGCGACCAAAACGGTTATCCGATGGCAAATCCGCCGCTTTTGGAGTCGTTGGCACACGACCCGATTCTCGGAAAAACGAAACTTATCGCCGAGGCTTGGGATGCGGGCGGACTTTATCAGGTAGGCTCTTTCCCGTCTTGGGGACGTTGGGCAGAATGGAACGGAAAATTCCGCGACGCCGTACGCCGTTTCGTAAAAGGCGACGAGCATGTTTTGGACGACGTTAAAGAGAGAATTACGGGTTCGGCTGACCTTTACGCCTCTGCAAACCGAGGCATTAAAGCGAGCGTAAACTTTGTTACGGCACACGACGGTTTCACGATGATGGACCTCGTTTCGTACAACGGCAAGCACAACGATGCTAACGGTGAAGGCAACCGCGACGGCGATGACAACAACAATTCTTGGAACTGCGGTTGGGAAGGCGAATCAACGGACATCGGTACAAATTTCTTGCGCCACAAACAGATAAAGAACTTCATCTCTATCTTGATGACCTCGCAAGGTATTCCGATGGTGCTTTCGGGCGACGAAATCGGTAATACTCAGTATGGTAACAACAATGCTTATTGTCAAGACAACGAAATCTCTTGGATTGACTGGAACAACTTGGAAAAGAACGCCGATTTGTTCAATTATTTCCAAAAGATAATCAAATTCCGTCGTCAGCACAGGGCATTGAGATACGAATATCACTTGGGACACAGCGATTGGCGCAACCTCGGAATGCCTGATTTTTCATGGCACGGCGTTAAGGCATGGCAACCGTGGAACACCTACAACAACCTCACGCAGGCATTTATGTTGAACGGTCGTTATGCAGATTCTGACGGCAAACCCGACGATTTTATCTACGTTGCTATGAATATGCACTGGGATATGCACGGTTTTGAATTGCCTCAATTGCCCGACGGTTTGAAATGGCATGTATTTGCGAATACGGCAATGGCAGCACCTCAGGACATCTGCGAACCCGGTTACGAAATCCTTCTCGACAATCAATGGGAGGTGCTTGTAGAAGCCCGCTCAATTATGATTTTGGTAGGAAAATAAAAAAATTGTAGAACATTAAAATTAGAAAATAATCATGGAAAATACATTTGAAGTAAAAAAAGACGGTTCTGTTCTCAACATCGTTCTCAACGGACAACTTGCAACTGCAAACGCTCCCGCATTGATGGAAGAGTTGAACAAATATAAAGATCAAGGCGTTACAAAAGTATCTTTTGATGCTACAAATTTGACATACATTGCAAGTAGCGGTATCCGCGTAGTTATTTTTGCAAAACAGAAACTCGGCGGTAATCCTGAAATCGAGTTCATCAACTGCAACGACGAAATTTTCGGCGTTTTTGAGATGACGGGTATTCAGAATTACATCAATTTCATAAAAAAATAACACTTTTAACTATAAGCATTATCGGCTATGAAAACACTACATTTTCAGTCGGTTAAGGGCAAAGGTCCTGAAATTACGGAGGCGATAATCGCCGAAGAGGATATTAAGTCTTGTAAGAAGGAGTTTTTTGCCCTTCACCTTGTGATTGAAGAACTTGCGGTAAACATAGCCGACTATGCCTATTCTGACGGCAAAGACGGTTATCTTGACGTTTTGATTGACAAAACGCCCGAGGAGATAACGATAACATTTAAAGACGGCGGCACGCCTTTCAACCCGCTTGAAAGAAAAATGCCGGACCTCGATCTCCCGCTCGAAGAAAGAGGCATAGGCGGATTAGGTATTTTCTTGACAATCAAGAAGATGGACGAAGTGAAATACGATTACCGCAACAGAGAAAATATCTTAACCATTAAGAAAAAAATCAGCAATGAGTAGAAAAAAAATCGGAATATTAATCGAAAGTGATTACTACGAAAACGAGATATTTTATTATCAGTTTCGTTTCAAGGAAGCAGGTTTTGAGCCGCACTTTTTGACCCGTCTTTGGGGCAACGATTCGATAACGTTTCAGGGGCATGAGTTTCGTGCGCCGTTTTATTGCAACGAAAGTTTCGAGGCTTTGGACGACAAGGCGTTAGAAGAGTACGCTGCGATAATCGTTCCGGCGGGTATGGTTTCCGACCGTTTGCGTTACACCGAAGATGTCAACAAAATTCCGCCTGCAAGTCAGTTTATGAAAAAAGTTTTCGCTGACAAAAATATCGTTAAAGGCGTTATTTGCCACGGTCTGTGGTTGTTGTCGCCCGTAAGCGAAGTTGTAAAGGGAAGAAAAATGACCGTTCACAACAATCTTCTCGGCGATGCTAAAAACTACGGCGTTGATTATCAGGACGCTGACGTTTTTGTTGACGGTGATTTGGTTTCAGCCCGCACCGGCGGACACTGCTACTTGTTGGCACAAGAAATTTTGAAATTGATAAGCAAAAAATAGTTTGCTAAATTAATGCGAAAATTCTATCTTTGTGGTGAAAATATACACAAAGATAGAATTTTTATATTACAATCATAATAACAAAAAAGTAATGGCAGTAAAGATATTAAGTGTTGACGACGAGGCGGATTTGGAAGCACTTTTAACGCAGTATTTCCGCCGCAAAATCCGTAAAGGCGAATACGAGTTTTTCTTCGCTCATAACGGTTTGGAAGCATTGATGGTGCTTTCTAAAAATCCCGACATTGAAATCATTCTCTCGGACATCAATATGCCCGAAATGGACGGTCTTACGCTCCTTGCAAAAATCAACGAAATGCGTAACCCCGCCCTTAAATGCGTTATGGTGAGCGCATACGGCGATATGGGCAATATTCGTCAGGCAATGAACGGCGGCGCATTCGACTTCGCCACCAAACCTATCGACCTCGACGACCTCAGCCTTACTATCGAAAAGGCTATCGAACAAAACAAATATATTCATTCCTCGCAGCAGGAACACAAGCAACTCGAAAACTTAAAAAGCGACCTCAGCATTGCGAGCGAAATTCAGCAGGCTATCCTGCCGAGAGTTTTTCCGCCGTTCCCCGATATGTGTCAGCAATTAGGCATCGCGGCTTCGATGACGGCAGCAAAAGACATCGGCGGCGATTTTTACGACTTTTTCCGTCTTGACAATGAAAGAATCGGCTTTTTGATTGCTGACGTTTGCGGCAAAGGTATTCCGGCGGCAATTTTTATGGCTGTAAGCCGTACCGTTATCCGCACAACGGGACTTCGCGGACTTCCCCCGGCAGAATGTATCGACACCGCTAACAAACTTATTGCTGCCGATTCGGTTGATTGTATGTTCGTTACGGTATTCTACGGCATTTACAATATTATGACCGGCGAAGTCGTTTACTGCAACGCGGGACACAATCCGCCGCATATTCTCAAAGCAAACTGCGGTGTAGAAATCCTTCCGAAACCCAAAAACATGGTGGTCGGTGCAATGGATTTTGCAACATATCAGCAAGATACCGTACAACTTGAAAAAGGCGATGCTTTGGTGATGTTCACCGACGGCGTTACGGAGGCAATGAATCCGCAAAGAGAAGAATTTGGCGTAGAGCGTCTTAACGATTCGCTTCAAGATGCTGCAATGCGTTCGCCGCAAGAAATCATCGACACCGTAAAAGACGACATCAAGACCTTTGCCGACGGTGCTGAACAAAGCGACGATATTACAATGTTGGTAATCAAACGAGTAGGATAATCTTGGACAAAAAGAGCGGTGTCATAATAGGATTGGGTTTACTATTGCTTTCTACGGCAACGGGCGGATATGTTTTGCTCAAAAACGAAAGAGAAAAAAATGCCGCCTTAGAGGTGCAGTTGGCGCAACTTCAAGACGACGAAAAGCGTCATGCCGTAGAAAAATCTATTAGTGAACAGTTGGAAAAAATCGCTTTTCAGCAGGAAGAGGTTGCTAATCAACGCCGTGAAGAGGCCGAAAGACAGAAAAATTATGCTCAATTAGCCACACGGCGTGCCGACGAAGAACGTCTTAAAGCCGTTGCCGCACGAAACGCAGCCGAACTTTCTGAAAAGTCAGCACGTCAAGCCCGCGACACCGCCGAAAAACAACGTATTATCGCCGAACAAGAAAGAAAAAAAGCCGAAAATGCTCAAAAAAAAGCCGACACTTTGAGGTATGTTGACTTAGGTAATGCGTTAGGACTTCAAAGTACCAACCGTTATAATGCCGGCGACAAAGAAAAGGCGGCAATGTTGGCATATTGGTCGTGGTATTTCGTTAAAAACAACAACGGTGATGTTTACAATCCAGCTGTTTATCAGGCACTTTCGGTATGTTCGGAGAGTAAAAACAAGATTGCCGACCAAAGCGGCGGTATTTCGTCGATAAAATATTTTGACGACAGCACTTTGAAGATTATTACCGTTAGCACTTACGGCGAAATTTATACGTATGAAAAAACCGAAACGAGCGCAATAAATAAGCAATTGATTTTCAACAACAAGGATTATAATTTCCGTGACATTTACGCTTGGACCGACGGTAATTTTTACGCTTTGAGCAGTACGGGACATCTTGTGATTTTCAAAAACGGCAAACAATTCGCAGTTCTTCCGCTTCCGGAGATAAAAACCGCTAACCGTATGTGTTCGATAAAAGGCGGGAAAAAACTGCTGATTGTAGGAACTAAGAATATGATTATTTTCAACCGCGAGAAAGATGAAGTTGAAAAAGTAATTTTGACGGATTACGAAATTTCTTACGCCTCATCTAACGGCGGTTTTCCGAAAGTTTTTGACACTTTCGGAAAAGTTCACGACGTTGATCCCGAAGGTAATGTTACCGACAAAATTTCACCCGTAGGAGATAATATCGTTACTGCATACGTAACTACCGACAAATTAAAGGCTTACGGCACTCACAAAGGTGATATTCTGCTCGACGACGGTTCGGGAAATATCAAACACCTTGTAGGACACAAATCCAAAATAACTTCGATGCGGTTTAGCGGCAACAGACTTTATTCATCGAGTTTAGACCGCACGTTGAGGCTTTGGGTGATAAACTCATCGAGCAAAAGTCCCGACCCGATAACACTTTTTGAAAGCGAAAAATGGATTCTTAGTTTTACGTTCGGAAAAAACAAAAACTACATTTGGGCGGGAGATGCAGGCGGAACGTTGCTCGAAAAACTTGTTTCTACCGATATGATGGCTCAAAAAGTAAGAGAAAGGATTCAGCGCGATTTCACCGACGACGAGTGGAATTATTATATCGGAAAAGATATTAAGCCGATGTCGTTTTACAAACTTAAACAGTAAAAAGTATGAAAAAATATTCTCTGCTGATATTGTTTGTTTTGTTGCCGTTTTTGCTTTTGGCACAGGGACGTCCCTATTTGAAAAATTTCACGGACGAAGAATACGGCGCATACAGCCGCAATTTTGATATTGCGGTAGATGACAACGGCATTGTTTGGCTCGCTAATTTCGAAGGCTTGGTTTATTACGACAACGCTCGTTGGAGGGTTGTTCATACCGACGGCTTGTCGAGAATTACGGTGGTGTATTGCGATAAAAATAATACCGTCTGGGTGGGCGGTTACAACTTTTTCGGACGTGTGGCATTTAACGAAAACGGAGAAGTTTATCTCAAAAAAGCCGCCAATGAAGAATTATATGCCGGTGAGGTTCAAGAAATTTGGGAGAAAGGCGACAGCGTAAAATTTTTTGTCAGCAACGGAAATATCGGTAATTTTTGCCGCGTAGAACAAGATTCGGTAGTTTTGTCAAACAAACTCAAAAAAGAAGTCGTAACGGGTTTGAGCGACTTAATCGACATACAAGCAGCAGAAAACGGCATTATAAAAGTCCTCAACGACACCACACAATATGATACTATTGCCGATAATTATGTTGTTAACATCAGAAAAAACAAAGGTATAGAATTTTTGGATTATTCGGGTAACGTTTTAAGCGTATTAAACGAAGAATCAGGGCTTTTTTCCGACAACGTGGCGTACACCTCCTACAATGGTAGAGGCGTACTTTGGGGCGCAACGGATAAGAGTGTTTTTGCCGTTCAAACGCCCTCGCCTTACATGTTTTTTTCTCAGAAAGAAGGCTTGTCGGGCATTGTTCAGACTTTGGGCGAATACAACGGAACAATTTATGCCGGTACGCTCAACGGTCTTTTCGTGTTGGACAAAAAAAACAACAAGTTTAAAAAATATAAGAAAAACGTTACTTCGTGTTGGGCATTTCTGAATTTTAACGGTTCATTGTTTTGCGCAACCCCGGAGGGCGTTCTGAAAATCACCGAGGGACAGCCGGATAGTTTTATTACCTCTACTTTTGCAATGTCGCTTGCCGAGGCTCCCGACAACAAAATTTACTGCGGTTGTATCGACGGTCTTTATATTATTGATTGTCAGGGTAAAGGAAAAAAAATAAACGATTTTCAAAAAGTTGTAAAAATATTAAAGGATTCAGAGAGAAATTATTGGATTCAAAATCTGTACGGAGTGGTTTTGAAAAAGCCCGCTTCGGAAGAAGATTTTTATCCCATTACCGACGGAGAAATGACAAAAGATAATGCCGTTGTGATAGCCGACGGCAAGGCGGTAATCGTAGACGCTCTTTCGCAAGTGCCGTTTTCGTATCCGATGACCTCGTACAACGCGCCGTCGGGAATTTTGTATTTAACGGATAATGCTGGGAAAAAACTTTACCGTTGGAAAGACGGTGAAAAAATGAAAGACGACGAAAATTTGTTTTACCCGTTGAAAAATATTGCCGTGAGGTCTATTTTGGAGTTTGACGGCAGGATTTGGCTCGGAACGGACAACGGCATAACGGTTGTAAATCCGAGGCTTGAAGATCCCGCTTTCAAAGAAACACCCGTTTTGAAAGTCCGCTCGGTAACGCTCAACGGCGACAGCGTGATTTGGGGCGGTTTCGGAGAGTTCAGCGGAAATTTGGGAAAATTAAAAAGCGACGAAAGAAATTTGAAATTTGAATATTCGCTTGATTATGTGCCTATTGTAGGCAAAACGCTTTATCGTTATAGAATCAACGGCGGACAATGGATTGCTTGGGACGACGACAAAGATGCCGAATTTTTTAATCTTCATTACGGAAGTTACAACTTGGAAATTCAAGGCAAGGCAATTTCGGGAGAGGAGACGGAAATTGTATCGGTGAAGTTTGAAATCGAATTTCCGTTTTATCGCCGCTGGTATATGAATGTTTTGTACGGTTTGGCTTTGGCTGCGTTGATTTTTGCTATCGTCAAGTACCGAATAAAAATGTTGGAAGAAGAAAAAATAAAACTCGAAAACATCGTTTCGGAACGCACGGCGGAAGTTGTTAAGCAAAAAGACGAAATCGTTAAGCAAAAAGATGAAATCGTAAAACAAAAAGACGAAATCGAAATCAAGTCGAAAAGTCTTGAAAAAGCCTTAGACGATTTGTCGAACGCACAAAATGAGTTGATACGACAAGAAAAAATGGCGACTGTCGGAAAACTTACGCAGGGTCTTATCGACAGAATCCTCAACCCGCTTAATTATATCAACAATTTTTCAAAACTTTCGGAAAGTCTTGTCAAAGACATCGAGGCAAACATCGAGGACGACAAAGACAAAATGGACGAAGATAATTACGAAGATACGCTCGATGTTTTAAACATGTTGAAAGGCAACCTTCAAAAAGTAGGCGAACACGGTCAGAACACTACCCGCACGTTGAAGGCTATGGAAGAGATGCTCAAAGACCGTAGCGGCGGAGTCGTTAAAACGAATTTGTGCCGTATTTTGAAAAAGAACGAGGAAGTTGTAAGCAAGTATCACGAAGAATGTATCAAGAAATACGGAATTAAGGTAACATTTGAAATTCAAGAGGAAGGAATGCCGTTTGAGGGTAATCCCGAATTGTTGTCGAAAACGTTTATGAGTATCATCAACAACGGATTTTATGCCGTTATTAAGAAGGCTGACAGGACACCGTATCCGGCTGAAATTTATGTGAAAGCCACTTCCGTTGCCGATAAATACGTGATAAAATTCCGCGACAACGGTATCGGCATAGAGCAGACGATTATTGATAAGGTTTTCGACCCGTTTTTTACCACCAAACCTACGGGCGAGGCTTCGGGTGTAGGGCTTTATTTGAGCCGCGAAATTATTCAAAACCATCACGGCGATATTTTTGTGGAGTCCGAAAAAGACAACTTCACGGAGTTTACGGTGGTATTTGATGTGATAACAACAAAAAATTAATTAAACTAAAAAGCGTTTAACGTTATGGAAAGTGCAGAATATTATCAGGAACAATTGAAAAAGCAGGAAAAACTTGCTTCGTTGGGGTTGCTAAGTGCTGGAATTGCGCATGAAGTTCAAAATCCGCTGAACTTCGTAATTAATTTTTCCAAAACTTCGCAAAAATTATTGCGCGACATCAGCGAAATTATTGATGACAACAAAGACAAACTCTCAAAAGAAGACCTCGAAGATTTGGATTTGGCTTCGGAGGATTTGCATCAAAACATGGAAAAAATAATTTCTCATGCCGAAAGAGCCGTCAATATCGTAAGAGACATACTTTTGATGTCAAGAGGCAAGGAAAACGAATTTTTGCCCACCGACGTATGCCGTGTAGTAAAAGAATACGTTTGGTTGTCGTATCACTCTATGAGGGCAAACTTCAAGAATTTCAATATTTCGATAAAAGAGCAGTATCAAGCGGGTGCACCTCTTATGAAAGTGATTCCGCAAGACCTTTCGCGTGCGGTGTTGAACGTTATGAACAACGCTTGCTATGCCGTTTGGCAAAAACAACAATCTGTCCAAGATGATTATAAGCCCGAAATTTCCGTCAGCGTAAATTTTACCGATTCGCAAATTATCATAAAAATTGCTGACAACGGCGAAGGAATGTCTGATGAGGTAAAACAAAAACTTTACGAAAACTTTTTCACCACCAAACCGGCGGGGCAGGGGACTGGTCTCGGCATGGCTATCACCCGCGACATCATCGAAAACAAACACGGCGGAAAAATCTCATTTACTTCCGAATTAGGAAAAGGTACGGAATTTAAGTTTGAAGTTCCGATAAAAAAATAAAAGGTAGAAAATGAAAAGAATAACATTATTTTTATTCTTTTTTTTGACGTTTTCGTTCGGGCTTTCGGCGCAGAATACTAATCAGCGTAATCTGTATTTGAAAGCCGAAAACGATTACAAAGACGGACGGATAGAAAGTGCGCTCGTAATATTGGAGGACAGCCTCCGATATGCCGAGCCGCCGCTCAGCGGAGAAGTTTACCGACTTTGCGGTCTGTGTTACCTTGCCCTCGACAAAGAGGAAAAAACGGAGGAATATGCAGAACTGCTTTTGGAAGCAAATCCGTATTATTCTTCTATTGACGACCCGCTGAGGTTTACCGACATTCTCGAAAAAATAAGATTTGAGGCAAAGGCAACCGTAAGTGCGGCATCTTTTCAGAGCGAGACAATAGACGAAGTACCCGTTCCCGTAACGCTTATTACTCGTCAGATGATAAAAGACTGCGGAGCGCAAACGCTTCAAGACGTGCTGATTGCATACGTGCCGTCGGTAACGACTATTCAGTACAACGGACAGATGAATTTTGCAATGCGCGGTCTTTACGGTCAAACGCAGGAAAACGTCCTTATTATGATGGACGGAATACGGCTCAATAGTTACGGTTTTAATACGGGAATTGCTGATTATTCCGTCAGCCTCGATAAAATAAAGCAGATAGAAGTTTTGAGAGGTCCCGGCTCGTCGCTTTACGGTGATGTGGCATTGTCGGCGGTTGTTAATATAGTAACGAAATCCGGCAGCGACATCAACGGCTTGGAACTCTCGGCAAGCGTTGGAAATTGCGGACAGAGAAGAGCAAGCCTCGTGGGCGGCAAAAATTACGGAAAATTCGACCTCACCGTTTGGACTAATGCTTATTATGCCGACGGTGAAGAAATAGATTTTTCAACACTTAGAAAATACACATCCGACACTTTGAGCGGAAAATATACCGTGGGAGCCTACAATCAAAAACCTGTCTACGATTTGGGTTTTAGAACGGCGTGGAAGGATTTGAGTTTTACTTTCCGACATTCGGCTTCAAAAAGTGTGCATATACTTTCGGACAAAAATCAACCATACGATTACAACCGCTACGCAAAAATGGACGCACTTGCACCCGGCGATTATATTCCTTCTTTCAGTGCGGATTTGGCTTACAACAAAAAAATCGGCAAATTCACGGTTTCGGCTTCAGCGCATTTTTTTGCCGAAAAGCCTGAAAAATATCAGGTTACGGCAGATACTACTACTGATAGCGGTGTCGTCTATTATGATTATTATTACGAAGAAGAAGAATATGATGAAGAAGGATACGAATACGAAGAAGAATACGACGGAGAAGGATATTATCAAGAAGACGATGAGGGATACGAAGATGAATACCAAGAGGGAGAATATACGGGAATGTATTATGTTCTCAAAGAATATTACAGCGGACTTGCAAAATATACGATGTGGCAAACCTCTGATTACAAAGCCTCGTTGAGGGCAATATATAATTACGGAGAAGCAAAACGCGGCGGAACAATTCTCTTCGGCGTAGATTATAATTACCTTAACGCAACGGATTTTTATCAGACAAATATCGCAAAGTATGACTATAAAATACAAAACCGCTATTATTACAACAATAAAAAATATTTTACGGGAGACGAATCCGCAAACGATTTTTACGTTCAGTTTAAACATTGTTTCGGACGCTTTATCATAAATTCCGGCGCAAGGTTTGATTACCGTCAGCATAAACTCGATACCAATGATATTCACGTACTTTCGCCGAGGATTTCGTTTATCTATATGTTAGACAAACTGAATTTTAAACTCGGATTTTCGAAATCTTACGTTGATGTGCCGTATGCAAAACGGTATAATAACATTACGCTTTATAGTCTTTCGGAGAAACTCGACCCCGAAAATCTTTCTTCGGTTCAGTTTACCGTTTCGGGCAAAAATTTCGTCAAAAACCTCAACACGGAAGTTAATTTCTTTTACAATCGTTGTATAGGGCTGTTGAATTTGGCATTCGGGAATTTGCTTATGAACTCAGATGTTAACACTCTCGGAGCGGAATTTTCGGCGGATTACAAGCAAAACAAGTTGTTTGTAAATGCAAATATGAGTTTTATCCACTCTTCTTCCGATGTAAAAACGTATATTGAGGAGGAGGTATCTAATGTGGCTATGAAATACACTTACAACGGAAATGTTTTCAATGTACCGTCTTTTAGCGGTAACGTTACGGCTGCGTATCAGGCGTTGAAAAAATTGCGTTTTTCGCTCAACTGCAAGTTTTTGGGTCAGCAGTATACCAAATATTTTGACGATATGGATAATGAATGGATGGCGGAAAAACTTCCTGCCGTTACGTTGTTTTCTCCGGGCGCGGTTTTTAATCATAAAAACTTAGAAATTTCGCTTTTTGCAAACAATGTTTTCAACAAAAAATATTATCAAGGCGGCGGTGCAGAATTTCCGATAAGACAAAAAGGCTGTTGGTTTTTATTGGGAATCAAAGGCAAGTTTAAGAATTTATAATGCGCCAAAACAGGTAAAAAAAGTACAGTTTTGGCGATATATAATTTTTATATGTCGCCAAAACTATGTATTTTTGCTCAGTTTTGGCGATATATAATTTTTAGAAAATTATGCAACTAATTGGTAGAGAGCAAGAAAGGAAAGAATTAGAAAAATGTCTAAATTCGCAGCGGTCGGAATTTGTAGTAATTTACGGACGGCGGCGAATAGGCAAAACGTTTTTAATTAGAAAGTTTTTTGACGATAAATTCGACTTTTCATTTGTCGGAATGCATAATTATGCACGTCAGGCGCAATTAGATGATTTTGCAAAAGCCTTGAAAAAATACAGCGGCAACAAATATGCTTTGAACTTAAAAAATTGGGACGAAGCATTTGAACAGTTGGAACTCCTATTGGAAAAGAAGAAAAAGATCGGCAAAAAAGTTGTTTTTATCGACGAAATGCCGTGGATTGACAGCCGTAGGTCTGACTTTATTCCGGCATTAGAAAAATTTTGGAATTCTTGGGCAGCGTTTCGGGACGATATTATGTTTGTATGTTGCGGGTCGTCAACTTCATGGATAATCGACAAGATTTTGAAAAACCGTGGCGGACTTTACAACCGCACGACGATGCAAATTTATCTTCGTCCGTTTACGCTCGGCGAAACCAAACTGTATTTGGAAAACATAAAATGCAATTGGGACGATTTTCAAATTGCACAATGTTATATGATTTTGGGCGGTGTTCCGTATTATTACAGTCTTTTGGAGTCGAAAGAAAGTTTGGTTGAAAATGTTGACAGATTGTTTTTTTCGTCGAAAAATGCGGTTTTAAGAACGGAATTTTCGGAACTTTTTGCCGCACTTTTCCCGAATTACGAAAAATATGCTGACATTATAAAATTGCTTTCAACACGTCAAGAAGGCTTTACGAGAACTCAAATCAGCGAAAAACAAGGGTTCGGCGGTTCAGAACTGACAAAAATCCTTGATAACCTTGAACGTTGCGATTTTATAACGGGATATGTAAAAACAGGCGGTGGTAATAAAAACAAAATATACAGAATTTGTGATTTTTACACGCTGTTTTATTATCGTTTTATCGAAAAAAATGCGGAAGCAAAACCCGGATATTGGCAAAAAGTGTTTAACTCCACTAAAATTGCCGTTTGGCAAGGATACAGTTTTGAATTGTTGTGTTTGTTGCACATCAGTCAGATAGAAAAGGCGTTAGGCATTAGTGGTATGGTAACAACGGCAAGCACTTGGCGCAGCAAAAACAATGAGGCTCAAATCGACCTCGTGATAGAACGTGCTGACAGAATTATTCATCTTTGCGAAATGAAATTTTCAAAAAATAATTTTGTTTTGACCAAAGATTACGAGAAAAAACTTCGCGACAGAGCCGCTATTTTTGAAGCCGAAACGGGTACGAAATTTGCTGTAAATACCGTATTTATAACAACTTACGGTGTTGCTAACGCACAAAATTATTCAATCATCAGCAAAGATATAACGCTTGAAATGTTGTTTTAAAAAAAGAACACGTATAGCAATGAAAAATTTTTTAATCATATTATTTTTATTGTTTTTTTCGGGGTTGAAACTATCTGCTCAGAACAATGACAAAATGCGGCAGATATATTTCAAAGCCGAAGAAGAATACAATATAGGACGGGTAACCTCGGCATTAACACTTTTGGAGGATAGTTTGCACGGGGTGAAACCGCCGCTTTCGGTCTCTGTTTACAAATTGTGCGGACTTTGCTATTTGGCACTTCAAGACGCTAAAAACACCGAAAAATACGTGCGGCTGCTCTTGAAAGACAATCCGCATTACGTTTCGGCACACGACCCTATGCGTTTTGCCAACATTGTAGAAAAGATAAGGCAAAACGAACTTGCTACCGTAAGCACGGCTTCGTCGCAGGCAGAAACCTTGGAAGAAGTTCCCGTCCCGATTATCCTTATCACCGAACAAATGATAAAAGACTGCGGCGCACAATCGCTTCAAGATGTATTGCTTGCGTATTTGCCCTCTACAACGCTGATAGAAACCAACAGCAATATGAATTTTTCTTTTCGCGGAATATTCGGCACCTCGCAAGAAAAAATGCTTGTTATGATTGACGGAATAAGGCTCAACAGTTATTCTACTAACACGGGACTTGTCGATTATGCAATCGGACTTGAAAAAGTAAAACAGATTGAAGTCTTACGCGGTTCGGGTTCAACGCTTTACGGCGACGTTGCCTTGTCTGGTGTTATAAACGTGATAACAAAAAAAGCCGATGAAATCGACGGCGTAAAAGTTTCGGCGGGAATAGGCAATTACGGTCAAAAAAAGGCGGGGATACTTTTCGGGAAAAAATACGACAACTTGTCAGTTACCGCTTATTCCGACATTTACCGCTCCGACGGTCAAAAACATTATATGACCAAAGAAGATTTGTATTTTACGGAGGAGCCGATAGCAGGTAACTGTATAATTGGGGCTTACAACGGCACGCCGGCTTTCGACTTAGGCGTTGATATGGAATGGAAACACCTGAATTTTAAGTATATAAACACATCGTCGAAAAGTGTAGAGCGTTTGACAAAAATTAATTATAATCCGTATGAATATGATAACTACGCCAAAGTGTTCGGAATAAAACCGGGTGAACTTTCCTCTTCGCAGCAGTTTGTGGTTTCTTACAACGTCAAATTGTCGAAATTCAGTTTTACCGTTTCGGGCTGTTATTTTAAGGAAACGCCTAAATTCTATGAGGTTGTGGCGGATACGTTGTTTGAGGATTCGTATGTCGCTTCGGGATATTTCTTTCCGGTAGAAGAAACTGATAGTCTTGTATTATATGGCTATCGTACTTTTCGATCGGGCATATTTAAATACACGGAGCAAAAAGCCGATAATTATAAAATATCGTTTTCGGGCGTATATACATACGGCGGGTTGTCGAACGGCGGCTCGGTGCTTTTAGGCTGCGAATACGGAAAATACGAAATGAAGAATTACGATATATATAACGGTGCGAGATACGGTGTTATCGCTGAATATATGGACTATTATAACGACTATTGCGGCACAGAACCTTCCGCCGATGTTTTTTTGCAGATAAAGCACCGTTGGAAAAATTTTATAATCAATTCGGGTATACGATACGATTTTAAGAGTCATTATAAAAAAGATTTCGATTCTGACACCGGTATGGAGTTTGATAAAGGAGATAAAATTAATGTGTTATCACCGAGATTTTCCGTTATTTATTTGCGCAAACATTTGAATATAAAACTCAATTATTCAAAATCGTTTGTTGACGCTCCGTATTCAAAACGTCAAGAGCAGTCTTACGAAGAATTAAAGCCTGAAATATTAAAATCATTTCAAGGGACGTTTTCTTCCGATTGTTTCATAAAAGGTCTCAATTTAGAATTAAACATTTACGACAACCGTTATGAAAATCTGATTACGACGATTGAAGACTTCAAATTTCACGTTAATTGGAATTTGAACACACAAGGCATGGAAACCGTACTCTCATACGAAAGAAAAGGTTTTTATTTTAATACTTTTGCTTCTGTTTACACGGTAACGGATTATGTTCCGTATGATGACCCCACTACGCCGGAGCAATATAAAAAAGTGTTTTATGACAATGTGCGGGATAATCAACTCTTTTATGTACCGTCAGTAACAGCCGGATTTACCGTCGGATATTCACCGTGGAATTTTTTGCGCTTGGCTGTTAACGCAAAATATTATTCCACGCAGGAGATTCATCAGATTTATTTTGATAAAGATTATGAGCTATACACTAAGGATTACACTTCGCCGGAAGTTTTTTTGGTGAATCCGTCGGTAAGATTGTCGTATAAAAACTACGGAATCAACCTTTCAGTAAGCAATGCTTTCGACAAAGAGTATTATCAAGGCGGAAGTTTTGAAGCATCCTTACGACAAAAAGGACGTTGGTTTATGGTAGGAATAGAAGCAAAATTTTAAAACATAATAACAACCATGGCAAAGAAAACCATACTTTTGATTCTGATATTAATTTTCCCGTTTTTTGTTTTTGCACAGGATACCGAAAAACAAAAAGGGAAAGTAAATACTGCTGCAAACGACTATGAAATAGGACGTTTTGAAAACGTAATGGATTCGTTGGAAACGAATATCGAAAAGTTTTCGCCGGAGGCAAAAATAGAGGCGTTGAGGTTGTGTGCAATTACGGCAATGGCAATGGACGATGAAGAAAAAGCGGAATATTATGCGGTGCTTTTGCTTAAAGAATCGCCCGATTACAATAATACCGGCGACCCGTATCGTTTCAGAGATATGATTGAAAGGCTCAAAAATGAACTTACTGCAACGATAACAACCGCATCTTCGAGCCGTGAAACATTAGCGGAAACTCCTGTTCCCGTAGTGTTGATAACGGAAGAAATGATAAGAGATTGTGGGGCGCAAACGCTTCAAGACGCGCTTGTAGCATACGTGCCGGGCATTACGGTGATGGAAATCAACGGTGTTAAGAATTTTGCAATGCGCGGTATTTCGGGGGCATCGCAGGAAAAAGTGTTGATAATGTTGAACGGAATAAGGCTCAATAGTTATTGTTCTAATTTGGGGCTTGCCGATTATTCAATCAGTTTGAAGAAGATAAAGCAAATAGAGGTTTTGCGCGGACCTGCCTCATCGCTTTACGGAGATGCGGCACTTACGGCAGTGGTTAATGTAATAACGAAAAGCGGCATGGACATCAACGGAGTTGATTTTTCTTTGCAAGCGGGCAATCACGGACAAGTAAGGGCAGATGCACTTATCGGCAAACATTATGCGGGTTTCGACATTACGGCGTGGGCGGGTTTTTACCGTTCGGACGGAGAATATGTTGACGTACCGGAAGAAAAGCAGACGGGGTTTTATACCAATCCGGGGAAAATTATAATAGGCGGCTACAACAATAGACCGTCATTTGATTTCGGAGTAAAATTCAATTATAAAGGTTTGTTTTTGGAATATGCTTATAACTCTTCCAAAACGGTAATTCCTTTTACGAAAGAAGAAGAAGTTTACTATCGTTCACCGTATTCGTATTCTAAGTATTGTAATATCAACGGCAATAAACCCGGAGCCGCATTTGAAACACAACACGTAAGAGTAGGTTATACCAAGAAATTCGGCAAATTAACCTTGGAACTTTCAGGTAATATGACATACGAGACAATGTCGAAATATTTTGTTATATCAGATGATACAGACCCTTATTGTTATCTTATGACATATAAATTTGATTCTGACTATAATTTATTAAAGGATAAAGAACAATCTCATGGAATTGCATATTATGAAGGCTGGACGGACCGTAATATGGGAATTTCAGTACAAGCGGCTTATAATTACGGAAATACTGATAATAACGGTACAATTATGACAGGTGCGGACGTATCAGTTTTTAATTATCTTTCTGACGACGATGATATGGTTTATGATTTTACGCGCAGAGATAATTACTGCATATTCAACGAGCCTATAAAATATGGTTTTCGCGAAAAAGAACCTAAAAACGAGTTTTTTATTCAATGGAAACATCGTTACAAGGATTTTATAATAAATTCGGGAATAAGGTCTTATTATAGAAAACATGCGGGATTTTATGAAGTTAACACCCCTGATTCCATATTTGCAAAAAGTGATGTGAAAGAATTTTCGCCGAGAATATCACTTATATATTTGCTTGACAAAAAGTTGAATTTTAAATTTGCATATTCCAAAGCGTTTGTTGACATTCCGTTTTTTTACAGAACGTATGATTATGAAGGGTCATTAAAACCTGAAAAACTACATTCGTTTCAGTTTACCGTTAATTCACAAAAAAAATACGACAAAAGTACTTTAAATTTGGAATTGAACTTTTTTTACAACAAATGTAAGGATTTAGCCATGCCGAATTTACAAACCAAATGGGACGTTAGCATTGCGGGCATAGAGCCAATGATATCGTATAATGCAAAAAAATGGAATTTATACGGGTATCTTTCGTTTCAAAAGGTAGCAGATTATAAAGCAGGAAAGTACAAAGCAACTAAATATGATAAGATATATTATGAAGGATATGAAGAACCGGAGATTATTGAAGAAAAATACGACGCTCTTTATGATGAGGTAAAAAAAGGCAGTATATTGAATGTACCGTCGTTTTCGGCTAACTTTACGGCGGGTTACCGTCTGAATGAAAAAATAAAAATTTGTGCAAATTTTTATTACACGGGACGGCAAAATTCTATCATAAGAGGCGAGGAAACAGAAATTCCTCAGGTGTTTTTGCTGAATCCGGGTATGCGGTATCGAATCAAAAAAACGATATTCCGACTTGATATTCACAACGTTTTCAACAGCGATTATTCGTTGGGAGAACGTAGTTCGTTAGGCACTGTAAAACAAAAAGGACGTTGGTTTATGTTAGGAATAGAAGCAAAATTTTAAAAAATTAATAAATAAAAAATTATGATACACAACGAAAAAATTGACATGATTTTGAGCCGTAAATCGGTAAGACGTTTTTCTGCGGCTCTCTCTGATGAAGAACTCGAAACTCTTCTTCATGCTGCGATGTCGGCACCTACGGCAATGGATTATCAGCCGTGGCATTTTGTGGTTGTTAACGACAATGCCACCAAAGAAAACTTACGCTCGTTTCTTCCGTATGCCAAAATGATTAACGAGAATTGTACGGGCATAGTGGTTTGCGGTGATATTTCGCTTTACGAGGAAGTAAGCAAGAGAGACGGCGAAGACAATACTTTGTATTGGGTTGAAGACTGTTCGGCGGCGAGCGAAAACCTTTTGCTTGCCGCTCATGCTTTGGGATTGGGTGCGGTTTGGACGGGAATTTTCCCGCTTGAAAGCCGTATTTCAAAACTCAGAGAAACACTTGCATTGCCTGAAAACATCGTACCGCTCAATCTTATTTTAGCGGGTCATGTTTTGTCAGAAGGGCGCGTAAAAGACAAGTGGGATACATCAAAAATTCACTACGAAAAATTTTAAAACCAAATGCAGAACACATTAAAACTTCATCACGTCGGCTACGCAGTTCCCGACATAAAAACGACTGCAAAAGAGTTTGAAAAATTGGGTTTCTTGCACAAAGAAACCCTTTACGACGAGGCTTTGACGGTAGAACTCTGTTATCTTGAAAAAGACGGCACGATAATAGAACTTGTTTGTCAGAAAAATCCCGACAGTCTTGAAGCCGGCCTTTTAAAGAAAAACGGCATAATGCCCTATCATTTGTGTTTTTCGTGCAAGGATATTTTTTCTGTCGTTAACGAAATGGTAGCAAACGGATACGAAAAACTTTTTTCACCCGTAGAAGTAAAAGCGTTAGGCGGCAAAAAAATCTGTTATCTTTTCAAGAAAGAAGTCGGATACATGGAATTGGTGGAAGAATAAAATCAAAAATAAAAATCTTATTAAAAAATAAAATCAATATGACAAAAAGTTTATTAATGCTTTCGTTTTCGGCTTTTTTGTTGTTCTCGTGCGGAGGTAATCAACAACAGAATCAAACTTCGACAACAAAATCCGAAGAAACGGCACAAAATCAGCAACCATACAAATTTGTTGAACCGACAGAAAATATCGCTCAAAAGATATGGAATGCTGCCAAAGCCTCAAATCCTGAAATTAAACCCGTAATTGATGAGGCTGTTGAAATTGAATGGATTTCGCAAGATGAGGCGACAAATTTCGTGTCAAATACTTTTATGACCTACGAGTATATTATTCCTCAGGGAACGGAAGAACCCGACAATTTGCTTTCGGCACAATACTCTCTAAAATGTTATCAAAAAATTGATAAAGAGTGGATTGCAATGGTTACGAAATATGTTCACGGATATGCGGGCGAGGACAGTATTTATAGTGTCAAGAAGATTTTTCTTGTTAATCAAAACGGTGAAAATATTGATGCCGGCAATATTTTTCCGCCTCAACTAAAACCTTTTGAAAAATACTATACTGACAATTACGATAAAAATTTCGATTTTTCAAACGAAGGCTTCACTTTCAAATCTTATAAATATTGGAATGTGGATTTTGTTTGGAACGGCGAAAAATTCATGTTGAAAGAAAATACCCCCGTTGTTGAAAACCGTATTGACAAGTTCGGTGGTTTTTATGTAACACGTAACGAAAGATCATACCGTCTCGGTGATGAATTTTCAGAAAAAGAATTGAAAGAGGACGGTGAAATTATTGCAACGTTTGATTTAGAGGGTTCGGTGATAAAAGGTTACACTGTCAAAAGCCCGAAATGCGGTTTTGCGCAAACAACCGATACTGAAAACGGTTTTTATTTTATATCAAGCAAGCCGGTTGCCGTTGGTTTCCCGATTAAAAACGTTCTTGATTACAAAAAAGGTTATGAAATGAAAGATACTCTCATCAGAGAAACTGAGAAAGACGGTAAATATGTTATTACTCAGCAACTTAATACCGATTATAAATTAAAAACTGACATTATCATAGAGTTTACTGCCAAAGACAAAAATTCAGAAATAGAACAAATACGGGTTTACGGTGTCAAAAATAATGCGACATTAAAAGCCGAACTTGCAAAATCGCAATTGTCAGCAAAGAATAAAGAGTTTTTTGCGGCTCTTGATATGTTGAAACCGGGCGAAACAGAAAACAGAGAGGGCAGTTTTCTTAAAAGCAACGGTTTTACTGATGATGATTTTGAGAAGTTGATGTCGGAAGAAAACGGTTTTGCAGCCTATTATAAAAATGACAAGTCGTTTTATTTTCAAGTTTATCCTACCAAAAATGAGGGTTGTTGTTATGCGTATTTTTTCTCTATGAAAGATTTCAAAATTGTCAAAACACTTGCTTGGTATAACGAGCAGGGCAGAATTGATGAAACGGATGCTAATTTTTCGATTCCTAAAGCGCAGGATTATCCGGCGTGGAATATTAATTATACTTATTTTAACGGTGATTGCGACCATACAATCAAAGCGGACGATTATAGTTTCAATTTGAGTAATTATACCGGCATAATAAGTTTTTATGCATCTTCAGACCGCAACGACGGTTCAGCCGAAATGCGAGATGATAGCGGAGAATTTAAAAATATTGACGAATACAAGGTAGAATACAAGTGGAATCTTTCAGCCGAAAAATTTGTTAAACAATAAAATTAATGTCTGTCGTAGAAGTATTAATATTTTTTAACAACCGCCTTCTACACCTCTATACCGCCTATTTTGATGAATTTAGGCGGTTTTTTTATTGTCCCGCCCTTAACCCGACTTTGCCATCATTAAGATATTTTTCATTGTATAACAGCAAATTAGTAATTTGTGTTTTCATGTTTGTGTACTACAAACTTTTTCGATTCTGATTTTACTGAATGGCTTAGTTTTATAATTTAACATGTTGTA